>NZ_JBBYXL010000015.1 GCF_039655865.1 Prosthecobacter sp. SYSU 5D2 | reverse complement strand
CACCCTCTTTGGCCCCAAGCGCAAAGACGGTGCCCGCCGCCTCAGCGAATGCGACAGCGAGCTGTTTTCCCTGCGACAGTTACGTGTGCGGGCGGTGGAATAAGACCTGCTCCAGCAGTCATCATTCGGCCTGGCATTACCCGGACGAACCGTCCTTGTCATAGCCAGATCATCAGTTGCTGCACCAGGTCCTTGGTCTGGCTGACGCGGTATTCATCGCCTGCTTGCAGGCGTATGCGGCGGCCACCGTTATAGGCAAAGTCAAAGATAACTGGCAGTTCCCCAGGGTATTGAACGAGTACTTCGTGGATTCGCTCGAGATCAATCTGGCTGTGGCGTTTGCAGTCCAGGCGCAGCACAAGCGGCTTGGGTGGGGCAGGGGGAGCGGCGGGCTTGGCAGGGGCCTCCACTCCCGCTTCACCAGCGTTGGTCAGACGGGCTTTTTTGGGCTGAAGCGGCTTGGCATCGCCCAGTGTCAGGCGGTTGCCTTCAGTGCGCTGGTCTTTCATGCAGCGGCAACGCAGGCCGAGGACGCTGCCCACTTTCAGCACGTCTTTGAATTTCTCGTATTCGTCGCTCCAGACCATCATCTCGATCTGGCCGGTGAAGTCTTCAAAGGTAAAGGTGGCAAAAGGGCGGTTGTCCTTTTTCGAGTACTTCACGTCCAGGCTGTTGACGATGCCGGCGATGTAAACGGTCTGCGGTTTTCCACTGGTATCCACCTCCTCCAGCGCAATGATCTTGGTCAGCTTGCTGGATTCAAAGTTGCCCCGGTAGCTGTCCAGGGGATGGCCGCTGACGTAGAAACCGAGCAGCTCTTTTTCAAAAGCCAGCGTCTCATCCATGGTCCAAGGCTCAATGGCCACCTGGGCTGCGGCCTTCTTCGGCGGAGCCATGGCAAAGTCATCAAACAGGCCGCCCTGGCCCGCTTTTTTATCCTTTTGGGCGGAGGCGGCGGAAGCCAGCACCTGCTCCAGTTTGGCGAACAGGGAAGCCCGGTGCTCCTTGGTGAAATCAAAGGCACCAGACTTCACTAGCGCTTCCAGCAGCTTCTTGTTCACTGCCCGCGTATCCATGCGTGCGGCAAAGTCTTCAAGGCTCTTGAAGGGGCCGTTTTTTTCACGCTCTTCAATGGCGGTGGCCATGGCGGCTTCACCGACGTTTTTCACCGCGCTCAGGCCGAAGCGGATGGCATTGGGGCCTTCGATGTCCGGGCTGGCGTCTTTGGTGCGCTCAGGGGAAAACTTGAGCAGCGACCGGTTGATGTCCGGTGGCAGGATCGGGATGCCCATGCGCAAGGACTCGCTCACGAAGTTGGCGATTTTGTCCGTGTTACTGACTTCCAGGCTGAGCACGCCGGTCATGAACTCGACCGGATAGTTGGCCTTCAGATAAGCCGTGCGATATGTCACAATCCCATACGCAGCGGAATGGGATTTGTTGAAGCCGTATTGGGCGAACTTTTCCAGCAAGTCGAAAACAGCGTTGGCCTGCTTGTCACCGATGTCGTTGGTGGTTTTGCAGCCGGCAACGAAGGCAATACGCTGGCGGGCCATTTCAGCTGCATCCTTTTTACCCATCGCCCGGCGCAACAAGTCAGCCTGGCCGAGAGTAAATCCGGCAAGCACGTTGGCGGCCTGCTGCACCTGCTCCTGGTAAACCAGAATCCCATACGTTTCCTTGGCGATCTTCTCCAGCAGCGGGTGCGGATACTCCACCTCTTCCAGGCCTTTTTTGCGCTGGATGTAGTCGGGAATAAACTGCATGGGCCCCGGACGGTACAGGGCGAGGATAGCGATGATCTCCTCGATCTTGTCTGGACCGAGCTGCTTGCAGGTATTGATCATGCCGCCAGATTCCATCTGGAACACCGCGACCGTTTCCCCCCGCTGCAACATCTCAAATGTTTTGACGTCATCCAAAGGCGCGTCAGAGGTGTTAAAACCAGGCACCCGTTTCTGCACCCAGTACTCGGCCTCGTGGATAACCGTCAGCGTTTTCAGCCCCAGGAAATCCATCTTGAGCATGCCCAGTTCAGTGAGCGGTTTCATGGCAAACTGGGAGACAATTTCCTCCTCGTTGCCTCGTGTCAGGGCGATGAAATCATACAGGGGACGGTCACCGATGACGACACCCGCCGCATGAATGCCTGTGCCGCGCGTGATGCCTTCCAGGAACGTGGCATGCTTCCAGAGTTCCTGGGCATTGCTGTCGTTCTCGATGTAAGCTTTCAACTCCGGGTTTTTGTCAATGGCCCCGTCAATGTGGATCTTCTTGCCCGTAGCCTTGTCCACCTTGTCCTCGCCGGCGAGCGTGATGTTCAGCTCGGTGGGGATCATCTTGGAAAGGCGGTCGGCATCACCATAACTCCAGCCCAGTACACGTCCTACATCGCGCACAACAGACTTCGCACCCATGGTGCCAAAGGTGATGATGTGGCTGACGCTGAGGTCACCATATTTCTCACGCACATACTGGATGACCTCGCCACGGCGGGTCTGGCAGAAGTCGATGTCAATATCCGGAGGGCTGACTCGCTCAGGGTTCAGGAAGCGCTCGAACACCAGCTCGAAGCGCAGCGGATCAATGTCCGTGATGCCCAGCACATACGCCACGACGGAGCCTGCGGCAGAACCACGCCCTGGTCCTACGGGGATGCCGTGCTCGCGTGCCCAGTTGATGAAGTCCCAGACGATGAGGAAGTAACTGGTGAAGTTCTTTTCCGCCAGCAGGGCCAGCTCATAGTCCATACGCTGGCGGAGGGCTTCATCGTTTAGGGCACGGTCGCGACCGTAGCGGCGGATGAGGCCTTCCTCGCAAAGATGGCGCAGGTAAACATTGCGGTCTGTCCACTGGCCTTCCAGCGGATACTGGGGATACCGGTCAATGCTGGTGGAATCCAGGCGGATATCAATGTTGCACCTTTCGGCGATTTCCAGGGTGGCGTCGCAGGCCTCCGGCACTTCTTTGAAAAGGGCGCGCATTTCTTCCGCCGTCTTAAAATAGACTTCTGGGGAATAGGTCAGACGGTTGGTATCATGAACGTTCGCACCTGTGCCGATGCAGATCATGATGTCATGGCTTTCATGATCGTCACGGTCCATGAAATGCACGTCATTCGCCGCGACGGTCTTCAAATCATACTTTTTGCCCCATTCGATGAGCTGGCGCGCGACGGTGCGCTGCTGCTCCATGCCGTGGTCATGGAGCTCCAGGTAAAAGTTTTCAGGACCGAAGATGTCGCGAAATTCCAGGAGGCTTTTTTCCGCTTCGTCTTTGCGGTCGGTCAGCAGAAGCTGGTTGACCTCCCCGTTGATGCAGCCGCTGAGGCAGATGAGGCCTTTGCTGTGTTTGCGCAGCAGGTCCTTGTCCAGCCGGGGGCTGTACCACTGGCCATATAGGTGCGCCTCCGTGACGATGCGGGAGAGGTTTTCATAACCTTCGTTGCTTGCAGCCAGGAGCGTCAGGTGGGAGGCGCGCTTGCGGCCCTGCACTTCCTTTTTGTCATGCATGGAGCCTGGGGCCAGGTAAACCTCGCAGCCTAGGATGGGCTTCACTTTCGCCTTCCGGGCGGCCATATAGAAATCAATGGCCCCATAAAGGTTTCCATGGTCTGTCACCGCGACCGCAGGCATTCCCAGCTCTTTCGTGCGCTTGACGAGATCGTCCAAACGGACCGCGCCATCGAGGAGAGAGTATTCGGAATGCAGGTGGAGGTGGACAAAGGAATCGGCCATTGGCCTGCCCAGCCTAGCCAGTTGGCGGCAGATTTCTCCCCAAAAATGCAGCCGGTTGTCAGTTTGTCTTTGGCCCTTGCTGGTGCGGCCTTTACAACTCGATTTTCATCGGTGGCGGCGGCTTGAGTTTGATGACCGGCTGTTCAGAAATCCCGCTTTCATCCACACCCACGGGAAGAGCCCGCAGGATCGGAGTGCCGTCATCATTCACCGGCCGGGCACGCAGAATGGGCTTTTCAGAATTGTAGGGGTCCTCACCTATAATGATGGGATCCTGAAGATACACCGGTTCCACATTGGCGAACTTGCTAGCTTCGGCCAAAAGCGCCGTATCCGTGGTGTTTTGAATGGACTGGTGAAAACGGGCCAGATCTGCAGGCAGCCCTTCGCCGGTATGGACTGGGCAGGTCATGTTAAAGCTGGTGCCGGGGCGGAGATATTCAGAATACGTGCTACGCACAGAACGCTCAACACCGTCGGGTCCCTTGACCTTGTCATAGCAGAAGTCGCTGGCCCGCAGGCCGCTGACCCGGCAGATCTCGATGCGCTCGGCGGACTCTGGCGGATTGATTTCCATGGGTGTCCGCACCTTGGTGGAGGCATTGATGATGTCCGTCCAGATCGGAAGGGCGATCTTGTTGGAGAAGGCACCGGGATAGATGGTTTTATGCCGGTCAAAGCCCACCCACACACCGCAGGTCACTGCCGAGGTATAACCCAGGAACCACAAGTCCTTGGATTCATAATGGGTACCGGTTTTTCCGCCTGCCGGGAAATCACCCAGGCCATATTCGATGGATGGCGCGCCTGTGCCGCGATGCAGGGCTTCCGTCAGGCAGGTATGGGTCTGGTAGGCGGCGATCTCATCCATGGCGCGGACCGGCTGCAGCGTCTTCTCATCAAGCTGGAAGACGGTCTTGCCACGGAAATCGGTGATGCGCTGGATGAGGTGCTGCTTCGGCGGGCGCTTTCCTAATGTGGGAAAGCAGGAATAGGCGAGGCACATTTCATCCAGCCGGAGTTCCGTGGCCCCCAGGAAAGTGGAGGGGAATTCCCGCAGCGGAGTGCGAATGCCGGCGAGTTTGGCGAAATCCCGGAAATCCTGACGGATACGCCCGCCTTCCAAAGCAATGCGCTCGCCAAGGCGGACCGTGGCAGAATTGTGGGAGCCTACCAGGGCCTCACGGGCGCTGATGGGGTTGCGGGACCATTTGGGATCGGGAACTTCCATGCCCCACTCACCCAGGATGCCGGTCAGGCCGCCGATCATGACCCGCCGGTTGTCCAGGGGTTCATCGGCGAGGGGGCTCATCGGAAAGTAACCGGGTTTGGAAAAGGCGGCGGCATAGACAAAGGGTGTGAACGCCGTGCCTACCGGGCGCACCCCGTCGGTGGCGCGGTTATACTGGCTGTCAATGAAGTCACGCCCGCCCACCATGGCCAGGATGGAGCCGTCCGTGTTGTCCATGACGATGGCCGCCCCCTGCAGGTATTCGGGAATGGGCCGGGACATTTCCGGCGTGAGTTCGCCTTTCGTCTTTTTGCCGAACCACTCTCCCAGAATGCCGCGGAACTGGGTGTAGGTCTGATGGGCATACCCTTCGCGGGTCTCCACCTCGGCCAGGCGTTTTTTCATTGCAATCTCGGCCGCCTTTTGCAGATCCTTGTCAATGCTGGTGTAGATTTGAAAACCGCCGATGGCCGCCCGTTCCTCGCCGACAATGGAAACCACCTCCTGACGGACTTCGTCGAAAACGTAGCTTAGCCTGGGATCACTGGTTTGAGGGGCGGTGACCATGGGCTTCAGCTTGAAGCGCTCTGCATCCCCACGGCTCAGGCTGCCCTCAATGACCATGCGCTCCAGCACGTAATTGCGTTCCTTGACCGCCCGTTCCGGATGGCCGATGGGCTCAATGTTGTTGGGGCTTTTGATCAGGCCGGCAATGGTGGCGGCTTCATCCACGGTCAGTTCCCTGGCATCTTTGCCAAAGTAACCGAGCGCAGCCGCCTGGATGCCGTAGAAATTTTTACCGAAGAAAATGCGGTTCAGATAAAGTTCCAGGATCTCCGGTTTGGTAAACTTCTTCTCAATCCGCTGGGCCACAAACGCCTCGACGATCTTGCGTTTGTACTTCTTCTCCATGAGGCCGAAGGTCTGCCGGGCAAGCTGCTGGGTGATGGTACTGGCACCCTGGGTGGTGCGGCCTGCTTTGATGTTTTCAATCACGGCACGGGTGAGGCCGATGTAGTCCACTCCGTCATGCTGGAAAAAGCGGCTGTCTTCCTGGGCCGTCAGCGCATCAATGAAATGCTGGGGCACCTCTTTGATCGGCACCGGGGTGCGATTAAGCACGTAGATGCGGGAAAGCTCCTCGCCGTTGCGGTCATAAATGATGCTGGCGGCCTCCAGTTTGCGGATTTCCTCCAGGTCATAGGTCTGGGCTTTTTCATGCAAGGGTGCTACGATGATGGCATACGTGCCGAGACCGGTCAGACCGACCAGGATCAACAGGGCCATGAGTGCGCTGAACCAGACACGACGGTAAAAGGGAAGCTTCAGCCCGGTCTCGCCGCGCCAGTTCGTCTGGGGTTTAGTTTCCAAATCTTTGCCAAACATGAGGGGATGCCCTTGATTGCAAGGGGTGATAACTTAATGGCTGTTGTGCGTTTGCGCCACTTGTTTCCCAATGACCACCTTGACAAGCATTTTGCACGACAAGATTTCCGCTTCATTTTCCAGCAGGCTGACGTTTGCCGAGGTGATGGACCAGGCTCTGTACCACCCCGAATATGGATATTATGGTCCGGGGCCGCGCCGGATCGGGCGTAGCGGGGATTTTTATACCGCCGTTTCGGTGGGACCGCTGTATGGCAGATTGCTGGGAAAACTGGCCCTGGAACTCAAGGCGGAGATGGGCAGTCCGGCGGATTTTGTCATCATCGAGCAGGCGGCGCATGACGGCCAGCTGGCAGAGGACATCCTCGCTGCGGTGGATGTACCTTATTTCATCGTGGAACCGAATCCTCGATACGAAGATGCTCAGCGTCAACGGCTTGCGCATTTTGAAGAACGTGTGCGCTGGGTCGCCTCGCTGGCGGATTTGCCTGCCGTTCCTGCGTTTTATGTTTGTAATGAGCTGCCAGATGCCATGCCGGTACACCTGGTGCGCTGGGATGGTGCCGCATGGCAGGAGCTCTACGTTCAGAGGGAGGGCGATGGCCTGGGGTTTATACCCGGCCCGCCGTCCTCTGAAAAACTGGCTGCCGAGCTTAAACGGCTGCCCGTGGATCTGGGGGAAGGATACACCACCGAGGTCAATCTGGCAGCGCTGGACTGGATGGCCGAACTGGCCGCCGCGCCTTTTTGCGGGGCGGTTTACGTCGCCGATTACGGCTTTGATGAGGCGGAATTGTATTCGCCGGAACGCAAGACCGGCACCCTGCGCCGGTATAAGGGCCATCAGACGGATGACCGCGTGCTGGAGGACCTGGGCGAATGCGACCTGACTACGCATGTGAACTTTACGCGGCTGATCGAGGTGGCGGAATCCGCAGGCATGAAACTGCGGACGTATGAGCTGCAGGGCCGGTTCCTGGGCAAACTTGGTTTATCCGTGCTGGCCGGTCTGGAGGGAAAAACGGATACGAATACCCAGGCGCTGCTGCGGCAGTATCATTCCCTGACGCATCCGGCCTTCATGGGGCGGCTGTTCCGGGTGCTGATGCTGTACAAGCGATGAGCCGTCAAGTTTACGAGAGTATACCCTTCACCACCTGGCCGGGCATGCCATTGAGGATGGTTTCGGCGCGGCCATTGCGTTTATAGGTCAGCTTGTTCGCATCCAGGCCGAAGAGGTGCAGGACGGTGGCCAGGTAATCGTAATGATGGACCACCTGGTCCACGGCATGGAGGCCCCATTCATCGGTGGCTCCATGGATGTGGCCTTTTTTAACTCCACCGCCGGCCATCCAGATGCTGAACCCGTCGGTGTTGTGGTCGCGGCCCGGCTTGGCATTTCCCCGGCCTTGGATCACTGGCAGGCGGCCCATTTCGCCGCCCCAGAAGACGAGGGTGTCATCCAGCATGCCGCGTGATTTGAGGTCCTTCACCAGCGCAGCGCTGGGCTGGTCATTGGCGGCGCAGCGGCGCTGGAGGGATTCATTGATGTTCTCGTGCATGTCCCAGGAGTAATCCCAGATCTGCACAAAACGGACGCCGCGCTCCACCAGACGGCGGGCGATGATGCAGGCCTCCGCCAGGCGGCGGGTGCGGGTGTCTTCGGTGCCGTAGAGTTTCCGGGTGGCGTCCGTTTCTTTGGAAATGTCCAGAGCATCGCTGGCGGCAGTCTGCATGCGGGCGGCGAGTTGATAACTGGCGATGCGGGCCTGCAGGTCCAGCTCACCGGGATGCTCCAGCAGGTGGCGGCCATTGAGCTTGTCCAAAAGCGAGAGCTGTTTTTCCTGGGCGGGGCCTTTCAGGTAGGCGGGAGGGTCCAGGTTCATGATGCGCGGCTGCTGCTCACGCACATGGGTACCCTGGAAGACGGAGGGCAGCAGGCCGCTGGCCCAGTAAGGCGAGCCGGGCGGGTTTTTCCCAACCACAAGTGCAACAAAGGATGGCAGGTTTTGCGATTCGCTGCCCAGGCCGTAGCTCAGCCAGCTTCCCAGAGCCGGGCGCCCGCTGAGGCCGCTGCCAGTATCCAGTGCCTTCATGCCCGCGACGTGATTGCGGATGCCAGTGAGGTTCATGCTGCGGATGAGGCAGATGTCATCGGCGATGCTGGCGGTGTGCGGGATCAGCTCGGAAAGCTCCATGCCGCATTCGCCATGCGGGGTAAATTTGAAAGGGCTGCCCATGACGGTGCGGGTGGCGCCGCCGGCGTTGTCGAACTTGATTTCACCACCCGGGAAGATCTTGCCGTCCCACTTGTTCAGTAGGGGCTTGGGATCAAACATGTCCATGTGGCTGGGGCCGCCACCCATGAAGAGGGAGATCATGGACTTGGCCCGTGGCGCATGGTGAGGCTGCTTGGGCAGGTTGTCATACGTCACCCGCTCCAGCAGCGGCTTCTCGGGTGCATTGGCAGCCAGCAGGCCATCCTTTTGCAACAGGGACATGAGGCCGAGCGAGCTCAGATTAAAAGCACTGGTGCCTAAAAAATGGCGGCGGGAAAGGCAGGAGGACATGGCGATGAGAGACAGGAATTAAAAGCAGCAGCAAGGATCAGTCCACATACATGAAACGGTTGGACCCAAGCAGCACCTGGCACAGGCTGGCCAGGGCTTTTTCAACAGGATCCACATCGCCCTTTTTCAGCGGCTGACTGGAGAGCAGGGCAGATTGTTCGGTCAGATAGTTTTCGAGATCTTTTAAATCCGCGCTGGCAGGCTCGGTTCCATACGCAAGCCTCCAAGCAGAGGTGACCTGGGCGCGGGCATCGGCGGCACCCTGTTGAAGGATGCGCTTGGCAAAAAACTGCGACTGCTCCACCAGAAAGGCGCTGTTCATCATGAGCAACGACTGCGGGGCGACGGTGCTGACGTTGCGCAACTCGCAGTTAGGCTCCATCTGCGGGGCATCAAAGGCGGCGAGCTGATAAACCGGTGTGCTGCGGCGTTGCGTCACATACACGCTGCGGCGGAATTCCAGGCCGCCGGGGGTGGGCTTGTCCATGCCGACGACGACCTGGGCATTGGCATCTTCAAAGATGGGCACAGGTGCACCGAAGGAGGCGGCATTGAGCCGGTCCGTGGTGGCCAGGATGGCATCGCGGAGAGTCTCTGCCTCCAGACGGCGGACGTTCATGCGCCAGTAGCGGGCGTTGGCCACGTCCACGCGCTCGGCTTCAGGCCGTTTGGCCGAGCTTTGGCGGTAGGTGGCGCTGGTCATCATCACGCGGTGCAGGTGCTTGAGGCTCCAGCCATTGTCCATGAACTCGGCCGCCAGCCAGTCCAGCAGTTCCGGGTGCGTGGGCAGCTCTCCCTGGGTGCCAAAATCGCCGGGCGTATTCACCAGGCCGCGGCCAAAGTGATGCAGCCAGAAGCGGTTCACCAGCACTCGCGCCAGCAGGGGATGTTTACCGTCAGTGAGATGACGTGCATAGGCGAGACGGCGGCCCGTGGTGGGCAGGCTGCGGTCCTTGGCGGGGAATTCGATGGGCTGCTCAGGACGCAGGATGGTGAGGTCACCGGGATTCACTTCCGGGCCGGGGCTGTTGTAATTGCCACGAAGGAAGAGTTTGGTCACTGGCAATGCGGACTTGTTGCCAAAGGCCACCGGTTCAACAAAAGCACGAACAGTTTCCTCAACAGGTTTTTGGTCGCGGATGGCTTTGGCGCGGGCGGTGTTGTCCGCCAGAAAATCCGCCAGCTCTTTCTCGCGGTCGTAATTGGCTAGGAAAAGGTTCAGGGGACCGGCGTTGGCCGCCACCTTCAGGAAGGGATGGTCACCCAAATATTTTTTTTGATCTTCGCTGAGCGATTTTTGGTCCTTTTGCCAGGCCAGACCTGCAGTTTTAGCAAACTCGCGTTTGTCCTCCGGGATCTTTTTCAGCTCTTGTTCAAAGACCCAGGCCTGCAGCTCCACCAGTCTTGGCTGCACTTCTGCCTCAACTTCCTTGGCCTTCGCTTCCAGTTCTTTGGAGAATGCTTTTTGATGCTCGGTCAGCAGGGAGATTTCCCGCTGCTTGGGGTCGCGCCATTTCTGCCAGTCCATGCCCGGTTCAAAGAGGGCGCGCAGTTTGTAAAAATCCACCTGCGGGATGGGGTCATACCGGTGGTCGTGGCACTCGGCACAGCCAACGGTCATGCCTAACAAAGAGCTGGAAACGATTTTGACCGTCTCGGTGAGCACGCTGTTTTTGGCCAGGGCGGCATCGTCATTGCGGCTGCCGGTGCCGTCCGGAGCCATGCGCAGAAAGCCGGTGGCGATGAGTTTGTCCTGCTGCTCAGGGGTGAGATTCTGAGGCGGCATGGGGATCATCTCATCGCCGGCGAGCTGCTCCTGGATGAAAGCATCGAAAGGCTTGTCCGCATTGAAAGCGCGGATGACGTAATCGCGATATCGCCAAGCGGTGTCGCGCGGCGTGTCGATGTCGTTGTAACCTTCACTGTCAGCATAACCGACCACGTCCAGCCAGTGGCGGCCCCAACGCTCACCGTATTGGGGCGACTGCAAAAGGTCATCAATGAGGCGCTCATAAGCATCCGGCCGCGTGTCCTTGATAAAAGCCTGCACCTGCGCCGCTGTGGGCGGCAGACCGGTGAGGTCAAAGGCGGCGCGGCGGATCAACGTGGCGCGGTCGGCCTGAGAGGATGGCTGCAATTTTAACTCCGTCAGCCGGGCCTGAATGAAGGCATCCACGGCATTGCCTGTGCTCTTCAATGCTGGCACGGCACTGCGGCGGATGGGCTGATAGGCCCACCAGGCACGCTCCTCCTCCGTGATGTAAGGCCCCGTGATCTGCTCCGGCTCCGGCCGCACCGTCTTCGCACCTTGGGCAATCCATTGCTCGATCTTGGCGATTTCTCCGGCACTGAGTTTCTTGTCTGCCTTGGGCATCTCGCCGTTTTTGACGACCTCCAGCAGCAGGCTTTCGTGCGGTTTTCCTGGAACGATGGAAGGGCCGGATTCACCGCCCTTTTCCAGGAAGTGCTTCAGCCGCACATCCAGGTCGCCCTTCATGTGGCCATCCTCACCATGGCAGTGGAAGCAGTGCGCCTTGAGGATGGGACGGATGTCCTTCTCAAAAGACAGCTCCACAGCAGCGGAGGCGACCGGGGCAATGAACAGGCAGAGGATGGAAAAAGTGAACTTCACAGGCAGCCCAAACCTACGGTTTCTGCGCTCGCGTGCTTGCAGAAGCCGGTGATCGCGGTCCTTTAGAACGGAAAGAGGTCACAATATAACAAGGTGTGAGGCCATCCTGGCCTCAGCATGAGGGCGGGATGGCCTCACTCCTTGGGGATCAATACCCTTTCACCAGCGTCTTCACCCGCAGGAGAAACATGTCCGCTGTGACATACATCGTGTCCTTTTCCGGCCCGCCCCAGGCGCAGTTGCCGGTGGGCACACCGGTCAGGATGGAGCCGAGGTGCTTGCCCTCCGGGCTGATGACCAGCACGCCGCCGGGGCCGGTGGTCCAGATGTTTCCCTTCACGTCCACCTTCATGCCATCGCAGCCGCCTTTGCGGGCCTCGGACTTGAGCGGCTGCGCATGGAAGAACAGGCGGCCGTTTTTCACGCTGCCATCGGCCTGGAGGTCATAGGCCATGAGCCGGGCGTTGTCCTTGTCGGAGACGGCGATGTACAGCGTCTTTTCATCCGGGCTGAGGGCGATGCCGTTCGGCCAGAGGATGTCCTCGATGATCAGGCTGACATGGCCGTCTTTGTCCAGGCGATAGACGCCATGGTAAGGGGCATCCGGCTCGGTGCCTTTCTTCATGCCGTAAGGGGGATCGGTGAAGAAGATCGCGCCGCTTTTGGCGATGACGAGGTCATTGGGGCTGTTGAAGCGTTTGCCCTCATACTTGTCCGCGAGGGAGGTGAAGCTGCCGTCTTTTTCCAGCCGCGCGATGCGGCGCTCTCCGTGCTGGCAGAGGATGAGGCTGCCGGCGGCATCCACCGCCAGGCCGTTGGACCCCTGGCCATTGCCGCTGAGGCTGCCGCTGGGTTTTAAAAACGTCGCCGCGCTGGTATCGCCTTCCTTCCAGGCAAAGACGGTGTTCTCAGGCACATCAGAAAAGAGGATCTGCCCGTCCTTCCAGACGGGGCCTTCGGACCAGTTGAACCCGGTGGCGAGAACTTCGACCTTGGAGTCTGGGGCGATCAGTTTGTCAAAGGCCGGGTCCAGCCGCTCGATGCCGCCTTTGAATTCAGGCGCGGGATCAGCGGCGAGGGTAGCCGTGAGGCTGAGGAGGAGAAGTAGGAAAATGTATTTCATAAAAAGCGGAAGCCTAACGTGCAGCACTGTGGAAGGGCAAGTGTTGAGTTGTCCGCACGAAGAATGCGCGATGATGCGTTGGTAGCCCATGCGCATTCCTGCCCTGTTTTTTGCCCTGACCCTGCCGCTGGCAGCCGCCCCGGATCTCATCCTGCATCATGGGCGTGTCATCACGGTTGATGAACGGTTTAGCTTTGCGGAAGCGGTGGCGGTGGAGGCGGGACGCATCGTGGCAGTCGGGGACAATGACGAGGTGCTGGCGCTGAAGGGGGAAGGAACGGAGCTGCTGGACATGCAGGGGAAGACACTGCTGCCGGGGCTCATGGATTCCCATGTGCATCCCTCCGCCGCGATGACGGAGTTTGAGCATGAGATTCCGACGATGGAAAACATCGCCGATGTGCTGGCCTACATCCGCACCCGCGTGGCGGCCTCGCAGCCGGGGGATCTCATCAGCCTGCGGCAGATCTTCATCACGCGGCTGGAGGAGGGGCGATACCCCACACGCGCCGAGCTGGACGAGGTGGCCCCGGAGAACCCGGTGGTCTTTTCCACCGGGCCGGACTCCATGTGCAACAGTCTGGCTCTGAAGCAGGGGAAGATTGACCGGGATTTCAAACTGCCGGAAGGTCATCCGGGCAAGGTGGAGAAGGATGCCAACGGCGAACCTACCGGGCTGCTGCGCGGCTTTGGCCCGGGGCTCAAGTCGGCCAAGAAAGCGAAAAGCGCCACGACGGAGGATACTTATAACCGCACGCTGGAGCTGTTTCGAGATTACGCCTCTGTCGGCCTAACAACGATTGCGGATCGAAACTCCGGCAGCAGCCTGCTGGCGCTCTATGAGAAGATGCGGGAGAAAAAAGAACTGCCGGTCCGCGTGCGTGTGTCCATGGGGCTGAACGCCATGAGCCTGTGGCCGGCGATGGAGAAATCCATGGAGGACATCATCAAACATCCATTGACGAAACCGGATCCGGAGCTTCAGATCATCGGCACCAAGGTGTTTCTGGACGGCGGCATGCTGACGGGCAGCTCCTTCATGAGCAAGCCCTGGGGAGTCAGCGAGGCCTATGGCATCAGCGATCCCACCTATCGTGGCGAGCAGAAGATCCCCGTGGACCGGCTGCGTCAGATGGTGGCCAAAATTGCCGGCGCCGGGCTGCAGTTCACCGCACATTCCGTGGGCGATGCGGCGGTGGCGACGCTGCTGGGAGTGTATGAGGACGTGAACCGGGAGACCTCCATCCGCGACAGCCGCAGCAGCGTGACGCACTGTAATTTCATGCAGCCGGAATCCATCGCCAAAGCCGCCGCGCTGGGCGTCTGCGTGGACCTTCAGCCCATCTGGCTGCACATGGACGGACGCACCTTGACCCGGCACTTTGGCGAGAAACGCATGGCCCTGTTCCAGCCTCTGCGTGCCTGCTTTGACCAGAAGCTCATCGTGGGTGGCGGCAGCGACCACATGCAAAAGATCGGCTCCTTCCGCAGCGTGAACCCATACAATCCCTGGTTAGGCATGTGGACCGCCATCACCCGCCAGGCACGCAAGCTGGACCAGCCGGTCCACATTCAAAACGCCATCACCCGTGAAGAAGCGCTGCGCCTTTACACCACCAACAACGCCTATCTGCTGAAGCTGGAGAAGGATACGGGTTCCATCGAAAAGGGCAGGCTGGCAGACCTGATCCTGGTGGACCGCGATCCGCTGAACTGCCTCATTGATGACCTGCCGCAAACGGTCGTGTTGAAAACCTGGTTAGGCGGCAAAGTGGTGTTTGAGAAGTGAGAAACGCTTCATTGCTGCGGAGCCGTTTTCTCCGCAGTGACGCGGGCGGGATCCCAGATGGTCCCGGCAATGTAGGGCTCCGGGCCTTGTGCTTTGTCGTGATAATAATAGACGCTGACGACTTTTCCATCCGGCCGCTGGACAGAGCGCGGGTAACCGATGTCCCAGCTTGCACCGTCATCGCGCAGGATGACTTCGCCGCCCCAGGTGCGTCCGTCATCGCTGCTGAAGCTGGCGCGGAGGCCGTAGGGTTTTGCGCGGTAGCCATAGACGACGGCAAGGCGGCCGTCTTGCAGCTTGAGCAGGCTGGGGGGATTGGTGCGGCTGCGGAGGCCGGTCATGGCGACGGCATCGCAACGGAGGTCCCAGGTTTTTCCATTGTCGGGGGAGTGATAGGCGGCCAGCGGCTTGCTGCTCACGCGGATGACGGTGAGCAGTTCCTTTTCATTGAGCCGAACGCTGGAGGGCATCACGTGATAGCCCTCCGGCTCCGGGCCGATCCATGAGACAAACTCCCAGCTCACACCGCCATTCTTGGTCTGCACGCACAACGTCCGGCCCGTCTTGCCATCGGTTTTCCCGGCGGATAAAAAGGCCATCAGATCGTGCGGACCATTGACGATGTAATCCGTGCGTGCACCGATGCCCGGCGTACCAAACAGCGGCAAAGCAAAGGGGCCGTTCCAGTTTTTCCCCCGGTCATAGGAGAAGTAAAAGCGGGACTGGCCGCCGCCGCGATAGTCTTCCATGCGGAAGGTGAGGGCTAGGCCGGGGTGCGTGAAATCAATGGCTTCATTTAGCTGCCGCAGCGGTGGAATATCCACGCCGGGCAGTGGCTTGCCCATGAGCATGGCACCACGCGGAACCATGACGCCTTTTTCAGAGGGGTCGGTGACGGTCCAGGTCTCCCCGCCATCCAGGCTGCGCGCCAGGAGATGATGCTCCGGTTTTTTGCGGTCCACTGCGTGGGTGCTGCCTTCGTAGTCTTTAAAATGGGCGGCACTGAAGCCAAAGAGAATCTCATCTCCCCAGCTCCAGATGCCGTGGTTGGCAGGCCAGCCGCCGAAGCGGCCCTTTTTGTGATAGACCACCTGGTGCCGGATGGCGGGGGCCTCCTTTTTCTCATCTCCTGGTGCATTGGGTGGTACAAGGAGAGCCAGTGTAAGAAGCCAAAGCAGGCGGGGAGGAAAGGAGATCATGAGGAATCCATTAATGATGTTTCATGGTTGCCACACCGCTGTCTTCATCCGCCACGGTTTTGAGCTTGGCGTTACTCCTTCGGCTTTGTGGTCATTGGGAAGTCATCGGTGCGGAAGGGCGTCACCGGCAGACCGTCAATGCTGTAGAGATTGCACACCGGGTTGTTGGCCCAGGCATAACGGACGGCCACAGGCTTGGCCACCTCCGGGGAGCTGACTTCCACTTTGTCACGGCTCATGATCTTGGCATTGGCCCACACCCATTTGCGGTCCTCTCCGCAGATGGCAAAGCCCTTCACCTCGCTCACATCCACGGTGCGCAGGCTGGAGCCGAAGTTGTCCATAGTAACGATCGCTTTGCCACCATCGAAGGCCACCGATTTATATTCCGGGCTGCGATGGCGCAGCTTGAGACCATAATCATTCACCAGGGCAAGACGGGCCAGGCGCTCGGCCACATCGCGTTTGTTTTTGGGGTGGATATCATTGGCATCCCCCAGGTCAATGATGACGGCCTGGCCGCCGTTTTTGATGACGGACTGGGTCTTGGTCTGGCTTTCGCGGAGCTCTGCCCAGGCGCTGTCACCGGGGGTGGGGACTTCCGGCATGAAGTCAGCCAGTTGCACCCAGTAGAAGGGGAAATCCCCCTGCTTCCACTCCTGGCGCCAGTGCTGGATCATGAGCGGGAAAAGATAGCCGTATTCATAGGCGCGGCCGGCATTGGATTCGCCCTGGTACCAGATGGCGCCTTTGATGCCATAACCGATGGTGGGCAGCAGCACGCCGTTGTAGATGTTACCGGGCCGGGATTTGCCGCCGAGGATCTCTTTAGGGCCTTGCGGAGCGCGGGTTGCAAAGGGCTGTTTGGCTTTGGCGGCTTCGTTCTTCTTTTTTGTCCAGGCAGCCATGGCTTTCTCATGATCTGCCAGCGCTTTCTCCGTGGACAGGTTCTTTTCATTTTGAACCCAGCCGGCCATCAGGCCTTTGAACCGGGCATCCTTTTCCAGCACGTCCCGGCGTACCCAGGCCTCTGCTGCGCTGCCGCCCCAGGCATTGTTAATCAGGCCCACGGGCACGTCGAGCATTCGGTGCAGCACCCGTCCGTAAAAATAACCCACGGCACTGAAGGGTCCCACCGTCTCTGGTGAGCACTCCTTCCACTCGCCTTTAAAATCCTGTTGAGGCTCCTGCGTGCCCACCTGTGGCACGGAGATGAGTCGGATGTTCGGATACTTCGCCGTGGCGATTTCCAGATCCGCATCCCAGCACCCGTTCACGGACCACTGCATGTTCGACTGTCCGGAGCAGACCCACACCTCGCCTACCAGAACGTTTTTCACCACCTTCTTCGTCGTGCCCTGGATGGAGATCGTGGCCGGTTTGGCATTCGCTGGCACAGCGTCCAGCTTCACCGTCCATTTGCCATCTGCTCCTGCCTTGGCCGTCTTTGTCTGGCCGGCAAACTTGACCGTCACCTCCGTGCCGGGTGTGTCCCAGCCCCAGAGCGGGTTGGCCTGCTTCTGCTGCAGGACCATGTTATCCCCAATGATGGCGGGGAGCTTGATTTCCGCCTTCGCCAAAAAGGCCAGGCTGGCAAGGAGTGAAGTGAGTGCGAGTGTGCGCATATAGAGCGCAGTAGTACGTTGGGAGAAGTCTGAACCCTTCGCCCATCCATCAAGAATGTGCGGATAATGCAGCGCGGTAGCTCCCATAGACTGTCTCCAGAAGGGGGGCGGCTATCTGCCCCAAACAAAAGCCCACCCCGACCGATGAAGGCCGGGATGGGCTGGCAGATGAGCAGCGCTCAGCCTATAATTACTTCTTCAAATCAAAGCGGTCGGCGTCCATGACCTTGGTCCAGGCGGCGACGAAGTCGGTGACGAACTTCACCTCGGCGTCTGCGCTGGCATAGACTTCAGAAATGGCACGGAGCTGGGAGTTGGAACCGAAGACGAGATCAACGGCGGTGGCAGTCCATTTGGTATCGCCGGTTTCCGCGTCGCGGCCTTCATAGAAGTGCTCGCACACATCGGACTTTTTCCAGTCCGTCCCCATGGCCAGCAGGTTCACAAAGAAGTCATTGGTCAGGGCTTCGCGGCGCTTGGTCAGGACGCCCAGATTGGGGTCGCCAACGTTGGTGCCGAGCACGCGCATACCCCCGACGAGGACGGCCATTTCCGGAGCGGAGAGCTTCAGCAATTGGGCGCGGTCAACAAGGTTCTCAGGCGCGGGGCGGTCAAGCTCATGGCCGAGGAAGTTGCGGAAACCGTCGGACTTTGGTTCCAGCACGGCGAAGGCTTCGACGTCGGTCATCTCCTGGGTGGCGTCTGTGCGGCCCGGATGGAAAGGAACCTCAAGGGTGTGGCCCGCCTTTTTGGCAGCCTCTTCCACACCGACGCTGCCGCCGAGCACGATGAGATCGGCGAGGGAGACCTTCTTGTTACCCGACTGGGCTTCGTTGAATTCCTTTTGGATCTTCTCAAGCGTCTCCAGGACTTTGGCGAGCTGCTTTGGCTGGTTGACTTCCCAGTCCTTCTGCGGAGCCAGGCGGATGCGGGCACCATTGGCGCCGCCGCGCTTGTCGCTGCCACGGAAGGTGGAGGCGGAGGCCCAGGCGGTGGAGACAAGCTGTGGGATGGTGAGGCCGGATTCGCGGATCTTGCTTTTCAGTGCGGCGATGTCCTGCTCGCCAACAAGCTCATGGTCCACGGAAGGAACGGGATCCTGCCAGAGGAGTTTTTCTTTGGGAACGAGGGGGCCAAGGTAACGCTCAGCCGGGCCCATGTCGCGGTGGGTCAGCTTATACCAGGCTTTGGCAAAGGCTTCGGCGAACTGGTCGGGGTTTTCCAGGAAACGCTTGGAGATTTTGGCATAGGCCGGGTCTTCCCGGAGGGCAATGTCCGTGGTGAACATGATGGGCACGTGGCGCTTGGCCGGGTCGTGCGCATCAGGTACCATGTCCTTGCCAGCGCCGCCTTTGGGGATCCACTGGGTGGCTCCGGCCGGGCTTTTGGTTTTCTCCCACTCAAAGGCAAAAAGGTTGGTGAAGTAGCCGTGGGACCAGGCGGCAGGGGTGGAGGTCCAGGCACCTTCCAGGCCGCTGGTGATGGTGTCTTCGGCATTGCCTTTGCCATGCTTGTTCTTCCAGCCGAGGCCCTGCTCTTCCAAAGGAGCACCTTCTGGCTCAGGTCCGACGTTTCCATCGGGCTTGGCTGCACCGTGTGCCTTGCCGAAGGTGTGGCCACCGGCGATGAGCGCGACGGTTTCTTCGTCATTCATGGCCATGTTGCCGAAGGTGGCACGGATATCCTTGGCGGCGGCCAGAGGATCAGGGTTGCCATTGGGGCCTTCCGGATTGACGTAAATCAGGCCCATCTGGACGGCAGCGAGAGGCTTTTCCAGCTCCCGGTCGCCGCTGTAGCGTTTGTCTCCCAGCCATTCAGTTTCAGGACCCCAGTAGATGTCTTCCTGCGGTTCCCAGACGTCTTCACGCCCGCCACCGAAACCAAAGGTCTTAAAGCCCATCGTCTCCAGGGCGACATTACCTGTGAGCACCATCAGGTCTGCCCAGGAAATCTTGTTACCGTACTTTTGCTTGATGGGCCAAAGGAGGCGGCGCGCCTTGTCCAGGTTGGCATTGTCCGGCCAGCTGTTCAGCGGGGCAAAGCGCTGCGTGCCGTATCCGGCACCGCCACGGCCATCACTCAGACGATAGGTTCCGGCACTGTGCCAGGCCATGCGGATGAAAAACGGGCCGTAGTTGCCATAGTCGGCAGGCCACCATTTCTGCGAGGTGGTCATCAGCTCGCGCAGGTCCTTCCGCAGGGCTTCCAGGTCCAGTTTTTGAAACTCCTTGGCATAATCGAACTCGCCTCCCATGGGGTTACCCTTGGGGGAGTTTTGATGCAGAATTTTGAGATTGAGCTGCTCAGGCCACCAGTCGCTGTTGGACATTCCTCCGGCGGCGGTGTGGCGCATGGGACCGGCGGGTGTGCCCATGACGGGGCATTTGCTGGCGTCTTCGGCTGGTTTATCCGGTGCGGCGGGGGCCGCAGTGTCCTGAGCTGATGCCATCATGACCGGAGCCAGCATCAGAGTGGAAAGCAGGGCCCTGAATTTTGGTAGTTTCATAGCGTAGTAGGTGGGTTGGGTGCGTCGCGGACTCGGTTGAGGCCGAACAGGGGAATGTTATGCCGTGAAATGCATCATGCATCCAATGCATTATCAGAATGCTTGCTATGCGAAAAACGCATTGCTAGATGATTCCATGAGAAACACCTTGGATTTCCAGTCGCTTGAGCAATTCGTCGTCCTGTCGCGGACGAAGAACTTCACTCGGGCAGCAGAGGAACTGAATCTCTCCCAATCAGCCCTGAGCCGGGCCATTCAGAAGCTGGAAGACCAGCTCGGCCAGCCGTTGTTCGAGCGCAAGCCTCGCGAGGTGGTGCTGACGGACCTGGGGGAGCTCCTTTTGGAACGGGCCAGGAAGATCCTGAAACTCGTGGAGGACACCTTTACCGAGGTGGCTGAGGCAAGCCGGCGGGGCCGTGTGCGGCTGGGGGCCATCCCGACGATTGCGCCTTATTTTCTGCCCAGTCTGCTGGGCAGCTTCGCGGAAAAACACCCGGACATTTCGGTGATCGTTCATGAAGACACGACGGAAGCACTGATCAAAAGCTGCAGTCACGGTGAAATTGACCTGGCCATTGTGGCGCTGCCGATCATCGCTAAGTATTTGGAAGTCGAGCCGCTGTTTTCGGAAGAGCTGCTGCTGGTGCTGCCTGCCGGTCATCCACTGGCGGAAGAGGAAAGCATCCGTGTGGCAGCGGTGGATGGCTACCCCTTTGTGATGCTGAGCGAGGCGCACTGCCTGGCGGAAAACATCTCCTCCTTTTGCCGGCGGCAGTCGGTGCAGCCGGTCACGGTGGAGCGCACCAGCCAGCTCACCACTGTGCAGGAACTGGTGGCGCTGGATCACGGCGTCTCCATCGTCCCGGAAATGGCGCGCCGGATTGACGTCAGCAACCGTCGTGTTTATCGCTCCTTTAACGGTGAAAAACCGCTGCGCACCGTGGCCCTGATGTGGAACTCCTATCGCTACCAAGGCAAGGCCTTCAAAGCCCTTGTGGAGCATGTGCGCCAGCAGGCTGCGCCGGGTGAAATCGTGGAGTCCTGAAGGTGGCGGCATAAGCTCTTGATTGATCCGGGAGGAGTCCACGCTAACAGAATCCCATGACACTTGATCTCCCGAAATGGTTCGACCTCCATACTCACTTCCGCCAGGGACCGGCGGTTGAAGCTTATATCAAAGCGCATCGAGACATGGGCTGCGCGGGGGCGCTGGCGATGCCGAATACGCAGCCGCCGGTATCAAGGGTCTCAGGAGCGGCCCAGGCGGATGGCTGGTCCATTGAGAGTTATTCGGCGGAGCTGAGAGCGGCGGGGGCGGATGCCTTTGAGCAGCTCATTGTGCCGCTTTATCTGACTCGGCATACTACGGCGGCAATGATCCGCGAAGGGGCGGCCTCCGGGCTGCTGCGGGCCTGCAAGTACTACCCGCCCCATGGCACGACGAATTCGGAGCATGGCATGCCGATGGATGACCTCATCGGTGGAGAGGTTTTCCGAGCGATGGAAGAGCACGGAATCATCCTCTGCATCCATGGCGAGCAGCATGCACTGAGCGGGCCGGATTACCTGGATGCGCATCAGAATGCGGAAACGCGTTTCTACACGGAAAGGATGCCGCGCCTCATCGAAGCGCATCCAAAACTGCGCATCGTGTGCGAGCACATCACCACACGCACAGCAGCGGAGTTTGTGGCCGCTGCGCCGGAGCATGTGGGTGCGACGATTACGCCGCAGCACCTGCTTTATACCATGGGGCATCTGATCCAAGGGCTGAAATACCACCTCTACTGCCTGCCCATTGTGAAGTTTCAAGATGACCGTGCAGCCTTGCGCCAGCAGGTGACAAAGGCCAGTCAAAACAAGTTTTTTGCCGGCACGGACAGCGCTCCGCATACGACCAAGGCGACGGCCTGCGGCTGTGCAGCGGGATGTTTCACCGGAGGGTGTGCGCCACAGCTTTATGCGATGGCTTTTGAGGAAGCTGGGGTGGATCTGGGCAGTGCGGAGGGGAAGGTTTTGTTTGAGCGTTTTCTGAGTCTGAATGGCCCCGCCTTCTATGGCTTTCCAGCTTCGACGCAGCGTTTCCAGATGGAAAAGGCGGCAGCACAAACGGCCATCCTGGAAACATCTGCGGGTCCGGTGACACCGCTGCCTGCCGGCATGGGCGTGGGGCTGACCTGGAGGATCGTCGCTTAAAGTCATCCAAACACGTTTCGAACATGAACGACAGATTCCCTATGCCCTCCTGGTCCACCCTTCTCTGCAGCGCCGTTGCCATCGGATTCATTGGCCTAACCATGAATGCAGAAGCCGCTGATGCGCAGAATCCGGCCACGGATGGCGACGGGCATTTCACCATCGGTCCCGATTACCAAACAGACCCGGATCTGACGGACCGTGGCAACCCGAAAGGCCGGACCTTCATGTTCAAGATGGCGCTGGCGGACAGCCAGATTTTCCAGGGTACTGACACCACGTTGGAGCCGGAAAGAAAGCCGGTGCGGACGGAGCGCAGAATCACGGTTTATGTGCCTGCTGCCTATCAGGACGGCACCCAGGCACCGCTGCTCATCATCCACGACGGGCCGGGCAAGATCAAACAGGTGGCGCATGCACTGGACAACCTGACGGTTTCCAAAGATGCCAAACGCAGGCTGCCCGCCTTCATCGCCATCGCGGTGGAGAATGGCGGCAATGATGGCAAAAGCAGCCAGCGCGGCCTGGAGTATGACACCATGTCCGACCGGCTGGCCCGCTTCATTCATGACGAGGTTTTGCCAGCCGTGCTCGCCAACGCGGAGATCAAGGCCGCTTATCCGAAGTTCGCCCTCACGGAGAATCCCTGGGGAAGGGGAGTGATGGGCTGCAGCTCCGGTGGTGCCGCGGCGCTGACGATGGGCTGGTTCCGCCCGGAATGGTTCAGGCGCATCGTTGCGTATTCCGGTACCTTTGTGGATCAGCAGGATGATGATGCACCGGAAGAGGCGCAGTTTCCGCTGGGAGCCTGGGAATATCATTCTGGCATGAAGCTCATTGAATCCAGCGAGGTGAAGCCGCTGCGCATCTTCACCCATGTGTCTGAAAACGACAACCGCGCCAATGACCCGGAAGAAACCTATCACAACTGGGTGATGGCCGGCCTGCGCACGGAGGCTGCCCTGGCCAAGAAAGGCTACCCCCACCGGTTCATCTTCAGCAAGGGCACCGGCCATTGTGACAAACGGGTGTTTGAGCAGACCCTGGCAGATACCCTGGTGTGGATCTGGCAGGGATATCAGGCTGAGTGAGTCCAGGAGATGCAGAAAACCCTTTCGTACAACGTTTCTTCATTTCTCCCTTCTGACCGAATGAACAAGACTTCCCTGATCCGCACCACACTGTTCGTTACATCCCTATTGTTAGGCTGTTTGGCGGCTGCAAGCTCAGCAGCAGAACCGGCCACGCAAACCATCCCTTTCCCCGATCCTCGCATCACCGTGTGCGGCCTGGGCTGGTGGAAGGAGGAGACAAAGCTGCAGCGCTTCCCGGACCGGCTGAAGGACGTGATGCCGCCCAAGGTCTGGAGCCTGGCGCGGGCCCCGGCCGGAGTGAGGCTGCGCTTCCGCACGGATTCTGTCACCCTGGGCCTCCTGGCGACCACGGGCACTTACCGGATAGGGCCATCCGTGCCTACCGCACTGATTGGCGTGGATGTCTATGTGGACGGACGTTATCTGGGCAGCGGCCTGCCGGATGCGGAGGCGCTGCTGAAAAAACAATGGGAGCTGGGCACGGAAAAGCAGATGCGGGATGTGGAAATCTACCTGCCCACCAGCGGGGCGCCCGTGGTGAAGGAAATCACCCTGGACAGCGGAGCTGCGCTGGAGCCTGCCAAGGCCTACTCCCAAGAAAAGACGGTCGTTTATTACGGCTCCAGCATCACTCAGGGCGGGCACGCATCCAATCCGGGAGTGGCTTTTCCCTGTTTGTTAGGCCGCTGGCTGGACATGGATTTTATCAATCTGGGCTTCTCTGGCAATGGCCTGGGTGAGCCAACCCTGGCCCGCGCCGTGGCGGAGATTCCGGCGGCTGTCTATGTCATTGATTACTGGGCCAATCCTCCGCCGGAAGTCTATGCAAAGACCTTCCCTGAGTTCATTGACATCATTCGCGCCAAACATCCTGAGACACCCATCGTGGTCACCGGGCCTTATTACAATCCGTCCGAAATCATTGGCAGCCGCATGGGCGAATACCAGCTTGAGAAGCGTAAGATGATCCCAAAGCTGGTGGAGGATCGGAAGAAATCCGGAGACAAGAACATCCATTATGTGGACGGCTTTGAGCTCATCTCCCCCGACAATGCAGACGGCCTGTCCGATGCCCGCCACGCCAACAGCTACGGCATGTTTCTGTATGCCCGTGGGCTGGAGCCGATGCTGCGCAAGGTGCTGAATCTGCCAGAAGCACCTCGCAGGTAAGCTGGTAAAAGAGCTCCTTTGCAATCCCATGTCCCGCCCCGATCTCCCCATCCGCGCCGCTACGGAAACTGTGCTTGCCCATGGCATCACGCCAGACCGGTGCGACATCCTTCAAGACAGCAGCACGCTGGTGCTCAGGCTCACGGAGACACTGGTCGCCCGCGTGGTGCAGGATGTGGACGGGCCGCGTCAGGGGACAGAGTGGTTTGCGCGGGAAAATGCCATTGCCCTGCACCTCACGCAGCAGGGTGCGCCCAGCATCCCGCTGCATCCGGACCTGCCTCCGGGGCCGCATGAACACTTCGGGTTTCCAATGAACTTTTGGTTATACGTCACTGCCATCGAGGCTGAGCCTTCGCCGGAAGAAGTGGGCCGGACGCTGCAAGAGTGCCATGCCATTTTGCGCAGCTTTGACCAGCCGCTGCCCAGGCTGGCCATCGTGACGGAGAGCCTGGCGCTGCTGGAGCCGCTGGAAAGGCGCGACTTGTTTCCGGCGGAGGCACTGGAGCTTCTGCGCAGACATCTGACCACCTCTTTGGAAGCGCTCGACCGTTTCCCTCATCAGCCCTTGCATGGGGATGCGCATCTGGGGAACCTCATGAACACGACCTCCGGCCTGCTGTGGACGGACTGGGAAGATTCATTCGCAGGGCCAGTGGAATGGGATGTGGCTTCGGTGATTTGGAACGCAAAACTTTTGGAGGATGATCATGAGACGGTGAACAGGATTCTCGCTGCCTATCGTGATGCAGGGGGTGTGATCAATGAGGAAGCGCTTCATCACTGCCTCATTGCACGTGCGGCGGTGATCTCGGCCTGGTATCCCATTCTTTATCCGCGCCCGGATGCGGAGAGGCAGTCCAAGCTGCAACGACGGCTGGACTGGCTGGCATCTGTGTGAGTCGCATCAGACGGGAGGTTTTATTAGGCCAGGCCCTGGTCTGTGCTTGCGGGGTGATAACGGATCAGCTAAAGAGCCGCCCGTTTATGAAGAAGCTGTTAAAAATCCTCGGGGCGCTGGTGGCCATCGTTCTGTTGCTCGTCATCGCTGCCGTGGGCTATGTAGTGAACTTTCTGCCCAACATCCCCGTGCAGGAAGGCCTGCGCGTGGAGGCCACACCGGAGCGTATCGCCCGTGGTGAATATCTGGCCAACAGTGTTTCGGTCTGTATGGACTGCCACAGCACCCGCGACTGGTCGCTTTTCTCCGGCCCACTAAAACCGGGCACCCTGGGCATCGGCGGCGAGCGCTTTGACCAGAAGATGAATTTCCCCGGTGCCTTCATCGCGCCTAACATCACCCCGCATGCCCTGAAGGGCTGGACCGATGGCGAGCTTTACCGCGCCATCACCAGCGGAGTCAGCAAGGATGGCCATCCGCTGTTTCCCATCATGCCTTACCCGTCTTATGGCAAAATGGCCACCGAGGATGTCTATAGCATCATGGCGTACATCCGCAGCCTGCCGGCTGTGGAAAGCAGCCCAGTGCCATCCAAGGCAGATCCGCCGGTGAATGTGATCATGCACCTCATGCCGCAGCCTGCGGCCCCGGTGGAGCTGCCTGCCAAGTCGGATCCCGTGGCGTATGGCGGCTACCTGGCCAATGCGGCTGGCTGTACGGAATGCCATACGAAGATGGAAAAGGGCAAGCCCGTTGGCGAGCCATATGCCGGCGGATTTGAGTTTGCCATGCCGGGCGGCACCGTCCGCTCCCCCAACATCACCCCGCACCCGGTCACCGGCATCGGCGCATGGACCAAGCAATTGTTTGTGGACCGTTTTAAATCCTATGCGCCGGGCAAGTTCACACCCCCACCGGTAGATTCTGCCAAAGGTGAAATGCAGACCGTCATGCCCTGGACCATGTATGCCAGCATGACGGAAGAAGACCTGGGGGCAATTTATGAATACCTGAAAACCCTGCCGCCAGTGGAAAACAGCGTGGAGCGCTGGACGGTGACTGCCCGCTGAGTTTTGGAAACTCGCTCCAGGTAGATGTTTGTACGACAGGTTTGGCCATGCCGGTCGTTCTTGGCGGCACCCCAATGCCGACATGAAACTTTTCACCTGTCTCCTCCTTCTCACCCTTTCGGTCGCCCAAGCTGGGATCACCCGCAGTCAATTTGACATGGCGGCCGTCCGGGATGTGACCACTTTGGAAACGGAGATTCTTTCGGACTGGAAACCCCTGGCCAAGGATCCTTCCATCCGTCAGAAGCTGGTCGTGATCACCCTCTGCGAATGGTGGCCAGGACAGAAGGTTCGCCTGCCTGTCACCTTCAATGCCCCGGCAGATGCCCCCCCCTGCACCCGCCTCGTCATCGCCAATGCCGGGTTGGCACCCAAGGCCGCCGCCCCCACCGGGACCATGCTGCGCCTGCTGAAGGAGCACGGCGTCGGCATCGTCCTCGTCGGCATGGGCACCATAGATGCCATGGCCCCTGCGCCCATTCTCCTCAGCGGCATGAAAGAGCACCTGCTGGCCACGAAGGACACCCGCTACACCCCCGCCTGGATCTGGGGCATGAGCGACATGCGCGCCATTACCGCTGCCGTGGCGGAGAAAGACGTTTTTCAGCCGCAGCAGATCCTCGTCACCGGCGGGTCCAAGCGCGGCGTCGCTGCCGCTGCCGCTGGCATCCATGATGACCGGGTGACGGCCATCATGCCGGTGGTCACTCCCATTCTGGATTCCCCTGGCGGCCCGTATGTCCATGGCATGCTGCCGGAGGAGATCACCCGGATGAACCGCCAGTTCCTCGCAGACATCACGGCTGGAAAAGTTCCTGCTGTGCCTGCCACGGCTAGCGGTCCGCTGGCCGCCCGCGCGAAGACCCAGGCCGGGCAGCGCATCGATGAGGCCGCTGCCAGGGCCGCCGGCTGGAGCGAGGAAGAGATGAAAGCCATGTGCACTGCCGCCTGGGATGTCTGCCGCATCACGGACCACTGGCCCGCGCTGCAAGCCCGGGGCCTGGAGGTCTTTTACAACCAGGGCTCCAACGACAACGTCAGCCCCGGCCTGCTGGAGCTGGGCCGCCGTTTCCCTGCCTTTCCCCTCTGCATCTTCCCGGGCGGCCAGCATGGCGGGCCCAAGGACACTGGCATGACCAAACAGGTGTCCTCACTGCCGGAGGTAGAGGCAAATCTCCATGCCTTCGCCCTGCATCACTTTTTCAAATCCCGCCGCCGGGTGGCCACGCCGGAGATCATCACGCAGTGGGACAAGGCCGCCCGGACGCTCCGTCTCACCGCCACTTTCCCCGATGGCAGCCGCCCCCAGGACAACCGCCTCTGGATGTCTGCCGACCGCCACCCGGACTACTCCATGCAGATGGAATTTGATGCCTGGACCTCCATCCCCATGACGGCCAAGGGCACCACCGCTTTCGAGGCCAGCCAGGTTGTTGAGCCGGGTATCAAGACGCTGGACCTCATCACCGTGCATGCCCATGCCGAGGACGGTTCCACCCTTACCGTGACAAGCCCCTCCCTGCGCGTCGTGCTGGATTGATCCTGCGACTTCCTTCATCTGGAATGCGTAGCCGCGAACCAGCTATATGTTCAGCTAACAAATAGTTTGGCAGCACCTCTTTCGCATCGTTGTCCATTGGTATTTCAGCGCCGCCGCCTCGTCACAGCACCCACCAGAGCGAGGAGCAGGAAGGACATGCGGGAGGGCTCCGGCACGACGACCAGGAGGCCGTGGCTGACAAAGAGATCCGTGTTCCACATCCAATCGGGATTGATCAGGCTCAGGTCCGGCAGGTCCAGGACTTCCCTGGTGGTATAAACGCCCGTCAGCAGCGAGCCAAAATCCAGCAAGTGAAAGGCATCCCCCCACGTGGGCTGGAAATCCCCAACGGGACTGAACTGGATGCTGCCGGGCGTATTGGCCGTGAGGCTGCCGGTGATGTCCAGATAATCATGATCCCCCACTAGAGCCAAACTGCTGGCATAGATAGAGGGAATGTCTTCGACCTCCGTGCTGCCGACATTAAACGTGGCTCCGCCCACCTGAAGAACCAGGCTGGCCGCGCCCGTGAGGCTGAGATTGCCGGTGAGGGTCAGACTGCCCAGGCTGCTGGCGAAGGCGGGTGAGGTTAGCCCTGCCCCCGGTTGCAAGCGGCCACCCTCGCTCACCACCACATTTCCCGTGATGCTGCCAGTGCCACCGAGCTGGGCGGTATTCAGCACATTTACTCCGGCATAAAAAGTGGATGTATTGACAAGAAGGGCTCCACGCATCACATCGACACTTCCTGCCGAGCCCGTGCCCGTCGTGGCCTCACCCAGGCGGGAGGTGCTGGAAAAAATGACCGTGCCTAAGGGGGCGGCCTCATAGTAGTTGAGAGTGCCGCCGCTCGTGGTGGCATTGACGATGTCATTGACCAGCAGCCCCTGTTCTCCGGCCACCGTGACAGCCCCGTTAAAAGTGGCGCTGCCGCCGCTTTCTGAGATCAGGTTAAGGCTTCGATAATCGGACTCCAGCACATTGACCCGCCCGTTGAAAACCGCCTGATACGCCGACCCCTGGTGGTTAATCTGGCCGAGGCTGACTTTGTCGCGACCACTTGATCCGGTGGTCCGTTTGGTCACCTCCACTGGCGCATCCAAGGTAAAACCGCCCCGCAGCACGAGACTGGAATTGTTGGTGGTGGTGGAAACACTGGTGGTGATCTCCTGGCCTAACAAAATGTTTTTCACATTCTCCCAGGCCTTGCCTTCCGCATTGGCTGCGGCAATTGCCACCTCGCTGCCGTAACGGGCAAACACCTGGCCGCCAAAGGTCATGTTCTCTCCGGCAAAGACCATCTGCTGGTTCGACTGGGCGATCAGATGAACCGACCGTTGGGTGGCCGTGTGGCTGGCGCTGCCGGTGATGTCTCCGGTAAAGAGCAGTTGCCGGCTGACCGAGCCACCGTTGATCAGCACGTTGGAACCTGCCGGGCTTGGCGTGACCAGGTCATAGGGAATGGTCGCCCCCAGGGTGGCATTGATGTTCGAGGAGCTGAGGTCCCAGGTCACTGAACTGACGGATCCGAAGCTGATGGTCTTGTCCGCAGCGCCCAGGCTGTCCGCATAGTTCTGAAACAGATAACCTCTCTGCATGTCAACGTCACCGGTGAAGGTGTTGTGGTTGTCAAACCAGATGCGTGTTGAGTTCGAGCTGGAATTGCTGTTGATGGTCAGCTTGCCGCTGCCGCTGATCACCCCGTAAAAGATCGTGCGATAAAGCCGCTGGTTACCGGAGCTGACGCTCCCGGTGCCCCCTGTCCGCGTCAGCGTCAGGTCATCGGCGATTTCGATATCCGTCCTGAAGGCCAGGTCGCGGGTCAGGTTTCCAGAGGATACCTCCGTATTGGCCAAGTGGGTGACGTTGATCGTCGGCAGCACATCCCCCAGTTTTTGGAACACCAGCCTGGATCCCTCTGCTCCCGTCGCTGCCAGTACCTTTTCTGTCACTCCATAATTCAGGGGGCCGGCCACCAGGCGGTTCAGGTAAAAGAGGCTGTCCAGGGTCAGCGTGTCGCCATTGGCATCATTGGTGGCAAAGGTGACATCCGATGGGCTGCCGGAGATGGTGCTGGGCAGCCCGCCGTTCCAGTTGCCCGCATTGGACCAGGAATTGTCCGCCGCCCCGGTCCAGACGGACTGGGCCCCCGCCGTGGATACCAGAGTGGCGAGGCACAGGGCGGCAGAGAAGGAGAATGTACGGCGGCAGCAGGCCAAGGGGGAACAATTCATGAAAAGCGGGGGGACTTTTTTTAAGGTCTTCCTTTCACTGCTTCGCATTCTTCGTGCCACCCGCCTGTCCCAAGTCCCCTCCGTTCTCACCGGATTCCGCCCTTTTGTGATCTGTCCACCGGTGCTGCATCAGTGGCCGCGCCGCCGCTGAGTCCAGTCGCCTGTAAGAACGGCCTCCTGAAATGGTTCTCATTTCAGTCATTATCCTTGTGGGCAGGCAGGGATGCAGGATATGAAGGGTTCACCTATGATGCATTTTCTCAAGCTAGGTATTTTAATGCTGGCATGTTGCGCAATGTTCCCTCGCGGAGCTGCAGCGTTTGATGTGGAAGCCTTCTTTGCCAGCAACTTCATTGTGGACGGCCTGGGCACGTACTACGACACCCATCGCGGGAAGGGACATCCCTATCCGTCGCCGGAAGGCCCCTGGGACTTCAAGCCCTTGAAGCAGGAAACGGGGTGCAACATGGTTATCATGAGCTACAGCACCCAGGCTAGCTTTGACAACCAGTCGGAGCGGTTCAAGGAGGGCCTGTATAAAAATGCCCGCATCATCCGCACCTTTGCGGACATCCGGGAAATTCGCGAGAAGGGCGAGTTCGGCGTGCTGATGTATGTGCAGTCTCCCTACCCCATGGGAGGCGGGATCCAGAATCTGGAGAAATTCCATGAGCGCGGGCTGCGCGTGTTTCAACTGGCCTATGGCGCCTCCCATACCGAGCAGGCGCCGGAGGATGTCATGGGCTACGGCAATGACCAGGAAGGCGGCGTCACACCGCTTGGGGAAAAGGTGATCGCCGAGCTCAACCGCCTGGGCATGCTGGTGGACATCTCCCACTGCAATGAGCAAACCACCCTGGATGCCTGCCGCCTGTCCAAGTTTCCTGTCGTTTGCACCCATGCAGGGGCACGTGCCGTGACGGATCGTGACCGCAACAAGTCGGACACTGCTTTGAAAGCGATTGCGGCCACGGGTGGGGTGGTTGGCGTGACCGCCGTGGGCTGGATCATTGAAAACCACAAGACCAAAGGGCGCGGCGTGCCGGAGTTTTGTGATCACCTGGACCACATGAAAAAGGTCATCGGAGTGGACCACCTCTCCGTCGCGACGGACAGCCCTTTGCGCGGCTGGGACCGGTTGTCTCCGCATCGTACCAGTCCGGAGCTGTCTGACATCGGGCACTGGAAAACCGTGGCGGCAGAGCTGCACCGCCGGGGTTATACGGAAGAGGAACTGAAGAAGATCTTCGGGCTGAACCTGGTGACCCTGTTTCGCAAGGTGCTGAAACCGTGACGGGCGGCGTGGTGGTAAGCAAATGGGCGATAGGTCGGGACATTCGCGGCGTTTTCAGGCTGCACCACCGCCATGAAAATGCTCATCCGTTCCTTATTCGCCGTGATCTGCCTGGGGCTGCCTGCCGGCGCCTGGGCGCAGCTTTCGCTTCCACATTTTTTCAGCGATTACATGGTGCTCCAGCGGGAGCGGGCAGCGGCCATCTGGGGAAAAGCGGAGCCGGAAGCAGAGGTCACAATTGCCTTCAAAGGCAAGACGGCGACGGCAAAGGCGGATGCCAAAGGCAAGTGGCGGGCGGAGATTGAGACAGGTGCTGCCGATGCCCAAGGGGCCGAGATGAAAGTGACGTCCGGGGACAAAACGCTGACGCTGGCCGATGTGCTGGTGGGGGAGGTGTGGCTGGCATCAGGTCAGTCCAATATGTATTTCACCATGAACCGGGTGCCGGCTTATGAGGAGCTGATGTCCAAGGCGGACTACCCGGCGCTGCGCATGTTCAATGCCCCGCTGGTGACGGCGGAAGAACCGCAGGAGGACATCGAGGGCGAGTGGTCGCTGTGCAGTCCGGAGACGGTGCCGGGGTATTCGGCAGTGGCGTTTTTCTTTGCGCTGAAATTGCACCAGGATCTGGGCATTCCGGTGGCGGTTTTGAAGACCTGCTGGGGCGGCAAGCCGGTGGAAACCTTCACCAGCCGCGAGGCGCTGAACACGCTGCCAGGCACGAAGCTGATGGTGGACAAGCTGATGCAGGAGGCGGCCGCCTATGACCAGGCCACTGCCGATGCGCAGTATGAAAAGCAACTGGAAACCTGGAAGGCCACCATGGCTGCGGCCAAGGGCAAATCTGCGGAACAGCGGAAGCGCCTGCCGAAAAAACCCGCAGCACCCAAGCCTCCGCTTCTGACCGAAGGCAAGCCAGGCGTGCTGTTCAATGCGATGATCAACCCATTCGCCGGCTACACCATGCGCGGGGCCATCTGGTATCAGGGGGAAGGCAATGCCAAGGCCGGTGCGGTGCCGTATGACCAGACGCTGCCGCTGATGATCCGCGACTGGCGCGAGCGCTGGGGCGATGACTTCTCTTTTTACTTTGTGCAGCTGGCCAACTACCGCGCCCCGTCCACCGAGCCGGGAACGCAGGACTATTGGGCGCTGCTTCAGGACCGCATGCGGCACATCCTGGAAACCACCCCCAAGACCGGTATGGCCGTCATCAATGATGTCGGTGAGGTGGCAGACATCCATCCCAAGGACAAGATGACCCCGGGCTACCGTCTGGCCCGCTGGGCGCTGGCCAAGGACTACGGCCGCGATCTCGTTTACAGCAGCCCTCTTTATAAATCCAGCGAGGTCAAGGATGGAGCGATGAAGATCACCTTTGACCATGTCGGCACTGGACTGGCCGTGCGCGGAGATGGTGACCTGAAGCGTTTTGAAATCGCCGGAGCCGACCGCGTGTGGCACTGGGCGGATGCAAAAATTGAAAGCAAGGACAGCGTCCTGGTGAGCAGCCCGAAAGTAAAGCAACCCGCCGCCGTCCGCTACGCCTGGGCCTCCAATCCCGAAGGCGCGAATCTGGTCAACAGCGAGGACCTGCCTGCCTCCGTTTTCCGCACCGATGACTGGGACGATGTGGAGCCCAAAGAAGGCCCCGCCTCAGCCAAAGGTCAGGAAGACCGCCGCGCCAAAGCCGCCGAAATCCGCGAGTTGAATGAGAAGCTCAGCAAGATGGAAAAAGGCAGCGCCGAGTTCCTGGCCCTGCGCAAAAAGATCCAGGCCTTGCTGGTGGAACTGAAGGCGATGGCGGGCGGGAAGTGATCGTTTCGTAAGGTCAGACCGCCACCGTGTTTTCCGATTGCACGGCACCTTCTCCGCGCTCCCGTTTCATGACCCCCATGAAACTGAGCTACGAGAGGTACACCTGCACGCTTCTGGTGCTCTTTGCCGTGTGGTGGGCGGTGCTGGCGGTGAACCCGTCCTACCGGCATGACTGGCTGTTGGAGAACGTGCTGCTGGTACCTGCGTTTGCACTTTTGATCTGGGGCTGGAAACGGCGGCTGTTTTCGCGGGTATCGCACACACTGATTTTTGTGTTCCTCTGCCTGCATGAAATCGGTGCGCATTACACGTATGAAAAGGTGCCGTATGATGAGTGGTGGCGGGCGCTGACGGGAGACAGTTTTAATGAAAGGATGGGCTGGGAGCGCAACCACTTTGACCGGCTGCTGCATTTTCTCTACGGGCTGCTGTGTGCGTATCCGTTTCGGGAAATCTTTTTGAGGGTGGCGCGGGTGCGGGGCTTTTGGTCCTACTTCCTGCCGCTGGATGTCATGCTGTCCTCGTCGGCCCTCTTTGAGCTCATCGAGTGGGCGGCGGCGACGGTCTTTGGCGGGGATCTGGGGGCGGCGTATCTTGGCACCCAGGGAGATGTGTGGGATGCGCACAAGGACATGGCGCTGGCAGGCCTGGGTGCGCTTATCGCCGTGGTCATCATCGCGATGATCAATGGCCGCTGCCAGCGTGACTTTGCCCGCGAGTGGTCAGACAGCCTGAAGGTGGGGCCGGCGAGTGGACAGGTGGCGGCGTGAATCAATGAGAGGATTATCCGGCCCTGCCGGCACGGTAGTTATCCGCTACCTCGCGGGCTGTGAGCACACGGGGATAGATGGCCAGCTCATCCAGGGCGCCGACGAAAAAGTTTTTGGTATCGCGGGTGCCGATGCGCAAAGGGGCGGTGCCTGCAACAGGCATGACATCATAGCTTTTATACGGAGCACCCGGCGCGGTGGCGGGACTGCCGGTCATCTTGCCATCTTTATACATGGTCACGCCAGCTTTGGGGTTGGTGGCATCACCGGGATCATAGGTGGCGACGATGTGGATCCATTTGCCAGGTTTGATTTCTTCCTCTGTGTAAGCGCCGGAACCGAGACCCGGACCCGGGCTGAAGATGTAGGCCGAGATGCGGTTAGGCCGGGAAGACTGGCGGGGATAAAAACGGAAGGCCCATTCATGCTTGCCAGACTCCCCCTTGCCCAGCCAGTGGATGTAGTTTTCCTCCCCTTCTCCGGTGAAGTCCAGCACATCGGGCCGCATCCAGACTTCCACAGTCAGGCCAGCACCGCTGGTGGGCTGGCTGAAGGACGGATGGCTGGGGATCTCCACATAGGAGGTCTTGCCGTCAAAGACCAGGGCGGTGTCGGCATCGCGGTCCAGCATGCCTTTCTGGCCAAAGGTCACTGCGCCATGAGCCGTGCCAGTGTGTTCCTGGCCGGAAGCATCCGCCACATTGGGTCCGGCCTTTTCACCCAGCCGCCAGTAGCCGCAGGGTTTTTTCTCCAGCACGCGACGTGCATAGGTGGAAAGAGGAGCTGCAATAGCCAGTCTGGAACTGGCGAGGCTGACCAGACTGGTTGTGCCTGAGGAGAGGAGACGACGGCGTGTCAGCATGGCGGTATTGAATCTCCCTCCTCTAACGGAAACAAGTGCGAAGGTATCACTATTTGACGCGTCAGGAGCTGATGAAAAATGCGGGGCTGGGCATTGAACTCTGCACCAACCCCGTAGCTGCAACCTTGATAAAAGCTTATTCCCCGTCAAACATGCGGCCGATGCCGCCAAGGACAGAGCCTTCACCCGTGGCCTTGCCACCGGCGGAAGGGGCGTTGGCCAGGATGCGGTCAGCCAGACGGGAGAAGGGCAGGCTTTGCAGCCAGACCGTGCCATGACCGGTGAGGGTGGTGAGGAAGAGCCCTTCCCCGCCGAAGAACATGCTCTTCAGATTGCCCGCGCGCTCAATGTCATAGCTGATGCCTTTGGTAAAAGCGACGAGGCAGCCAGTGTCCACCCGCAGAGTTTCACCGCGCATCTCCTTTTTGATGATGGTACCGCCGGCATGGATGAAGGCCATGCCATCGCCCTGAAGCCGCTGCAAAATGAATCCTTCACCACCGAAGAGTCCGGCCCCGAAGCGCTTTTGAAAAGCGATGCCGACAGCAGTCCCGAAAGCGGCGCAGAGGAAGGCGTCTTTCTCACAGAGGATCTCACCACCGTAATCCGTGAGCTTCAGGGGAATGATCTTCCCCGGATAGGGCGCAGCAAAAGCGACGCGTTTTTTCCCGGCCGGAGCACGGTTGGTGAAGTGGGTCATGAAAATGGACTCGCCGGTGAGCACACGCTTGCCGACAGTTTTCAGGATGCCCATCAGGCCGCCATTGGTGGGGGAGGAGCCATCGCCCATCTTGGTTTCAAAGACGATGCCGTCATCCATGTAGTTCATGCCGCCGGCCTCGGCGATGACAGTTTCGCCAGGATCCAGCTCTACCTCGACGATCTGCATTTCATTGCCATGGATCTCATAATCTACATCATGCGCACGCATGCCCCGGCCCCCCGGAACCGGGGGTGGACCCGCAAGCGGTGGTGGGGTGGAACCCGTGCCTTTAAACAAAGCAGGGAGAACCAGGTCGGCCCGGCTCCACTGGGCCTGGCCGTCTGTCCAGACGAGGCTCTCCGGGCGCACAGCACCGGCTGCCGCCAGGGACTGCAACTGTTCTTCAGTGACCTGATGCCGCTGACCTTCTGAATCGACGTAAAACCAAGGGTTCATGGAATGTATGGAGGATGATCTGAGTCCGGCCCTGGAGGGCGATGTCCCCCAGGCATGACCGGCGCATGTGCATCAAAGATTCGCCCTTCAGCCGTGACGATTACTCTTTTTTGGCTTTTTTCTTCGCAGCCGATTTCTTCTTGGCCTCTGGTGTCTTGGCTTCTGCCACAGGGAAACCCGCTTTGGCATGGGCCACGATTTCAGCCAGGGTGGCCTCGCCAATGCCGTCCACGAGGACCAGATCCGCCGGGGTCGCCACCGGGCGCGCCTTGACGATGTTCTGCGCCTTCGCAGGACCGATGCCTGGCAGGGATTGCAGGGCGGCATCATCGCCTTTATTGATGATGTCCATCAACTTCGTCTTTTGAGACGGCGTGAGAGTTTTGGCCGTGGCGACAGCCTCCGCAGAAGGAACTTCCACCTTGGTCTCAGCCTTGGCCTTGGCCGGAGCTTTTTTCTTCGCGGGGGTCTCGGCGGCTTCAATGGAGAAGGAACAGCCAAACAGCAACAAGGCGGCGAACAGGTATTTCATCGGGAGTGTGGGGATAAATGCCATGCCAAGCTAGGAGATTGCCCCTGCTTTGGCTAGCATTAAATGCTTCTTCACATGGCAAGAAGCGGCTCATGTTCTTTGACGCAGCTCTGTGGGGGCGTATTCTTCATCTCCAAGGGAATGCATATCTTCACTTGCACCCCACCAAGATCTCTCAATCCTCCGCGCCCCCATGTCCACCGTCACCCTCGGCCTGATCCAAGGCACCACTTATGCCAGCAAGGCCGAAAGCCATGCCCGGCATGAGGCGCTGATCCGTGAGGCGGCGGCGAAAGGGGCGCAGATCATCTGCCTGCAGGAGATCTTCGACATCCCGTATTTCTGCACACGGCAGGACACGGCCCTGTTTGACCTGGCTGAGCCCATCCCAGGGCCCACCACTGACCTCATGACCGTCCTGGCCAAGGAGCTGGGCGTCGTCATCATTGTCCCGCTTTTTGAAAAACGCGGCCCCGGTCTTTATCACAACACCGTCGCCGTGGTGGATGCGGACGGGAGCTACCTGGGGAAGTACCGAAAGATGCACATCCCGCAGGACCCGGGCTTCGAGGAGAAGTTTTATTTCACGCCTGGTGACCTCGGCTACAAAGTCTGGGACACGAAGTTTGGCCGCATCGGCGTCCTCATCTGCTGGGACCAGTGGTACCCGGAGGCCGCGCGCCTGACCGCCTTGGCCGGCGCGGAGATTCTCTTTTATCCCACCGCCATCGGCTGGCTCAGCAGTGAAAAGGCGGAGTTGGGCAGCGCACAGCATTGCGCCTGGGAGACGGTGCAGCGCGGCCATGCGGTGGCCAACGGCTGCTTCGTCGCCGCTGTGAACCGCACCGGTTTCCAGGATGACACGGAATTTTGGGGCCAGAGTTTTGTGGCCAACCCCTATGGCGAAATCGTCGCCAAGGGTTCAGTCGAACACGAAGAAGTCGTCATTGTGACCTGCGATTTGCAGGCGGTGGAAGACTTTCGTCGCATTTGGCCATTTTTCCGTGATCGTCGCATTGACACTTACGCCCCTCTGACCAAACGCTACCTCGATGAGTAAAGGATACCCGCAGAACTACCACCTGCCTGCCGAATTTGAAACGCAGGAAGCCGTCTGGCTTTCATGGCCCTCCAACAAGGAGAGCTGCCCGAAGACCTATCTCAAACTGCAGGACAAGTTTGGAGAGATCGCCGCGAACCTGACCCGCTATCAGCGCGTGCGCATCAATGCCCCGGAGATGATGCACATGAGCATCCGCCTGAGCATTGCCGACAATGAAGGCGCTCTGAACATGGTGGACCTGTACAACCACACCACCAATGATGTGTGGTGCCGGGACCATGGCCCCATCTTCATCAAGCATAACGAAACCGGCAAGATCGCCATCACCGACTGGAACTTCAACGCCTGGGGCGGCAAGTTCCCCTATGAGCTGGATAACACCATCCCGGAGAAAGCGGCCGAGGTACTCAAGATGGAGCGTTTCACGTCCGACTTCACCTTGGAAGGCGGTGCCATCGAGACCAATGGAAAAGGCCTCCTGCTCACCACAGAAGCCGTGTTGCTGAACCCTAACCGCAACAACGGCAAGGCCCGCACCAAGGCCGAGATGGAGAAAGAGCTGAAGGGCATGCTGGGCGTGTCCAACATCGTCTGGTTCAAGGAAGGCATCGAAGGCGATGACACCGATGGCCACATTGATGACATCGTCCGCTTCGTCCGTGAAGACGCCGTCATCTGCATGACGGAATCCAAAGAAAACGATCCGAACTTCAAAGTGCTGAAGCAGATCCGTGAGCAGCTCGATGATGTGCGCACCGCCGACGGCAGCAAGCTGGAGATCATCGAGATTGAGATGCCCAACGCCATCGAGGCCAAGGATTGGCGCCTGAGCCGCCTGCCGGCCAGCTACGCCAACTTCATGATCCTGAACAACGCCGTCATGGTCCCCATCTTCGGCCAGAAGAAGAAGGACGCGATTGCGGAAGACAAGATCGCCGAATGCTTCCCTGGCCGCGAGATCATCTCCGTGACCTCCAAGGACCTCGTTATGGAAGGCGGTGCCCTGCACTGCATCGCCATGCATGAGCCGAAGTGAGGTCTTATTGACTGAGCATTGAATTTGAAAGCCGGACATCGCTGTCCGGCTTTCTTTTTTGGGAGGGGGGAGTGCACACGTCACAGACCGCATGAATGCGGTACTCCGAACTCCAGAACTCAGAGTCACCTCACTTCTTCACCTGCGCATCTTTGTCGGCCTTGGCCACCTTGGCGAGTTTCGTGCGCAGGTGCTGTACCTTATCAGCCTCCTTACCGGCCAGGTCAGTCGTCTCGTTGGGGTCCTGTGCGAGGTTAAAAAGCTGGGCCGGGCCTGCGGACTGCGGCTGCCCTTTGGCCTGGGTGACGATGAGTTTCCAAGGGCCTTCACGTACAGCGCTGCCGCGGAAGCCGGGTCCGGTGAGGTAGAGGAGCCTTTCTGGCAGCTCGGACCCGTCTTTCAGCGCAGGCCAGAGGCTGATACCGTCCCATTTCAGGTCCGTGGCGGGTTCATAGCCAGCGATGGCGCAGAGGGTGGGCATCCAGTCGCTGATGATGGCGGGGGATTCAAACTTGCCCGCTTTCAAAGTGCCGGGCCAGTTGGCGAGGGTGGGCACACGGATGCCGCCTTCATAAAGATCGCCTTTGATGCCGCGCAGGGGGGCATTGCTGGCGGTGATTTTGCCGGTGGGGTAGTTGTCGTCCGGGTATTTGCGGTCATTGTTTTCAGAAGTGCTGCCACCGTTGTCGCTGGTGAAGACGAGCAGCGTGTTATCCCGCTTGCCTGCCTTTTCCAGGGCGGCGATGATCTGACCCACGGCATCATCCATGTGCATGATGCAGGCGGCGTAGTGGCGGGGGACATCGCCGGTGATGGCAGCGGGCACTTTGGCCACCCAGGCCTCCGGCTCCTTCACGGGCAGATGCACGGCAGTGAAGGGGACGTAAAGGAAGAATGGCTTGTCGCTGCGTTTGCCGATCCACTGCACGGCCTCCTTGGCCACTAGATCGGTGACGTGGCCTTCTTCGGTGATCAGCTCGCCATTGCGATGCCAGGTATGGGTGTATTCGCCCTCTTTATAACGGTGGTCATAGGGGCCGACTCCGCCACCCAGTGAGCCGTAGCTGTGGTCGAAACCGAAATGATTGGGACCCCATGCCGGCTTGGAGCCGAGGTGCCACTTGCCAGTGAGGCAAGTCTCATAACCGACGCTCTTCAGGGCACTTGGCAGGGTGACGGTATCAAAGGGCATTGCCTGTCCGGAGTGGGGGCTGGTGATGCCGAAACGGCTCCAGTAACGTCCGCTCATCAACCCGGTGCGCGTAGGGCTGCAAACCGGGGCCACATAATGCTGCGTCAGCTCCAGGCTTTCAGCGGCCAGTTTGTCGAGATTTGGCGTGGGGGCATTGCCGCCATGAAAACCCACATCAGCCCAGCCGAGGTCATCAATCATGATGAACACCATGTTAGGCTGAGGGGCGGCCTGAAGAAGACCGGCGGAGAAGAAAAGGAAGGCAAGAAGACGGCGCATGACAGAGGAATGAACGCCGGGAATCCGGAAGCCTTGCGGGTAGATTCAACAGATCGTCAAAGATGCAAAAACCCCCCTCAAGGCCACTCTGCAAAAGAGAACCATAAGGGGGGAAGAAAACGCGTAGGAAGTTAATCAGGCCAGTCTCACATCTCCACAAAGTGAGGTGTGGATGCCCAGCTCGCTCATGGCGGCGGCCTTGATGCGGGCGGCGCGGTGGGCCTGCTTTTCGTTAGGCGCATAGACGACCTGGATGTGATTGGACTTGTGGCGGGCCATCATCTGGTCACGCGACACACCTTTAAACACGGCGTGCATGATCGGCCATTGCGGGGTGGTTTCCTGCCAGCGGCGCTCGGTTTCCTCCGCCGGCAGCTTGACGACCTCCGCCACGCCGATGTCGCAATGCAGCGCTCCGTCCATGACGAAGACGCGGCTCCAGACGATGTGGCCGGGTTTGCTGATGCCCTTCATGGTGCCGCCGCCGAGGCGGAAGTACATGCTGGGCTGGCGCTCGGTGCTGGCACCTTTCCACCCGCCGATGAAATGGGCCGGCGGGGCCGCACCGCTGATGAGCAGCACCCAGACGTATTCCTTGTCATACTTCTGGCCCCAGCGCAGGTCGTGCAGGGTGTTCTCGGGCGCAAAGCCCAGTTCACGCCATAGGCGGTAAGTGAGCAGGCCGTCCAGTCCGGCGCATTCGTCCACTTCATTGAAATGCGGCAGCGCTTCGCCCTCAAAGAGGATGCGCTTACCGTCAGCACTGTGGACGGGCGGCCTGTCGGCATTGTTAAGCATGCCTTCCACCAGGTCGCTGGCTGGCGTGAGGTCTTTGAGCCCCTGCTGGTACTGGATGCCGATGGCATCACAACCGAACTCGTCGGCGATGCGGACAGCAGCGATATACATTTTACACTGCAGGAGAATCTGCGGCTCAGTGAGCTCGGTGGCCTCGTCCTGGCCTAACTGCATTTGCAATCCTTTTTTCTTCAGCCAGGCATAAGTGGCGGCAGCATCGTCATCGCTGACGGTCTGCATGGCCGCATAGAGGGTGGACTGGCTGAGGCGTTCCTTGAAGCAGCCGGTGGCATGAAAAAGGTTGTCCGGGATGATGGCATTGTACATGCCCATGCAGCCCTCATCGAAGACCCCCAGGATGGCCTTGTGATGTCGGAACCGGCGGCCAAAGTCGCGGCCAAAGGTGTCATCATCGCCCGGGATTTTCAGCAGAGATAAATCGCGGACATGCGACTGGTCATGGGTGACGCTGCCAGTATCCAGCCATTCACGAAGGCCGTTTTTAAAGAACGCATCCGTGAAAGTCTCGCTCCAGAGCGTGGAGTAGTTCACTCCGGCTTTTGTCAGGGAGGCATTCAGGTTCAGCAGGCCGACAAGACCGGGCCACTGGCCGCTCCAGTTGGCGACGGTGAGGATGGGTCCGCGATGGGTGGTCAGGCCGGCGAGAACATGGTGGGAATACTGCCACACAGCCTCGGCCACGATGAGCGGCGCATCCGGATCAATGCTGCGAAAGACCTCGATGCCCTCGCGCTGGCTGGCGATGAAGCCGTGCTTCTTTTTGGCATCGTAAGGGTGCGCCCTTTTTACCTCGTAACCTTCGGCTTTGAGGGCCTTGGCCAGGGCGTCTTCCATGGCCTTTTGGGCAGGCCAGCAGGTTTGGTTGGCGGAAAGGCGGAGGTCACCGCTGGCGACGAGCTGAATGGTACGTTGGTTGGGCATGATCAATGTACAGCTTCTTCCAAGGCCCCGGTGCGAGGCAATGCAACGCTGCTGCTCATTCTTGCTGGGTGTTTGACGATTCTTGACCGTGGCAGCAGCGGCAAGCCAGCGGTTGACGATGGCACAAACCGGATGGACTGGTCAGGCATGAAGTCACACACTCGGGACATCGTGGTTTTGATCCATGGCCTCGGGCGCAGCCCGCGCAGTCTGCTGGCAGTGCGTTTCTGGCTGTGGCGGGCGGGATATCAGGTGGTCACTGTGGGTTATCCCTCAAGACGTGTGACGGTCCAGATTGCTGTGGAGAATTACCTCAAACCGGCGCTGGAGAAGCTGAAGCCGGCTTCTGGAGCGCGTGTGCATTTTGTGACGCATTCGCTCGGCGGCATCCTTTTTCGCGCATGGGCAGTGACACGTGATCCCGGTTTTCCTCTGGGCCGGACGGTGATGCTCGGCCCGCCAAATCAGGGCAGTGAAGTGCTGAGGCAGCTCGGCAGCAGACCCTGGGTCCGGCGTCTGCTGGGGCCGGTGGTACCGGAGCTCGGGGAGGACGAAAATAGCGTCCCGCGCAAGCTAGGGGCCGTGCCGCCGGGCACGGGCATCATCATGGGGAACCGGGCCATGATCCCCTTTTTCCGCAAGCTGCTGGGGCCGGAATCCGACGGCATCGTCAGTGTCGCAGGCGGCTGGGTGGAGGGGCAGGCGGATTTCATGGTGACGCCTGCGGATCACACTTTCATCATGTGGCGGCCGTTGGTGTTGCAGGCGGTGGAACGATTTTTGAAGCACGGCTCCTTTATCACTCACAAGCAGTGGGAGATGGATGACAGACTGGCTCCAGTATCGTCTTAGCAGGTTGAGGGAAAGATTTCTTAATTTCCAAGGGTGACGAATGAATCTTCTTTGTGTATGACAAGACTTAGCATGTCTTGTCGCTGGATTTTCTATCTCATCATGCTGGCCCTTGTCAGTTGTGCCTCCCGTCCGCCCGCCTACCAGGAGCAGGGCTGGGCATCGTATGTGGCAGATCAATACACCGGCCGTCCCACGTCCTCCGGCGAGATCTATTACCCGCAGGCTTATACCGCAGCGCATACCTCGCTTCCCTTTGGCACCGTGGTGAAGGTGAAGAACACCCTGAACGGCCGCACGGTGAATGTAACCATCAATGACCGGTTTCCCTTTTACCCAGGCAGGGTCATCAATCTCTCCAGCGCGGCAGCCCAGGAGATCGGCATTCCCTACATGCAAATGGGGCAGGTGGAGGTGACGGCGCATAGTGTCGGGAGTGGCAGTTATGGCCAGCAGCAGCCGGCTCCAGCCCCCGCGTATGGCGGCTATCAGCAGACCGCAGCCTACCCCCCCGTGCAGTCCTCCGGAGCCTATACACCCCAGCAGCCTGCGGCCTACCCAAGTTATCCTCCGTATGCACCTAGCTATCAGGCGCAGCCGCCAGCCTCCGCCCCGAGCGCCCCTGCTTTTAACGGGGCCAGTGCCACTCCTCCAGGTCTGAGAACCTTCTAAAACCTGGCTCGGCGCGGCTTGGGAGCTTGTGAAAACTTTCACAAACGGGTTGCCGGGGGGAGAGGCGGGGCGTATTTCTTCGCTGTTCACCCCCATTTTTCCAAAGTTATGGTCGCCCCTGCTGAAACCCACGCCGCCTACGATTCCAAAATCGAGGGCAATGTCGTCTTCACCAAGCTGGATTCGGCGGTCAACTGGATGCGAAAGAACTCCCTCTGGCCCATGCCCATGGGCCTGGCCTGCTGCGCCATCGAGATGATGGCTTCCGCCTGCAGCCGCTATGACCTCAGCCGTTTCGGCATGGAGGTCATGCGTTTCTCCCCACGCCAGGCGGATGTAATGATCGTTGCCGGCACAGTCACTTATAAAATGGCCCTGGCCGTGAAACGGATCTGGGACCAGATGCCCGAGCCGAAGTGGTGCATCGCCATGGGCGCCTGCGCCTCCAGCGGCGGCATGTATCGCAGCTACGCCGTCCTTCAAGGCATTGACCACCTCATCCCGGTGGACATTTACATCTCCGGCTGCCCTCCACGCCCGGAAGCCCTGATGGAAGGCCTCATGCGCCTGCAGCGGAAGATTGACGGCGAGCATTCAGTCTCCGAGCAGAAGCGGGAACTCATCAACGAGCATTCCTGATCCGTCTCCGCAGCCACCGTTAAAAATCAGCCTCAGCCGAAACGCACCGAATCATGAATGCCGCGCAAATGGTCACCGCCCTGAAGGAAAAATTCGGTGATGCCGTACTTAGCACCATCGAGTTCCGGGGCGAGCACACCCTGCAAGTCACCCTGGCCGCTGCCAAGCCGCTGCTCAAATATTGCCGCGACGAGTTGGATTTCGACTACCTGGTGGACATTTCCAGCCTGGATCACATGGGACAGGAGCCGCGTTTCGAAATGGTCTATGAGGTGTATGGCTATGGCCACCACCAGCACCTGCGCATCAAAGCCCTGATCCCCGATGGCGAAGAGCCTGCCACCGTCAGCGACATCTGGCCTACTGCCGACTGGCATGAGCGTGAAGTGTGGGACATGATGGGCATCAAATTTGCCGGTCACCCGGACCTGCGCCGCATCCTCATGTGGGAAGGCTATCCCTACTTCCCGCTGCGCAAAGACTTCCCGCTCGCCGGCAAGCCCAGCGACATGCCGGAGGTCGGCTTCACCAATATCGCCCCCATGGCTGACGGCCCCTTCGTCACCACCGCCGGTGCCCCGGATACGGTGGCCCGTGAGCCGCGGGCCAAGCGGGCGAAGTAAACTTTCCAACCTCTTCCCAAAAGCCTGCCCAGCCCTGGCAGCATGAGGCAGAGCAATATGCCGGCGCAAACGGTGACGAGGCCCGTTTGCAGGTAACCGGCGGCTGCGGTGGATACGCTCATCCCGGTGATGAGCGCAACATAGGCAGCCATGCAGACCGGACACTTGGGCATCAGCAGGAGAGCAGTACCGGAAAGCAGAGCGCTCGTGATTTTGGTGCCTCGTCGCGTTCCTGAACCCGGTTGGTTAGGCCCACCCGACGGGTGTCCGCCACGGCAACAGGGGAGCTTGTTCATGGCTCGCCTCCGATTTGGTGCTGCCAGCAGGAAGCTGCTGACGGGCTGGCCATGGTGTATTGGTCATGGTGACGCCACCAGACCCCTGCCTCTTCATTGCGGCCCAGCGGTGCCCGGTCCAGCCAGGGATACATGCCCCATAAGCTGTCCACGCCGCGCGAATAGGTGGAGTAGGTGTGGTAAACCACGCCCCCCTCCTGGATGAAAGCGCTCATGCCTGGCCTCTGCCTCGCATACGTGGGCGTGTTGACGCCGCACATCGTGGCGAATGCGAACTCTGCGCCTTCGCCTCCGTCTGGCTCGCCATTACGCGACGGCTGCTGCGGCTCGCGGGTGAAGTTGTATTCGAGGCCTTCCCGCTGCTGCTCTTCCGTGAATGAGGCGCAGTAGTCAAAATTGAAATCACCGCCCAGGGACGAAGCCCACGGAAAGCTCCAGCCCATCCGTTTTCTGAAGGCCAGCAGTTTTTCCAACGGGGCCAGCGACACGGCTGTCAGCAGGACATCGTGATTGGCCAAATGGATGGCAATACCGTTGAATCCATCGGCGATGGCCGAGCAGGAAGGACAGCCCGCCGTGTAGTCCGGGCCAAACATAAAGTGATAAACCAGGAGCTGTGAGCGGTCCTGGAAGAGATCCGCCAGCCTGGCTTCACCGGCTTCGGTCATAAATCGGTAGTCTTTGGAAACCGGCACCCAGGGCAGTTGCTGGCGCTGCCGGGCCAGTTCGTCACTGCGCCTGGTGAGTTCCTTTTCCGCTTTGAGCAGTTCAAGTCGTTCTTTGAGCCATTCGGCATGGGTTCCGGTTCGATGGGTGGTCATGTTGATTCCTCCGTGAGTTGGGATGTTTGTTCGATGTTGGAAGCAGCCGCCAGCCGGGCTGCCGGGATCAAGTTATCGCTTGGCAGAAGCGTGTGTGAGTGACAACGGTGGCGCGATTTCTTCATGGACTCGCTCATCTCTGCGGCTGCCTCCGCCCTCGCTGCGGGTGATCCTTTGCGCGCGCTCAACTGGGTGGCGCTGCGGGAGGATGCAGCGGCCCTAGCCCTGAGGGGCATTGCCATGGCGCAGCTGGGGGATCTGGCCCAGGCTCAAATTCTTTTAAAATGGGCCGCGCGCGCCTTTGGCCCTCAGCAGGCCATCGCCCACGCCCGCTGCATGGTTGCCCAGGCTGAGATCGCCCTGGTATCGCGTGACTTGGGCTGGCCGGTGAAAGCGCTCGCCGCAGCGCAGGCCGCTCTGGAGCAGAATGGGGATGTCATCAATGCCATTCATGCCCGCCATCTCCAGGCCCGGCGTGCGCTTTTGCTCGGCCGGCTGGACGAGGCGGAACGGGTGATGAAGGATGCCGATGCGGTCTCCCTGCCTCCCGCACGACGGGCCGCTCATGAAATGATCCTGGCCGGCATGGCCATGCAGCGGCTGCGCATTGCTCCTGCACGTGCAGCATTTTCGCGGGCCCGGGAGGCGGCCCGTCTCTCCTGCATCCCCGCGCTTCAAGCGGAAGTGGAAGCCGCTGCCCGTCGTCTGGATACACCTTCGGCGCGTTGCATCACGGGCCAGCAGGAACGCCCGGTGCTCCTTGAGGACGTGGAGGCGCTGTTCACCTCCGGGGCCTTGGTGGTGGATGCCTGCCGCCGTGTGGTGCGCAGAGGCAGGATGGGAATCCCCATGGCCACGCGTCCGGTTCTGTTTGCACTGGTGCGATCCCTCGCCGAAGCCTGGCCTAACGACGTTTGCCGTACGGATTTGCTGCGGGCCGGGTTTCAGGCGAAGCGGGTGGATGAATCCCACCGCGCCCGTTTGCGGGTGGAGATCGGCCGCTTGCGTCAGTTGCTGCGTCCACTCGCCGATGTGCAGGCCACCCGGAGTGGGTTCGCTCTCCAGCTCCGCCAGGGGGCGGAAGTGACGGTGCTGGCGTGGCCGGTGGAGGAGGAGCATGGTTCCATCCTTGCCTTTCTTTCCGATGGCGAGGCCTGGTCCAGCTCGGCCCTCGCTCTGGCCCTGGGTGTCAGCCAGCGCACCGTGCAACGCGCTCTCGATGTGCTGGCTGCGGATGGAAAAGTGCAATGGTTCGGCCGTGCCCGTGCCAGACGCTGGACCACTTCTGTCGTTCCTGGATTCACGACGATAATGTTACTCCCCACCCTGCTGCACGACGGTTAGAATCCTTTCCATGAACCCAACATCCCCAGCCGATATAGTTTGTGAATTTGGCCCTTATCCAGGCAACGCCCAAGTGAACGGAGTCACCTATGACGGAGACGTCATCTGGTGGGCCTCGGACAAAAAACTGAACGCCATGGATCCCGCCAGCGGTGAGATTCTCCGCTTCCTTGATCTTCCCGCCCATGCGGGCACCGCCTATGACGGCAAACACCTCTACCAGATCTCCGAGGGCATCATTCAGAAGGTAGATCCCGAAACGGGGGACATCCTGACAACCATCCCGGCCCCCAGTGCCGACGATAGCAGCGGCCTGGCCTGGGCGGAGGGCAGCCTGTGGATCGGACAGTATGAAGGCCGGAAGATCCATCAGCTAGATCCTCAAACCGGTGCCATCCTCCGCACCATCTCCTCCAACCGCGTCGTCACTGGCGTGACCTGGGTGGATGGGGACCTGTGGCATGGCACCTGGGAGGATGATAGCGAACTCCTCCGCATTGATCCCCAGTCCGGCGAAGTCCTGGAAAGCCTCAGCATGCCTCCCGGCATTGGGATCTCCGGCCTGGAGTCTGATGGTAAAGACCGCTTCTTCTGCGGTGGTGGCGGCACGGGAAAGCTCCGTGTGGTGAAGAGGCCCAAGAAGAAGTGTTGAGCCAAACCCAGGCGGGCAAAACCCCTCCGGCTAATCGAAGCTTTTGCTGATCTCCGCATGTGCAGCAGCCACGGCCGCCAGACCTTCCCTTGCTGCCGCATAACGAACGGCAAAGCTTCCGGGCTCGTCTGAGCCTGTGAGCAAATGCCGCGCCTCGGCGAGCAGGGCATCCTTCCGTTCGTGGGTGATTGGCGGCTTTTCTTCCATCGCCTCATCCATCATCACCACCAGTTGCGAAAGCTGTCTCAGCCAGGAGAACTGCTCATCCTCCGTCAGCAACTGCAGAAGCTTCAACGGCGACAGGGTTACGTTCTCAGCTTTTTCATAGGCCGCGCGCTCGGCATTCATGAGCAACTTGTGCAGGCTGAGAAGCTGATTGCGAAGTTCGGGAAGGGGATGGTCATTCATCGTGTTGATAATCCGGCCGGGGAAAGTTCAGCCTGTCATTCGGCGGATGGAGACTTGTGCTTCAGGTTGAAGGGGTAGTAGTCCTGGACGCGGAGGTTTTCATACTTCAGCGCATCGAGATGCACCGTGCCCATGAACGGACCGGGTGGCTCCACCAGCAGGATGGTTTTGGCGAAGCCGTTGTCATCAAAACCGCGCCGAAAATGCACGCGCGATTTGATGGCAAAGACCTGGAACTTACCGATGTCCACCCCTTCCGCGCGGATGCTTTCGGGATCCACGTATTGCACAAGCTGCGGGCTGAGCATGAGCAGATTGTCCCGGCCGAAGCGGACCTGGGCCGACTGCACAATGCCGTCGCTGCCGCTTTTCACCTGGGCCAGCACCCCGCGCACGCGCACCGGCTTGCCGGCTGACTCGTCCATGAATCCGCCAACCTCCATGTCGAAAGCATCGCCCGCTTTGGCCCCAGATTTCCCCAAAGCCGTCAGGGCCCGATCATCACGCAGGGTGGCGATAACCACCCCGCCGAGATCCTGTTCGATCACCTCCTGCAGCACCCAGGTGGCATTACCCGAGCGGTCGCTGTAATCCGCCAGCACGACCGGCTGGCGGCCTGCGGTCAGCGCTGCCGCCGTCTGCCGGACCGCCTCGTCCACTTGCACGATAGGCGTTGCCGAAAACATCTCCGCCCGCAGCCGCCAGGCCGTTTCCGCCAGATCATCTACGACCGTTTGTGCGAGCTCGGGATCGCCATTGGTGATGACCTGGAAGCACATGCCCACGTCCGGCACATCCGCCCAGGGGAAGCCATAGAAAAAATTGACGTACACATCCGGCTCGCGCGCCTCCCAGGTCAGGCAGCGCTGCACCAGCGTGCTCCACGGTGGCTGGCCGGTCCATTGAACAACGGTGGCGCTCAGAATCGGCACCGTGCGTACCGAGTGGGCCGGCTTGTAGTCACCACGGATCGCCCGGACCAGCATGCGCGCGGCACGCTCTCCTTGCAGGTGCGCGTCGTAATGCGGGTAGTACTTGTAGGCGAAGGCCAGGTCCGCATGTTTGAGGAAGGTTTCGTCTTCGTTGCCGTGCGGATCAAAGGTGCCCGCGATGACGGCTTTCCCGCCAACCACCTCCCGCACTCGCCGTGCCAGCTCCGCCTCCGGGCGGGCGATGCCGTGCACCGCCATCGCACCGTGCAGCGCCAGATAGACGCCGTCAAAGGGACCCTGTGTCTTCAGTTCCTCAATCATGCGGCCCACGAAGTGCTCATAGGCGTCCCGGGTCACCCAGCCTGAGCCAATGCCGGTCTCCGGCATGCCGGGCGACTCGATGCCCACCAGCTCCGCGCCATACTCGCGCGCCACTTTCACGAAACCGCCCATGTCCCCCTTCGGTTCCGTCTTGAGCAGCGCCTCTCCCGCCGCGGGTGATCCTGGATAAATGAAATCCTCCCGGGTGGTCTCGTTCGGCAAAAACGTCACCGTCTCATGCCGGAGCTGCATCACGGCGATGCGCGGTGCGTCTGCCGCGGACAGGCCGGTGGCGAGGAGGAGGAATAGCAGCGTTCTCATGACGGGCAGGGAAGGGGGATTCAGCGGCCCGGCTTTTTGTATTCACGGATCGCCGCCCGCGCCAGCACCTCCGTGGCATTGACCACAGGTACGCGAGCGCGTTTGCTGTCGAAGGCCAGGGGGATTTCTGTGCAGCCCAGCACCAGCACGTCTGCACCGCGAGCCGACAGGCCATCTCCGGCCTGCGCCAGCAGCCGCGCCTGCTCTGCCTTGGATCCGCCTGCCTTGATGCTGTACACCGCGTCCATCACGCAGCACTGCTGCACCTCCCCCGGCGGCAGGATCACCTTCAGTCCCCGTTTGGCAAATGCCTCCTCGTAAAGCCGGCTCTGCACCGTGCCGTTGGAAGCCAGCAAGCCCACCGTGCGTGCCTTCGGATGCTCCCGTGCCACGGTCTCCACCGTTTCCTCGATCATGTTCAGCACCGGGATGCGCACGGCCTTCTGCATATCTGCATGATAATAATGCACCGTATTGCATGGGATGGCGATGAAGGACGCTCCGCCCCGCTCCAGCCGCCTCACCGCCTCCACCAGATAGGGCACAATCTCGCGGCTGCCGGATTTGATGCAGGCGCTGCGGTCCGGCACCTGCGGGCGGCTGTAAATCAATGTGGGCAGATGATCCTGGTCTTCCTTGGCCGGTGTGAGGCGTACAATTTCCGAGTAAAGGTTCGCCGTCGCCTCCGGCCCCATGCCGCCGAAAATGCCCACCATACGGTCTGGGGCCACCCGGCTTGACCCGTCAAAATGGCCGCAGCTGGTCAGCAGGTTCAGTACGAACAGGCAGGCTGTCCACCGTTTGAGGAACAGACGAGATGGAAATCGGCTCATAAATAACATTCAGAAGTGGAAGCCCGAGCAGGATTATCAAGCATCAATTTCCTGATTCCAACTGGACATAACTTCATGTTATTCGCCCATGTTCATTCAATGACGAATGAATTACCAAATCCAAATGTAACTCGTTTACATCACTTCATACTCACTGGAAGAACCCTTTGGAACAGGCGTCCGCCAGGAGCTTATCCCCCTGCTTCCGCCACCTTCACAGCGCAAAAGCAAAAAAGCAGAAGACGATCAGCATCCCCCACCAGAGCACCCATGTCTGCATGCGGCCATAGTCACGCCCGCCGCTGGTATCACTGGGGATCTCCTCGTCAAAACCAAAGAGACGGGTCTGATGCTTGAAGAAATAGACTCCTAGCCCCAGAGTGGCGGCGATGCCGACAAAGGCCAGAATCTTAAAGGCATACAGATCTTCACGGTTCATGGCCGCCAGGAGTTCAAGGTTGAGGTTCATGCCTGCAATCTTCCATCCGCCGGGCTTCGCACCAGATACAGTTCGTCGCTATCCCGTCATGCACAGACGACAAAAGCTCAGAGCTGTTTTTGGGCCAGCCTGCCCAGCGTCGTGATGGCCTGCTGCAGGCGGGGCGTCCAGAGCACACCACACGACAGGCGGATGCAGTTCGGATATCCCTGCGTGGGCGAAAACATGGGGCCGGGGGCGATGTTGATCTCATGGGCCAGCGCATCGTCCTGAAGACGCAACGCATCCACCCCTGCAGGCATTTCCACCCACAGAACAAAGCCCCCCTGCGGCTGGGTAACCTTCGTCCCCGCTGGAAAAGCCGCCGCCACCGCCTGCCCCACACGCTGCACATTGGCCGAATAAAAGGCCCGCGCTGAACGCAGGTAATGATCATAACCGCCATTGGCCAAAAACTCTGCGATGGCCAGCTCCGGCAGCGTGGCCGTGGCCAGGGTGCTCGTCAGCTTCAGCGTCTTCACCCGCTCATAATAGCGTCCTGGGGCCACCCAGCCCACGCGGTAGCCCGGCGCCAGCGATTTGGAAAAGGAGCTGCACAGCAGCACATTGCCGCTTTCATCATAGGCCTTGGCCATCCGGGGCCGGTGTGGACCGTGGTGCAGTTCGCCAAAGACATCGTCCTCGATCAACGGCACCTGCCGCTCCGCCAGCATCTCCACCAGCCTTTGTTTGGCTGCATCCGGCATCAGCGCCCCCAGCGGGTTGCTGAAAGTGGGCACCGCCAGGCACGCGGCGATGTTTCTTGTCTTCAGTACCCTGGCCAGCGCCTCCAGGTCCATGCCATCCCGCGGATGCGTGGGGATCTCGATGGCCTTCAGGCCCAGCTCCTCCAGCGCATGCAACACGCCAAAATACGTGGGGGATTCCACCGCCACCACGCTGCCGGGCGTGGTCACCGCCCGCAGGCACAGCATCAGCGCCTCCGTGGCCCCGCTGGTCGTGATGATCTCCTGCGGCAGCAGCGTCGCCCCGGCATTCATCACCCGTTTGGTGATCTCCCGCCTCAGCGTCTCGGATCCTGGCGGCATGTCATAGGAGATGCCGCTTTTTCCCGCCCGCCGCGCCACCGCAGCCAGGATGCGGTTCAGCTTCACCGTCGGCAGCAGCTCCGGGCTGGGCACCGCGCCGCCCAGGGGCAGCAGATTCGGCAACATGGCCGCCTCAAACAACCGGGACTGCAGCGCCCCCACCGTCACTGCCGTGATGGCGCGCGGTCGCTTGGCCATCAGCGGTTCCTTGACTACGGGTCGCGGCACCCGCACAAAGAACCCCGATTTAGGTCTCGCCTCCACCAGACCCCGGTCCTCCAAAAGGATAAACGCCTGAATCGCCGTGGTGAGGCTCACCCCATACTGCTCGCTCACCTTTCGAAGTGAGGACACCCTTTCTCCCGGCCGCAGTACCCCCTCCTGGATCAGCCGCGCGATCTTGTCCGCCACCTCCTGGTAAAGAGGCGCTGCCGGGGATGGCGGGAGATTCGCGGACATAGGGCGCATAGAAGGATAGGATTATCTATCACCCAACCCCTGTTTGTGAAACGCCCCCCTTCAAAAGACCTCAAGAAATCCAGGGGTCACGGCGCCGCACATTCGCGGGCCAGTTCCTGGCTTGCCGCGTCCAGCTTGCTCATCGGATAAGGCACCTCCTGTGCATTCGCCGGCATGCGCAGGTAAACGGTGTCTCCTTCCAGCTTCACAAAGCCGGCGCGGATGGTCTTGCCCTCAAAATTCGTCCAGCTCAGGATGGGCGGCAGGCTCTTTTTCACCGGTGCCATCTCGGGCTTGGGGGCGTTTTTATCCAGCATCGCCCCTTCGGTGATCCAGGCTCTGAGCGTCTCGATCTCCTTGTCGGAAAGGTTGTCCTTGGGCGGCATGTGCGCCTCGTGTTCCGGGTCTGCCACGACCTTGAAGATGTGGCTTTCCGCCGGATTGCCGGGGACGATGCCCCCCTTCGGGTTGATGTCCTTTTGCAGCGTCTCCAGATCATCGAAGACATACCCCGCCTTTTTCTTCCCCGTCTTGTCGCTGTGGCACTCGTAGCAGTGCTTTTCAAAAATGGGTGCAATGTCCTTTTTGAAGTCGGCGGCGGCTGCTGCGGTGGCGGTGAGAAGAAGGGCGGAAAGGAATTTCATTCAGGCTTGGCGAAAAAGGGGTGTAAGCAACAAACGCAGCAGGTGACAGGTCCTTAGCTCTGGATGACATTCTCCTGCCCATGCTCGATGCCATTGACAGCTTCATCCTCCACCTCGCCACCGAGCGCGGGCTGTCCACCAACTACCAGCTCCTCGTCCGCCGCGTGCTGGAGGCGCTGGCTTCCTGGCTGAAACAGGACCGTCAGGTGGAAACGGCGGATGCCGTCACCCAGCAGCATCTCGGAGACTACCTGGCGCGGCGGAAAAAGGATGGCATCGCCGCCTCCAGTGCCCGCGTGGAGTTGGTGGCCGTGAAGATCTTCTTCCGCTGGCTGGCCGCGCGGGGCAAACGCGTTGGCGATCCCGCCGAAGCCATCCTCCCGCCTCGCCTGGAAAAGCACCTGCCCGGCACTATGAATGAAGGGGATGCCCGCAAGCTCGTGGAATCCATCACCGGCAATGATCCCCTGGACCGCCGCGACCGCGCCATCCTGGAGCTCTTTTACGCCAGCGGCCTGCGCCTGTCCGAGCTGATCGGTGCCCGGCTGGAAAACCTCAGCCTGGAGGAAGGCTGGATCCGCGTCACGGGGAAGGGGGCCAAAACCCGCCTCTGCCCCGTCGGTGGTGCCGCCAAGGAGGCTATCGAGGCCTACCTTCAGCACGCCCGGCCCTCCCTGGTGAAGCGAAAAAAGACCCAGAGCCACCTTTTCCTCTCCCAACTTGGCGGTTCCCTCACCCGCGAGCGCGTCTGGCAGATCGTCAAAAAGCGCGCCCAGCTCGCCGGTCTGGGGGACCACGTACATCCCCACCTTTTGCGCCATTCCTTCGCCACCCACCTTCTCAATAACGGGGCCGACCTCCGGGTCATCCAGGAGATGCTCGGCCATGCGGATATTGCCACCACCCAGATCTACACTCACGTGGATCAGAAGCGCCTGAAACAGGTCCACCGCCAGTTCCATCCGAGAGCCTGAAAAATATTCCCAAAATTTTCAAAAAGTTTTGAACACATTTAAAAACTAGGAATCAAACGCTCCAATGGTTTGTTGACTCTCGGCCTCCAGGCATCGTGCTGCCTGATCGATTGAGCGCCACTCTTCCTACGATACTGCAACTGCACCCCGTCTGGTCTTGGTCGATTTTACAGGCGGTGGTGCAGGAGCGGTTCAGGAAAAAAGGTTCAGCCTTCCTCTTTCGCCTTTCCCTCAGTCAGGTAAAGCTGCGCCACAGAATCCCGGCTCAGAACGATCAGCGTAAAAACCCCAAGCAGGGTGCCCAGTGGAAACTGCAAGCAGTTTAAGGCCGCGACCACGATGGAAAAGGTCCTGGATACCCGCCTCTGAATGCAACGGCTGGAGATCACTGTCAGCACTCCGCCGGCCACCATGATCAGGCCCATGGCCAGGTAAAACCATTGGATGAATCCAAAGAACTCCGCCGGATCAAAAGGTGGCTGCTCCTTCGCCTTTTCCCACAGCTTGGGATTGGCGAAAAAATGCTTCACGAAGGCATAGTGCAGCCCCAGAAACGCCAGACCGAAAACACTCAGCCCCGCAGCGACGTAATGGCAGATCACCAGCGTGCGCAGGTGTGACCTGTCTTTGGACGGCAGAGGCGGCGGTGTCATGGTGCACATGCATAAAGCGCGACTGGACCCAGGGCCAGGACAAATAAACCCAGTGACTAACACACCGGTCCAACCTATTCAAAAATGTCCCTTTGGCAGACCGGCTGCTAAAACATCACATCTGACAATTCTTCTTCATTCCATGATTACCCTCCTCAGTGGCACCAACCGTCCCGGCAGCAACACCCGGCTCATCACGGGCATTCTTGAAAGTCTCTACACCAAAGCCGGCATCCCCTGCCAGGTGCTGGATCTTGCGGACCTTCCGGCTGAGATTTTCAGCCCCGCTTCCTATGCGGAAAAACCGGCCTCCTTTGCCCCCTTTGCGGAAACCATCCTGGCCAGCGATGGGGTGGTTATCGTGACGCCGGAATACAATGGCAGCTTCCCAGGTGTGCTGAAGTACTTCGTGGATATGCTGCCCTTCCCGGAGAGTTTTGAAAACCGGCCCGTCTGCCTGGTAGGCCTCGCTGCCGGGATGTGGGGCGCGCTGCGGTCCGTGGAGCAGCTTCAGGTCATCCTGGGTTACCGGAATGCCCATGTCTTCCCGGCCCGCGTCTTCATCCCCGGCGTCAACAAGGTTCTGAAAGACGGCCAGATTCAGGACCCCGCCCTGCTCCAGCGCCTGCAAGACCAGGCCACCGGCTTTGCCTCTTTTGTGGCCAGCTTGAAAGCCTGACCTCGCAGAGGTCTCCCTTATTCCTTCCACGTCCGCCCCTGGCCCGTGCGGAGAGATTGCTCCAGGCTTTCGTACAGAGAGTTCAGCCGCTCCTCGCTGGACAGCACAAACTCCACTGTGTGTGCATGGGTGGTCTGCGGATAACTTTTAACCACCTTTGCCACCGTTATTGTGGGAGAGATGCGGCTGGCCGCGTTTTGCATCGCCTCTCGCGCCTTGTCCAGCGCCTGCTGCCCGGCTCCCAGCATGCCTCCGCCTTCCAGCCGCACAGGCTCCAGATAATAGAAACGCACCGTCATGTTGGAGTTCATCGTCAGGTTCACCTCCACCACCCGGGCCGCTGCATCCGCCACATACTCATGCTTGGACAGCGCCTGGATTTGCGTGCAGCGCACCAGGTAGCTCCCACCATTGAACTGCCCGGCCCACAACTCGGGCCTCCGGATATTTTCCTGCGGTAAGGGCGCTGGGGCCTGGGCTATGGAGGCAATGGTTCCGAGCAGGGAAAGGAGGGCGACGAGAGCGATTTTCATAATCCGCAAAAGTCTGCGATGAATTCACGTAAAAGTAAACATCCGCCGCAAAGGTAGCCCAAAGACTCCGGGCCGGTATGACGCATTTCTCCATCTCTGGTGGAGAAATCCAGTCCTGATGGGGGCCAGATGCTGCCAAACCTTAGCGGGATAGTCCATTCAGTTTTGGCCGCGCATCGCGTATAGTATTCAAGTTCACTTTTCCCTAACCATATGTTTAAATTTTCCGGCGATGGCTCCATCACCACCTGCGACGGGGTGACACGACGCGACTTCCTCCAGGTCGGCATGCTTGGCGCATTGGGCCTGACGCTGCCGGGCTTTCAGGCGCTGAAAGCCGCAGGCAAGGTGGACTCCAAAAAGAGTCAGCGCGCTTGCATCATGATCTTCAACCTCGGTGCGCCCAGCCAGCTCGATCTCTGGGACATGAAGCCGGACGCGCCCAGCGAGATCCGCGGCCCCTTCAAGCCCATCCGCACGAACAACGATGCCTTCCAGGTCTCGGAGATCCTGCCGCTGCATGCCAAGATCGCAGACAAGTTCAGCCTCGTGCGCTCCTGCTATCACAATGCCGCCGCCGTGCATGACACCGGCCATCAGATGATGCAGACGGGTCGCCTTTTCACTGGCGGGGTGAATACACCGCACGTCGGCTGCGCAGCGGAGTTTTTGTTAGGCCGTCGCTCAGACCTGCCTGCCCACGTCATCCTGCCGGAAACGATGGGTCCCACCGGTGGCAACATGCCGCATGGTCAGGACGCCGGTTTTCTGGGCAAGGCCTATGATCCTTTTGTCCTCAATTCCGATCCCTCCACGGAAGGCTTCAAGGTGCCAGACCTGCTGCCGCCCAAAGAGATCGGCGAGGTGCGCCTGGAGCGCCGCCGCCAGATGCGCGAGCTGGTGGACAGCTCCGTGAAAAACTTCGAGGCCAGCGAGCAGGCCAAGCTGATGGATTCCAACTTTGAATCCGCCTACCGCGTGATGACCAGCACCCAGGCACGCGAGGCCTTTGACCTGACCAAGGAACCGCTGAAAGTGCGCGAGCGCTACGGCATGAACCGTTTTGGCCAGAGCTGCCTGCTCGCCCGCCGTCTGGTGGAGCGCGGCGTGCGCATGGTCACGGTGAATACCTTCATCACCGTCTTTGGCGAGATCACCTGGGACATCCACGGCAGCAAGCCATTTACCAGTATTGAGGGTATGCGGGACATCGTCGCCCCCATGTATGACCAGGGTTACACCGCCCTCATTGAGGACCTCTTCCAGCGCGGCATGCTGGAGGATACCATGGTCACCTCCCTGGCCGAATTTGGCCGCACACCCAAGGTCAATCCCGCCGGCGGCCGCGACCACTGGCCGAACTGCTGGACCGTCAACTTCGCCGGCGGCGGGGTCAAAGGCGGCCAGGCCGTCGGCAAGAGCGACGAGATCGGAGCCTACCCCGCCGAGCGTCCCGTGGACCCAGGCGAGATCGTCGCCACCATCTACGAAAGCCTCGGCATCGACCTCCACACCGAACTCCCCGGCCCCCAAGGCCGACCTTATCCTGTCGTGGACTTTGGCAAGCACGGCATCAAGGAGCTGTTTGGGTGAGATCACCAACAAAACGGCGTACCCTACAAAAGTATAATCCGATCATGCGAGATCAGAGCTTCGCTGCGGCTTGGGCAAGTTCCGAAACCGTTCCCATGCGAGAAGCATAACCAATTTCTTCACGATGAAATTTCTCCGTCAGTGTCTGCTCCTCAGCCTCTTCAGTGCCGCCCTCCATGCCGCTGAAGCCCCCAGTTTCCGCAACGACATCCAACCAATCATGACCCGTTACGGCTGCAACATGGGCGCCTGTCATGGGGCAGCAGCAGGGCAGGGGGGATTCCGGCTTTCACTGCGCGGGTTTGATGACGAGGGGGACTACCTTTCCATCACCCGCTCTGCCATGGGCCGCCGGATCAATGGCGATGATCCTGCCCGCAGCCTGCTGCTTTTGAAGGCGGTGAAAACTGTGCCTCACAAGGGCGACAAGCGCTTTGAGATGGACTCCGAAGCCTACCAAACTTTGGTGGACTGGATCGCCCATGGCACGCCTGGGCCGAGGGCGGAAGATGCGCGTCTCGTTTCCCTGGAGGTCACGCCTAAACAATTGGTTAGCAAGCCGGGCAGCGAGCAGCAGCTCAAGGTCTTGGCCAAGTTCAGCGATGGCCGCACGGAAGACGTCACTCGCTGGGCCAAATTCAATGCCGTGAATGCCAGCGTCGCCACCGTGGATGACCACGGCCTTATCAAAGTCACTGGGGCAGGCGAGGGTACCGTCAGTGCCTGGTACCTCAGTCGCCTGGACATCGCCATCGTCAGCGTTCCCCAGGAAGGCGCAACTGACGAAACCCTCTTTGCCCAGCTCAAGCCGCGCAACTTTGTGGATGACCTCGTGCTGGAAAAACTGCGCGCGCTGAACATCCCGCCTTCCGCGCAATGCAGTGATGGTGACTTCATCCGCCGCGCTCATCTGGATACCATCGGCGTGCTGCCCACCGCTGAAGAAACCCGCGCCTTCCTGGCCGATGCCGCGCCTGACAAACGCGACCGCCTCATCGAATCGCTGCTCTCGCGGCCTGAGTTTGTGGACTACTGGTCCCATCGCTGGAGCGACCTCCTTTTGGTCAACAGTGACAAGCTCACGCCCGAGGGCATGTGGGCTTATTACCACTGGATCCGCAGCCGCGTCGCGGCCAACACACCATGGGATGTCATGGTGCGTGACCTGCTCACCGCCACTGGCAGCACGCTGGAAAATGGCGCGGGAAATTTCTTCCTGCTGCATGACGAGCCGGCCCGCCTTTCAGAAACCGTCTCCGTGGCCTTTCTCGGCACCGCCATGAACTGCGCCAAGTGCCACAACCACCCGCTGGAAAAGTGGACCAATGATGAATACTATGCCTTCGCCAATCTCTTCTCCCGCGTCCGCACCAAGAACGGTGCCACTGCCGATGAGCGCGTCGTCTTCAGCGCCACCGAGGGTGATCTCGTGCAGCCCCTCACCGGCAAGCCTCAAGCTCCACGCCCGCTCGAAGTGACCGAGCCCGTTTCCATCACCGCACCCGAGGACCGCCGCATCCCCATGGCCGCCTGGCTCACCTCGCCGGACAACCGCCTTTTCAAACGCACCATCACCAACCGCGTCTGGGCCAACTTCTTCGGCGTCGGTCTGGTGGAGTCCGTGGATGATATCCGCATCACCAACCCCGCCAGCAATGAGAAGCTCCTCGATGCCGCCTGTGATCACCTGGTTAACCACAAGTTCGACCTCAAATCCCTGATGCGCGTCATCTTGCAAAGCGAGACCTACCAGCGCAGCAGTGAGACAATCTACCAAAACGAAAAAGACACCCGTTACTACAGCCATTTTTACCCGCGTCGCCTCAAGGCTGAAATCCTGCTGGATTCCGTCGCCCAGGTCACCGCGGTGCCCACCACGTTTAACATAGACCGCCGCAATGCCAACAAAGGCACCAAGACCTCCTATCCCATGGGCTTCCGCGCCTTGCAGCTTCCCGATTCCAACATCGCCAGCTACTTCCTGAAAAGCTTCGGCCGCGCCGACCGCATCGCCACCTGCGAGTGCGAGCGCACCAACGAACCCAGCATGGCCCAGGCCCTGCATATCGCCAATGGCGATACCATGAATGACAAGCTTGCCACCAAGGACAACCGAGTGGACCAGCTCCTGAATTCAGATCAGCCTGACGAAAAACTCGTCGAGGACGCCTACCTCATCGCCCTCGCCCGCTCCCCCACCCCGGCGGAGAAAACCAAAGCCACCGAGCTCCTCGCCACCGCCCCCGCCGCAGACCGCCGCACCACCCTCGAAGATCTTTTCTGGGCCCTCATGAGTTCGAAGGAGTTTTTGTTTAACCACTAGGATGCCTAACAAATGTAAAACACCTCAGGGAATCAGTCCTCATGCACGTCTGGCATTTATGCATGACTGGAATTCTTCCAACGTCAGTGCCCATGATGGATCGCTTTCAAATTGTGCCCAACGTTCGTCGAGTTCGTATTTCTCCTGCTCAGAGACCGCCAGTTCAGCTCCAGCCATTGAGGCCCAAATCTCATCTACGATCAAAAGCTTCTCACGCACCGGCAAGGCGCGCAATTGTGGGAAATCAGCCAGAGTCATGAAATCATCATCTCTTTTATTCAGCAGCTATCAACTGGCGCTTTCTGCATCGCTTTTAATATCACTTGGAGCCGCCAGCGCCCAAGAATCCATCTCCTACGAGAAACAAATCCTGCCGCTCTGGGATGCCCACTGCATGGACTGCCATGGTGCGAATGATGCAGACGGGGGCCTCGCTTTGGACACCTTTGCGGCCCTCATGAAAGGCGGGGAGGAAGGCGTCTCCATCATCGCGGGCAAGGCGGATGACAGCTTGCTGGTGAAGTTTCTCGAAGGCCGTTCGGGCAGGGGCGGGAAAAACGAATTCATGCCGCCAGGCAAACGCGACAAGTTGAAGGCGGAGGAGATTGCGCTCATCAAAGCCTGGATCAATGCCGGAGCCCTGGGACCCGTCATGGCGGACAAACCCCCCGCTCCTCGCGAAGTCATCACGCCCAAGATCGCTCCCAAAGTCGCCCCGAAACGATCCATCCAGGCTATGGCTTATTCCGAGGCAGCCAAGCTCATCGCCATCGGCCGATATGGCGAGGTGGAATTGCTGAATCCTATCACACGTTCGGTTATACGAAAGCTCGGCGGATTCAAAGGCCGCGTCAATGCCCTCGCCTTTTCAGCCGATGGCGCGACCGTTTATGCAGCGGGAGGTGAAGCAGGCATCATCGGCGAAGTGCGCTCCTGGAAAACCGCCGATGGCAGCGCCTTGCAATCCTTTGCCGGGCATACCGATGCCTGTTACGCGCTCGCACTGTCTCCTGATGGCCAGATTCTCGCCACGGGTGGATATGATCAAAAGATCCGCCTTTGGGATGCCTCCAAGGGAACAGAACTCAAACTGCTCACCGGCCACAATGGCAGCGTCAATGGCCTTGCCTTCCGGACTGACGGGAAAGTGCTGGCCAGTGCCAGTGCGGACCGCACCGTGAAATTGTGGGCCATGCCGGAGGGCGCGCGGCTGGACACGCTGGCCCAGCCGCTCAAGGAGCAAAACGCCGTGGTCTTCAGTGCCGATGGCAATCAGCTTTTTGGTGCCGGCATGGACAGCCGCATCCGCGTCTGGCAGATCAGCGCCACGGCCAAGGAAGGCAGCAACAGCATCAGTACCTCCCGTTTTGCTCATGAGGGCGGCATCCTCGGACTTACGCTTTCCCGCGATGGTAGCCTGCTCGCCTCCAGCGCCTCCGACCGTTCCATGAAGATCTGGGATGCGGCCAGTCTGACGGAAAAAACCGTGCTCGAAAAACAGTCCGACTGGACCCCGGCGCTGGCCTTTGCCGAAAAAGGCCAGCTCTTTAGCGGCCGCGCCGATGGCAGCTTGGGCGTCTATGACAGCGTGACCGGCAAACCCGTCGCCATGGCCGCTCCGGCTCCGAAGACCAAGATGGTGGTCGCCGCCAAGCCGAAGGCGTCGCCGAAACCAGAGCTCACCCGCATCGTCACACCTGTGCTGCACAGCGGCGGCAGCGTCACACTTGCCCTCCAGGGGAAAAATCTGGAGGCGAATCCCAAAGTCCACTTCAGCCACCCGGAGATCCAGGGCATTGTCGTCAAGTCCTCCGTCGAGCCTAACCAACTGCGCATCAAGACCACCGCCCCGACCAGCCTGCCTCGCGGCGCTTATGACGTATGGCTCACCACGGATCACGGTGAGACGGCCCGCATGAAGGTGCACGCCGATGACCTGCCCGCCACGGTCAGCACGCCAGCGCATTTTAAAGACGGCCCCTTTGCCATCACACAACTTCCCGCCAGCCTCTGGGGAAAGCTGGTGGAGACCGGCCAGCAGGATGTTTATCAGATCACCGTCAAGGCAGGCGAGGAACTTGTCTTTGACCTCGCTGTCAAGCAGGTCGGCAGCACCGCGCTATCCCCCCGACTGGAGATCCTCGACACTGCGTTGAATGTGCTTGCTCTCAATCGCGGCCTGGATCCCGGCAGCGATCCCTTCATCGCCTGGAAAGCACCTGCCGACGGCAGCTACCTCGTACGTGTCAGCAACACCACGCTGGATGGCAGCGCCACTCACCTCTACCGCCTCACCCTGGGCGCACTGCCCTACGTCACCGGCTGGCAGCCCCTCTCATCCACGGCTGAGGTCGAATCCACCGTCACCCTCATCGGCCATCATCTGGAGGGCATCGCCCCCATCGTGGTCAAGCCCGGCAGCACCGGCCTCCTGCCCGTCCCGCTCCCTGCGGGAAACATCCGCTACCGCGTCAATCCCAGCCAGCATGTCAGCAATTTGCCGCATTGTGCCGAGGTCGAGCCTAACAATGAAGTCAACAACACCCAGGCCATTCCCGTGCCCGGCACTGTCCAGGGGCGTCTCTTTTCAGACAATCCGCATGGCGATGCAGACCTTTATGTGTTCGAGGCGAAAAAGGGCGACTCCTGGATCATCGAAACCCTCGCCGCCATGGCCGGCTCTCCCGCCGATACCAAGCTGGAAATCCTGGATGCAAAAGGCCAGCCCGTGCCGCGCCTGCTGCTCCAGTCCGTGCGCGACAGCTACAACAACTTCCGCAGCGTGGATGCCAACAACCCCGACATCCGCCTGCAAAACTGGGAGGAGATGGAGCTCAATGAATACGTCTATTTTAATGGCGACATCATGAAGACCTTCCGCATGCCGCGTGGCCCGGACAGTGGCTTTCTCTTCTATTCCACCTATGGCAAACGCCGCTCCTATTTTGACACCAGTACCACCAGCCACGCGCTGGATGAGGCCTGCTACACGGTCATCCCTCATCCGTTAGGCACGCCCCTGGTTCCCAACGGCCTGCCTGTCTTCACCCTCCATTATGCCAATGATGACGAAGGCACCCGCAAGCTCGGCCGCGATTCCCGCCTCACCTTCACCGCCCCGGCCGATGGCCGTTTCATCATCCGCGTCACGGATACTCGCGGCCTCTCTGGGGAGCGCTTTGTGTATTCACTTACCGTCCGTCAGCCCGCGCCGGATTTCACCCTCGCGGTGGATACCAACAACCTCACCGCCATCCCCGCCCGCTCCTCCATCGGCTTCGCCGTCAAGGCGGACCGCAAGGACGGATTCGAAGGCCCCATCCGTGTGGACATTGCCCATGTGCCGGAGGGTTTTTATGCCTCCTCGCCCATCCTCATTGAGGCCGGGCATACTCTCGCCACCGGCAGCATTCATGCGCTGCCCACAGCCAAACCGGATGCGGATTGGAGCAAAGTCACCGTCACCGCCACCGCCGAAATCACAGGCAAAACCGTGACACACACCGCCGCTAACTTTGGGAAAATGACTCTCGGTCCCGCCCCCAAATTTATCGTCTATCTCGAGCCAGATGCCGATGGCAAACCGGTCATGCGCCAGGATACCCAGGAAGCCAGTCCGCTGGAGCTGACGCTGGTCCCCGGCCAGACCGTCAAGGCCTGGATCCGGGTGGAGCGGAACAACAAATTTGATGATCTCATCAACTTCGATGTTCATAATCTGCCCCATGGTGTCATCATTGACGACATCGGCCTCAATGGCGTGCAGGTGCGCGCGGGTGAAAACGAGCGCCCCATCTTCTTCCGCTGCTCCTCCTGGGTGCAGGACCAGGACCGCCTCTGCCACGCCACCATGGCCTCAGCCCGTGCCGAACAGGACAGCTCGGGCCTCGCCACCAGCTTCCCCGTTTTGCTAAAAATCCGCAAAGCGCCCGGCGTAGCCACCCGCTGAGAACGCCTCCGGCACAACATCCCCCTTGCGCAGCCGCCGCCTCTCCCGTCAGTCAGGGCATGCTTGTTTCCGGGACCCCCTACCGCACCATCTGGCTTCATGATAAAGCCGTCCGCATCATAGATCAGCGGCGGCTTCCCTGGACCTTTGATCTGCTGGACCTGCACACCACCGCTGAGGTCGCCGAAGCCATTCGCGATATGGCCGTGCGCGGGGCGGGTTTGATCGGGGCCACCGCCGGTTACGGCATGTGGCTGGCCGCCCAGGAAGCCACATCTCCTGACGAATTACAAAGCCTCGCCGACAGCCTCATCCGCACCCGGCCCACCGCCGTGAACTTGAGCTGGGCCGTCCACCGCCAGCTTGCCGCCATCCAGGCCGCCGGTTTTGAAAACCGTGTCGCCACCGCCCTCGCCACCGCGCAGGCAATCGCAGATGAAGACGCCGCCGCCTGTGCCGCCATTGGTCGCCATGGCCTGGCCATCATTCGCGACATCGCCGCACGCAAGCCGGGCCAGACCGTCAATATCCTCACCCATTGCAATGCCGGTTGGCTGGCCTTTGTGGATCACGGCTCTGCCACCGCCCCCATCTATGCCGCCCACGCCGCCGGCATCCCCGTGCATGTCTGGGTTGATGAAACCCGCCCGCGCAACCAGGGGGCCCGCCTCACCGCCTGGGAGCTGGCGCAGCAGGGCGTGCCGCACACCGTCATTGCGGACAATACCGGCGGCCACCTCATGCAGCATGGCCAGGTGGATCTTGTCATCACCGGGGCCGACCGCGTCACCCGTTCGGGCGATGTCGCCAACAAAATCGGCACCTATTTAAAAGCCCTCGCCGCCCGCGACAATGGCGTCCCCTTTTACGTCGCCCTGCCCAGTTCCACATTCGACTGGACCCTCCGTGACGGAGTCCAGGGCATTCCCATCGAGCAGCGTGGCGATGATGAAGTCACCCACATGGAAGGCATCACCACAGGTGGAACGGTGGAAACATTGCGCATCGTTTCACCCGGCTCGCCTGCGGCCAATTACGCCTTCGATGTCACCCCCGCCCGCCTCATCACCGGCCTCATCACCGAACGTGGCGCCTGCCCGGCAGAGGAGCCGGCCATCTGCGGCCTGCATGGTCAGGAAACAGCGCAGCACCTAACACCAAGCATTTCATGATCCACGGCTGGCGCGCACAAACCCATTACTGGAGTCATAACGGCCCCTTTCTCAAACGGCTGGCAGTTGCCATCGTCGCTCTGAGTTTTTCCACCGCCCTGCTCATCGTTAGCCTGGCTCCGGATGACAGCCGTTATGCCACCCGGGATCCGATGGAGGAAAAAATCCGCACCGGCTGGCAGGAGCTGCATCGGGCCAGCGAGCCACGACCTCACGAAATGGTTCGCTGGCTACATCACGTCACGGATAACATCCACCGCCTCAGTTCAGTGCGTGAGATCAAGACCACCACCTGGAGCGACTATGAAACCGACGGCCGCCTGGCCGGTCACGAAGTGCGTCCCTTGCTGGCGCAGCACGCCCCAGATCCTGCCATCATCCAGCTTTGGGAAGACTACATCCACGCCACCCTCACACGGGATGCAGACATCGCCCGCCGTCTGGCCCAGCTCGCCGCCCAGGAGCCACCGCCCATCACGGCCAATCTCATCCAGACCTACCTGTTGATTGAGACCGCCCCATCACAGTCCCTTTCGTTTCTGCTTCGTGAGGCCACCCATCATCCCTCCCCCCTGGTGCGGGAGGCTGCGCTCCACACCGCCATCCGGTTGAAAGACGGCCCCGCCATGCGCCTCATCGCCAGCCAGCCGGACTGGTGGGAGGCCATGCCAGACAGCCTTCGCCGCAGTGCCGCCCGGGACCTGGGGGACTTCCGTCTCCAGTGGCAGACCATGCTTGGCTATCGCTTCTTGTTTGGCGCGCCCTGGGGCACCCTGGCCATGGCATTGCTGGCCGCTTTCATCTGGTATGCCATTCTGGTGCTGCATGGCGTGCGCGGCTCCTGGCGCTGGGTCATCCCCTTGCTGCCCCTCCTGGCGGGCATCCTTAGTGTCTGGCCTGTGTTCTTCATTGATGCGTGGCAGGAGTTTGCTCTGGGCATGAAGGAGGACGGCTCCTTGCACCGGGATCTCTGGTATCAGATCGGCGGCGTCGGCATGCGCGAGGAGTTTTGCAAATTGCTCCTCGCCTCCCTTTTCTTGCCCTGGCTTCTCCTCAAACGCCCCCCCGGTGGTGCCCTCATGGTGGGAGCCTTCGTTGGCCTCGGTTTCGCCCTGGAGGAAAACATCAACTACTACTTGCAGTATGATGCAGGCATTCCACTCACTCGCTTCTTCACGGCCAATTTTTTCCATGCTGCTCTCACCGGCATCTCCACCCACGCCCTCTACCTGCTCCTGCGCAGCCGCTTCGGCACGGCGGACCGCTTCATCGTCACCTTCATTGGCGTCGCCGTCGCCCATGGCTCGTATAACTTCGGCAATTCAGCCTCTCTGGCCGGACTCGAGGCCTACCTTCCCATCGTCATCCTGGCCTTGGTCGCCTGGCATTTTTTCGACCTCGTGGATCATGAATGCCAGCCCGGCCGCCAGTGGCTGTCACCCGCCTCCGTCTTCCTCGTCGGCACCGCCCTGCTTATGGCCGTCGTCTTTCTCTCCATCGCCATCCGCACCCAGAGCATGGAGGAGCTCGTCCTCGCCGCCACCCAGGCTGTCTCCCTCTTCCCCGCCGTCTTCATCTACTGGCGGCGGCTCGGAGTCTGAGGAGGGCAAATCAAAACGCCTTCAGCAGCTTCTCCACCACATCCCCTTCCGCCGCCTCAGGCAGGATGGCGAACAGCGCTGGCTGCCACGGATCCAGCTTCACAGTAAAAGATTGGGTTAGGCCCATCTGTTCCCCCGTGCGCAGGTTCACCACATGCCCTGGTTCTGCCAGCGTTGCGGTGAATTCCGTTTCCTTTTCAAGCGCCTCATTGCCGCCCGCTTGTGCCAGTTCCTCACGCATCTTGTATTCGATGTTCCTTTCAAAGGCCACCAGCCGTGCCTGCGAGCCGGCGCGGTAGCGGTGCACCCGCACCCGCTCCTCCACCGGCACACTGACCGGTGCTTTCACCACCAGGATTTTGCGCAATTCCTCCGCGACCTTTAGCATATAGGAATCGCCCTTGGCCTTCAGCCGCTCGCCCGCATAGCTGCTGAAACTGTCCCGGATACGGAGGGAGGCACCGTTCTCGCTGATAGCGATCATCCCCACCTCTCCGCTCTCCGCAAAGCCCGCCAGCACCTCCGGCACCTGGTCACGCACCGTGCCGTGTTGATCAAAGAAACCCGCCAGGCCGTGTCCGCACAACATGTTCTCCGGGCGCTTGGCAAAGGCCGTCACCGCTGCCACTTCCGCGTCACTCATCGCCCGGCTGCCCGGCAGCGCCAGCATGCGGATGCCGCGCTTTTCCAGCGCCCCTTTTTCGATCTCCTCCGACGAGACGAACACCGGGCTGAACCCGTGGTCCTGAAACACTTTCAGCCACGCATTCCTCATCACCGCATGGTTGTTGTGATCCGCCTCATAGCTGCTGAACCGCTTCACCCAGGTCTTCCCATCTGCCAATGTCTCCAGCATCCACGCCGCCTGAACACTGGCCTGTGAATAATGGATGGCGATGGGATCCCGCTCACGCTCCGCCCGCAGAAAAAGTTGTGCCAGCGGGGTCGTCAGGGACTTCATCACCGGGGCCAGCGCCCGCCCTTTTTCCGTCAGCGGCAGGTCCGGCTGGCTCCAGTCGATCACGTCCTCGCTCCACCACACAATGCAGCCTTTGTCCCCCTCCAGCAGCAGATGCCACAGCCGCCTCTGCGCCGCCAGAGTCTCCTTTTCAAACACTGTGGCCAGGATCGTCTTGCCCGGCATGAAGGAGCCCAGAATCTCCCGCGAGTTGCAGATGTCATACGGCTCCACCCAGTCCAGCACCTGCGCCAGCCGCCATAAGTCATACCCGCCAAAGGCATGCGGCATCTGCGTTCCCTCCACTCCCACCGGCGTCGCCGGGTCCGCTGCCCGTGCCGCCTGGCGGAAGGTCTCCAGCGCGCGCGCCAGCGCCACATCCATGTAGGTACGATGGTCCACCCATGGGGCCAGGTTCCACCGTGTCCGCTCCTGCCGCGCCGTTGCCGGGTTAAGCTTCACCGCCCGCACCGCTGCCCAGTCCTTCGGTTCCTCCGGTCCCGGCTTCCCGCTGGCTATCCGCTGCTTCATCTGGTCCGTTGTGAAGGGCTTCACCTCCTCCCAAGTGCTAAACGATGTTTGCCATTGCCGGTTCAGCGCCGCCAGGTCCGCATACTGCGTCTTCAGCCATTCACGGAATGCCTTCAGCGACGTCTCCGAAAAATCATAGTCAAAGGGGTTTGCCGAGATCGTCGTGGACAGCTCATCCCGCAGATCATGCATCAGCGGCTGCGCTGCCGCATGACCTTTTGCCGTCTTCGTCACCCGCTCGCTCATCCGCCGCAGCCAGTCCTCATCCTCCAGCGGCTGCGCCCGCACCAGCGCCCCCGGGTCGCGGCTTTCCATCCACTCATTGATGAACTTCCCCCAGTTGGTCACGTTGGAGCGGAACTTCAGGCACAGCCCCTCATTCACCGTGTTTTCGATGTAAAAGCCGAACCCGTTCGCCTCATAAAAATCCGTCTTGCCGCCGGGGCTGACCATCCCCGTATTCATGCCCAGCTCCCGCAGCCGCTCCGGCAGCTTCGGATTTTCCAGATTCTTTTGCCCCTTCTCGCCCATCCACAGGACGGTCCGATACTCCGTCCAGGGTCGCAGCTCCTGTGCCCGCAGACCACTATGACCCGCCATCATCGCACCCAACACAGCGTATAGAGAAAGGGAGAATTTCACGCCCTTCATACGCCTGAGGCCGGCCAGATTATCTGGCCAGCCTCAAAATTTGGTCACAAAATCACGCCCCGCTGCGACTCACCCCACCAGCTTCCGCGCCTCGGCCAGCGCCGCGTCCACCTGGCTGACGTCTTTGCCGCCGCCACGGGCGAAGTCCGGCTTGCCGCCGCCTTTGCCGCCGACGATGGGCGCGATGGCCTGGATGATCTTTCCGGCCTGAACCTTGGCCTGATGGTCTTTGGAAACGGTGGCCATGAGGGTTACATTACCGTTGCCCGTGGAGGCCAGCACGATGACGCCATTAAACACACCTTTGAGGGCATCATTCACCGCCATGGCGTAGTCGCCATCCACATCACCCAGATTGGCGATGAGCAGGTTGTTTTCAGCCGTGGCCAGCAGTTCCTTGGCGCGGCCGGAGGCTTCGCGCTGCTGGGCGGCTTTGAGGGCTTTTTCCAGCTCTTTTTGTTGGGCCAGAAGGTTATCAATCTTCTTTTCCAGATCACTCACACCCTGGGCGCTCACCTTGCCAGCCAGGAGCTTCAGCAGGTCAGCATCCGCACGCGCGGCATTGTAAGCTTCGAGTCCGGCGATGGCCTCAATGCGGCGCACCCCGGCCGCCACAGCGCCTTCAGCGACGAGGCGGAACAGGCCGATCTCCCCGGTATAGCGGGTATGCGTACCACCGCAAAGCTCCATGCTGTAGCCATCCAGGGCCAGCGGCTTGCCGCCGATCTGCACCACGCGGACGTTCTCGGGATACTTCTCGCCAAAGAGCTGCATGATGCCCGCGTTGTTCTTGGCCTCCGCATACGGGATCTCATTCCAGGAAACCGGGTCATTGGCGACGATGCGCTCATTCACCAGCTTCTCGATATCCGCAAGCTGTCCCGACGTCAGGGCAGCATTGTTAAAGTCAAAGGTCAGCTTCTCCGCCGTCACATTGGAGCCCTTCTGCGTGGCTTCCTGGTTCACGACTTCATGCAGCGCCCAGTGGAGCAAATGCGTGGCCGTGTGATGCCGCTCGATGGCGTGACGGCGTACCGTATCCACCGCGACTTTGACGTCAGCCCCTGCGGCTGGAGCGTCTTCGCCTTCGATGAAATGCAGCCAGGTATTGCCCACCTTCGTCGTACTGCTGATGGGGTAAGTGTTCGCGCCCAGAATGATCTGCCCGCTGTCACCGATCTGACCGCCCATCTCGGCATAACAAACACTGCTATCAAGAACGATCGCCGTCTTGTCCTTCATGGCGACGACTTCGAGGACCTTGGCTTCGGTTTCGAGAGCGTCGTAACCGATGAACTTCGTCGGCTCTTTCGTTTCGATCTCGCTGACGGAGACGATCTGCTTGTTCTTCTGGCCAGCTTCACGAGCGCGCTTCTTCTGCTCGTCCATGAGCTTTTCGAAACCTTCCGTATCAACAGTTAAGCCGCGCTCACGAGCGAGGAGTTCGGTGAGATCGAGGGGGAAGCCGAAGGTGTCGTACAGCTGGAAAGCGAAGTCTCCACTAAGAGGAGGAACTTGGGAAGCGGTCCAGCCGGGAGAAACTGCCTTGATAAAGGAAACCACAGATTGCCAATCCCGCACATTAGCGCCTTGCTCCAATGCAACTGACCGAGTCAAGTCACCCTCAAATGAGTCGTCTCTTGGATTCATGCTCCGGCCTGCTAGGTAAGCAACGTAGCCATCAAACTTCTCCATTCCCCGATCCAGAGTCCGGTTAAACGCTTCCTCTTCCACCTTCAGCACGGCCTTGATCTGCTCTTTGCGGGCGCGCAGTTCCGGGAAAACTTCGCCCATGTGGAGGGCGAGGACATCCACGAGTTTGTAGAAGAAGGGTTCTTTGAATTCCAGGGTGCGGCCATACTTCACGGCGCGGCGCAGGATGCGGCGGAGGGTGTAGTTGCGGTCACTGTTGCCGGGCTGGATGCCGTCGGCGATGGAGAAGCTGAGGGTGCGGAGGTGGTCGGCGATGACGCGGAAGGCGACGTCCACTTTTTCCTGCTCGGTCACGGGGATGACGTGGCCCTGCTCATTCGGCAGGGGCAGGGTGCTCTGGTAGGTCTTGCTGCTGAGGCGGGTCAGTTCATCAAAGATGGGCTTGAAGACATCGGTGTCGTAGTTGCTGATCTTGGCGGTCTCGAAATCCGTGAAGTTCTTGGTGCCCTGGATGATGGAGGTCAGGCGCTCAAAACCCATGCCGGTATCCACATGCTGCGCGGGCAGGGGAGTGAAGGTGCCGTCGGGGTTGGCGTTGTACTGGATGAAGACGTTGTTCCAGATCTCGATGCAGCTCGCATCGCTGCCATTAACGAGCTTGGCACCGGCGCGCTGGCGCTCTTCGCTGAGCTCAATGGGGCCGGGGGTGAGGTCAATGTGGATCTCCGTACACGGGCCGCAGGGGCCGGTATCGGCCATCATCCAGAAGTTATCCTTTTTGTTACCGTTGACGATGTGGATCTCAGGATCGAGGCCGACGGAGCGGAATTTTTCGGCCCAAAGGTTCCAGCTTTCTTCGTCGCGGTCGGCGGGGTCGCCCTTGGATTTATCCGGCTGATAGATGGTGGCGAAGACGCGGCTGGGCGGGAATTTGAAGCGCTCGACGATGAGTTCCCAGCTCCAGGAGATGGCCTCCTTTTTAAAGTAGTCGCCAAAGGACCAGTTGCCCAGCATCTCAAAGAAGGTGTGGTGGTAGGTATCCAGGCCCACGTCTTCCAGGTCATTGTGCTTGCCGCCGGCGCGGATGCACTTCTGCGTATCGGCAGCACGAGTAGGCAGGCCTTTGCTCAGTACGCCCGGCCAGGTGTCCACATCCGCACTGCGCTCGCCCAGGAAGATGGGCACAAACTGGTTCATGCCCGCATTGGTAAAAATACGCGCGCCGTCGCGGCTGGTGTAGCCGACGTTGTCACTGGGGACGATGGTGTGGTCCTTGGACTTGAAGAAGTCGAGGAAGGTCTGGCGGATCTGGGCGGCGGTAGGGACAGCGGACATGGCAGAAAAGGGCGCGCACTATGGCCTGAGGACGCGCCTGGTAAAGTGCTCAGTTTTTCCCCACGCTCCAAGCCCTCTCAAAATCTCTTCCTTCGCTCTTCATCCTCGCCCTGTTCCTAACCTTCATCTTCCCGTCCTCCAGCCTGTAAAAGCTCAACTTTTCAAACTCCGCACCTTCCCCCACTCATAACTAGGCAAAAGTCGGGGTTGTACATCAATGGCATACAGATTTTCGTCTGGAGCCCGGATGAAGTTTCGGTCATGCGTATCTGCCAGCTCGATTCCATCGTCCCGCTCCCATAAACCTGTGGTTTCATTCATGACAAAGCCCAGCCCATGGAGAAAGGCGCTGATCTCATCCTCCGTCGGAATGAACCGGTGCGGGTGGGGCTGAATGTATGCCTGGGAGGTGATGATGCTAGGGCCGCCCTGCCGGTTCCAGATACCTTCAAAGGTAACATCATCGTCAAAAATCAGATTGCTCAAGCGCAGACGGCGCAGGTAACCCGCAGGAGTAAAAAAGCCAAAATGGCCAAATCCCGACTGCCCGGGGAAGGTGGCTTTCCAGACACGATTTCCCTTAGCGTCGTAATAAACAGTGACTTCGCGCCCAGGTGTAGCGCTCGTCATGAAAGGGGGCAGATGCTCTTTCTTTAAAGTACAGCCGCGACTTGACGCGAATCTTTTGAGGGCGGCGAACTGGGCGGCAACGTGGTCTTCCCACTCGGTAACCGGATCCCGTGGCTTTCCCACATCTGCCACTCCCAGGCTTGATCCATGAGCTTTTGGTCGGCCGAAGAGAGCGGCGCTTTCTGCTTCTGCAAGGTCCATAGGCGCTGCGCATCCTCCAGGCTGAGAGGAGATGGTGGATGGAATGAATCGTCAGCCATAAAAATAAAGTACTCTCTCACCGCTCCCTGGCAACCGCAAAAGAACCATCTCAACCTTCAAAGAAAAATCTTTCTGCCCCAAATCTTTTTACCCCATCTCCCCGTCATTGCCCCTTCCTCAAATGCCGGTCTAAAAATCCAACCGCCGGTCCCAAAATGTCCCCGTACGTCAGGAAAGCGGCGATGTGGTCGCGGCCGTTCTGCCAGACGAGTTCATGCGGCACGCCCGCTTTTTGCAGTGCGGCAGCGTAGTCGGAGGCATGGTCTGGGGGGACGAGGGTATCCTTGGAGCCATGGTAGATGAAAACAGGCGGATCTCCCGCGCTGATGTGCGTCACCGGGGAGGCTTCGGCATACAGGGCGGGTTTTTCCCGCAGGCTGCCGCCGAGGTAAACGGAGACAATAGGGCTGCGGTCAAATTTGCGCAGATCCGTCGGCGCACCCCCGGCCACCACGGCTTTGAAGCGCAGCCCCTTGGCTGAATCCAGCGCTCCCATCATAGCGGCGAGTTGCCCGCCGGCGGAGTAGCCGAAGACGCCCAGGCGGTCCTTTTGCAAGCGGAGTGTCTCTGCATTCGCCACCATCCAGCGCGTGGCCTGGCGCAGGTCCTCCACTTGAGCGGGGTAGAGATGCTCCGGGGCCAGACGGTACGTCGTGTTCATCACCACATAGCCCCGCCTGGCCAGGTGCTCGGACAGGCCCGCCATGTCGCTGCGGCGTTCCTTGCCCGTCCAGCTTCCGCCATGAATCATCAGGATGCCCGGCCAGGGCCCTGGGCCATCGGGCACATATACATCCGCTGGCAGCGCCTGCGGCCAGCCGGGCGGAGTATAGATCACATCCTTCTGCACCGTGAAGCCCCCCACCCGCACCGGCGGCACTTTTTCACCCGTGGGAGCGCCCACACGGGTGGTGCAGGACAGACTCGCAAGCAGGAGGGGCAGCAGGAAAAAAGCTTTCATCATAGCAGGTAAGTCAGGCCAGTTGATTCGCCCCCGCTCTCCCCACGGATTCACAAAACGCTTTCCCCAGATCTCAACTCAGTCAGTGTGACGCCATTCTCCCTCCTTCATCAGATCATTGGTTCTCGACTTTCTGCAGCAGTCATTCGTCATTTTGCATTCGTCCCCCCTTGCACCCCATCCCATCCGCAGGCATCAGCTTTCCCCATGCTTCGTGGCGCTGAACAATGGCTTTTTTCCTACCTCACACGTGAGCGGCACTCCAGACGCATCACGCCGGAGCAGCCGCTGCACGCTTGCATCGCCGTGTGCGACCACTTTGAGCCCCTCCATCACACGGACAAAGCTGGTGCCCTGAAGGCCATCGGCGACTGGCAGGCTGCCTGGCCGGACCTGGTGAAAAACCACCCCGACAGCGGCGGACGCGGCCCCCGGCACACCTTTTTCTTCCCGGTGGAGCAGTATGATGCGGACCTCATCGCCCGTGTGGCCAGCCTCTGCGCGCAGACCGGCAGCGAAGTGGAAATCCACCTCCATCACGACAACGACACCGAGGAAAGCGTGTCCAAGCTGCTCCTGGATGGTGCGCGCGACCTCGCGAGCCACGGCCTGCTGACCCGCAGTGCCGATGGCACGCCGCGATATGCCTTTATCCATGGCAACTGGGCGCTGGACAATTCCCGCCCGGACGGCCGCTGGTGCGGTGTTTCCAATGAACTGGCCGTCCTGAAGCGCACTGGATGTTATGCAGACCTGACGATGCCCAGCGCGCCAGACCCCTGCCAGACCCGCACTGTCAATGCCATCTATTATGCCCAGGAGGACGGCTGCGCCAAATCCCACGATCGCGGCATTCCCGTCCAGGCGGGTAAAACCGCTCCCCTGCGGGATAAAGACGACCACCTGCTTCTCATCCAGGGGCCGCTGGGCCTGAACTGGTCCGGCCGCAAATTTGGACTCCTGCCCCGCCTGGAAAATGGCGACCTGACCGGCAACAACCCGCCCACGGTCCAGCGTGCCCGCCTCTGGCTGGAGCTCTGCCCCCGGGTGAAAAACGGTGCTCCGTGGGTGTTCATCAAGCTGCACACACACGCCGGCATTCCCAAAAACTACCGCGCCCTGCTCGGCGATCCCGCCCGCCGTTTTTACCAGGGCCTGAACGAACTGGGCCGCAGCCTCCCCGGCTTTCATCACCATTTCGTCACCGCCCGGGAGATGGTAAACCTCATCCACGCTGCCGAAGACGGTAAAACCGGGAGCCCCGCCGACTGGCTCGACTACCGTCTCCCCCCGCCTCCGGTTCTGCGCAATTCCTGAGCCCCAGCCTCAAGCAAATCCCCGTTTCGCTGGTTATAAACATAAATATATGATATTTTATGGTGTATAAATTTGGAACCCACCTCTCCTGCATTCCAGCCGTTCTCATTCAATTCTCAGAAAAAATCTTTTTATCCCCCCATCTTTCTACCCTCCCTCCCCCAACACCGCCTTTGACACCCGGCCCATCGTCCGCCACACTCCGCGCCCTTTTCCCTGTTTAGTTCCCGTACCATGTTTGAACTTCTGGCCACCGATCCCGGCTCCTCCGCTCGTCGCGGCAGGCTGACGACGCCTCATGGCGTGATCGAGACGCCCATCTTCATGCCCGTCGGTACCCAGGCTACCGTCAAGGCCGTGCATCCGGAGGAGCTGCGCTCCCTGGAGGCGCAGATCATCCTGGGGAACACTTATCACCTCTGGGTGCGCCCCGGAATGGAAATCATCGGTGCCGCCGGTGGTCTGCACAAGTTTATGAACTGGGACCGCCCCATCCTCACCGACAGCGGCGGATACCAAGTCTTTTCTTTGGCCAAGCTGCGCAAGCTCAAGGAGGAAGGCTGTTACTTTAACAATCATGTGGACGGAACCCCTATGTTCCTGGGGCCGGAGACCGCCATGGAGATCCAGGCCACGCTGGGCAGCGACATCGCCATGCTGTTTGATGAATGCACGCCCTGGCCCTGCGAGCACAAACCGGCCAAGGAAAGCCTGGAGCTGACCCTGCGCTGGGCACGCCGCTGCCGGGACTGGATTGACAAACACCAGCCGCAGACCGGTGGTGGTGCGCAGCTTCATTTCGGCATCGTCCAGGGCAGCACTTATGAAGATCTGCGCCAGCACTCCGCACGGGAACTTGTGGCCATGGGCTTCAGCGGATACGCCATCGGCGGCCTCAGCGTTGGCGAGCCGGAGGAGGACATGATGCGCATTGCTGAGTGGACCTGCCCCCTCCTGCCGGAAAACAAAGCCCGTTATGCCATGGGCCTCGGCACCCCGCCGCAGATGGTGGAGCTCATCGCCCGCGGCATTGACATGTTTGACTGCGTGCTGCCCACCCGCCTGGCCCGCAATGGCACCGCCTATACCCACGAGGGCACCCTGAACCTGCGAAACAACAAGTTCGCCAAAGACTTCCGCCCCCTCGCGGAGGACACCCATCCGCTCTGCCAGGGCTTTTCCAGAGCCTACATCCGCCATTTGATCAATACCCAGGAGGTGCTGGGTTTACGGTTGATTTCCCTGCACAATCTGCATTTCTACCTGTCCCTCGCGTCCAGGGCCCGCTCAGCCATCGAACAAGGTTGCTTTGCGGACTTCCGCGCCGAGGTCGTTGCCCGTTACCAAACCCGCCCCGAAAATACCGATTCATGACCGCATCCTTCCTCACCATCCTCGCCCAAGCCCCTGCTGGAGGCGCTGCTCCCGGCGGCCTCTTTGGCAATCCCATGGTGTTCATGGTGCTCATGTTCATCATGATGTACTTCCTGCTCATCCGCCCCCAGCGCATGCGCCAGAAGGAACTGGAAAAGCTCATCAACAGCGTCAAGGTCGGTGACCATGTCATCCTCAACGGCGGCGAGCACGGCATCATCACCAGCGTCAAGGACAAGACCGTCATGGTCAAACTGGCCGACAATGTGAAGGTCGAATACGAGCGCAGCGCCATCGCCACCATCAGCAAAAAGTCCGACGTCGTCGAAGCCACCACCACTGCTGCATGACCTGCTGCCGCCCGTGCTTACTGAGCACCGCGCACTGAGCACTTTTAGAAAAACAACCCCACCATGGCCCCCATCTTAACCTTCCTCGTTGGATCCTCGATCCTTCTGCTGCTCCTCTTTTACATCGGCACCGTCCGGCATGACAGCAAGCGCCTCTACGGCACCCTGCTCATCTTCATTGCTACCATCTTCGCGGTGATCACGGTGAACAACATGGGCATCAAGAAGGGCATTGACCTTCAGGGCGGCAGCGAGTTCGTCGTGCAGCTCGAGCCAGGAAAGCTCGATGATGGCAGCAGCAAGCCCGTTACTGCAGACTCCGTCCAGCAGGCCATGGCCATCCTGGAAAAGCGCCTCAACCCGGAAGGCGTGCTCGACCTTTCCATGCAGCCTCAGGGGGATGACCGCATCCTCATCCAGATGCCCGGTGTGAAGGCGGAGGAATTCGCCAACGTCCGCGAAAAAATCCAGCAGGTCGCCTTCCTGGAATTCCGCATCGTCCACCAGCAGAGCGCTTCCAAGCTGGCTGAAATCCAGGCCAACGGTGGTGTCAAGGAACCCGGCTGGGATGAACTGCCCTACAAGGCTGAAAAAGACGCCGAGGGCAATGAGCTTCCCAGCCGTGGCAGCGAGCTCGTCCGCAACCGCGCCGACATGGAAGGCAAGTATGTCAAGGAAGCCTTCGCCACCTTTGATGCCGAAGGCTGGAAGGTCATCCTGAATTTCGATAGTACCGGCTCCAGGCTCTTCGATGAAGTCGCGGCCTCCAATCAGGGCCGCCAGATGGCCATCGTGGTGGACAAAGAAATCATCTCCGCTCCCGTCCTTCAGGCGGCCAGCTTCGGCGGCACCGCCGTCATCAGCGGCCGCTTCAAGGAACTGGAAGCCCGCACCCTCGCCAGCCTCCTGGAGAACCCGCTGGAAAACCCCATGACCATCCTTTCAGAGAGCGCCGTCTCTTCCGCTTATGGTGAGTCCTCCATCAACCAGGGCAAGTGGGTCGGTATTGGCGGCCTGGCTTTCACCACACTGTTCATGCTCTTCGTTTACCGCATGGCTGGCCTCATCGCCATCGTCGGTCTGGTCATCAATCTCACCATCCTCTTTGGCGGCATGTCGCTCTTCGGCTTCACGCTGACGATGCCCGGTATCGCCGGTATCGTCCTCACCATCGGCATGGCTGTGGATGCCAACGTGCTGATCTATGAACGTCTTCGCGAGGAAATGGAGGCTGGCAAAACCCTCGCTGGTGCGCTGGAAGCCGCTTATGAAAAGGCCTTCTCGGCCATTGCGGATTCCAACATCACCACCCTCATCTCCGCCATCATCCTCTTCAGTGTCGCCGGCGGTCTGGTGAAGGGTTTCGCGATTACCCTCATGCTTGGTCTGCTGTCCTCCATGGTCGGCGCCCTCATTGTCACCCGCGTCATCTTCATGTGGGTGATTGACAAAGGCATCCTGACCAGCCTCAAAACCACCAAGCTGATTCCGGACGGTGTCTTTGACATCCTTTCCAAGGCCAAGGGCTTCATCTTTGCCTCTCTGATCATCACCGCCATTTCCTTTGGCACCCTCGCCATGAAGGGTACGGCCAGCCTCGGCATTGACTTCCGCGGCGGTTCCCTCACCCACGTCGAACTCAAGGAAGGCAAGACCCTTACCGATGGTGAGCTGGAGACCGTGCTCAAAGACCTCAAACTGGAAGATGGCAGCGGCATTGGCAGCTTCTACCTCCAGCGCAAAGGCAATGCCACTGGCGGTGACGTCATCGCCATCCGCAGCGAGTTCGCAGCCGGTCCGGTCATTGAGGACGCCGTGAAGGTGAAGTTTGCCGACCAGATCTCCGGCACCGAAGGCAGCCGTGTGGGTGCCGTCATTGGAGATGAAGCCGCCAAGATCTCCCTCATCGCCTTGAGCATCGCCCTCATCGCCATCTTCGCCTACCTCATCTTCCGCTTTGAGTTCGCCTTTGCCGTCGGTGCCATCGTCGCCCTCTTCCATGACGTGCTCATGGTTCCCGGTCTCTGCGTCCTCTTCGGCCAGGAGCTCAGCCTCATCCACATCGGTGCCATGCTGACCGTCGCCGGTTATTCCATCAACGATACCATCGTCGTCTTCGACCGTATCCGCGAAAACATCCAGAAGGGCGTCGGTGGCAGCACCCGCGACCTCATGAATGACGCCATCTGCAAGACCCTCAGCCGTACCATCCTCACGGGTCCGACGGCTCTGGCTCCGATGATTGCCCTCCTCTTCCTGGGGAATCCGGCCATGCTGGAATTCGCCGTGCCGATCACCATTGGTGTGCTTCTGGGCACCTATTCCTCCATCTTCATCGCCAGCCCGCTGGTGCTGTGGTATGCGAAGAAGACCGGCACCAGCCTCAAGCGCCAGGTTCTGGATGCCAAGCTCGAAGCCGACAAAGCCGAGGCCGCCATCGCCGCCGCCAAAGCCGCCCAGGGCTGATCTTTGCAGGATTAAATTCCTTCTTCAAACGGGTGAGGTTGCCAGACCTCACCCGTTTGCTTTTTATAAAGTCATCCGCGTTGAATAACTTATGGTTAGTCCTTCGCGCCATCGCAGATCCCATCGCAAAACGCGGCAGCGTCCTGGAGTGCGGCGAAGAGAGGCAAGACGCAAATCTCTTGCCTCGGCATCGCCGCTTTCGCCGGAGCCGCGGATCATCTCGTAATCGCCGCACCTGCTTGTAAGCCCTGGCGAACGGCCTCCTTTGACCACCCATTCTGTTAGGCCATGATTCACCCGGAAAGAAAAGCGGTGATGCGCTTGAGCGCTTGCACCGCACTCCAGGACGCTTCGCGCCTGCGCAGATCCAATCACCGCCTCACTGCCCCTGTTGCGCCCAGAAGGCTTCCGGCGGCAGCAGGTCACTGCCAGTTTCATCAAAGCGGGTGCCGATCTCTTTCAACGGTAGCGCTTTGGCCGCCTCCAGTCCTGCTTTCACGGTAGCCGGCGTAAACACCAGGCGCGTTAGCCGCATCCCCGCCAGCGGTGAAAGGTCGGTGACCGGTGTCTCACCAATGTGCAGGCGCTGCAGTGCGCTGCCGCTCAGCGGCGAAAGGTCCATCACCTTGGTGCGATGCAGAGTCAGCGACACCAACGGCACGCCCTTCAGTCCTGCGATGCTTTCCACCGGTGTGCCGGTCAGCCACAGCATCTGAATGGGACTTTTGGAAAGCGGGCTCACGTCCGTGACCTTCGTGTCCACGGCATTGAACTCCACCAGCGGCGCACCTTCCAGCGCGCTGAGGTCGGAGACCGGCGTGCGGCTCAGGTACAGCTTTTCCAGCGGCATGCCCCGCAGCGGAGACAGGTCTGTGACCGGGCTGTCTTCGAGGTAGAGCTCAATGAGCTTCATGCCTTTCAACGGGCGGATGTCCTTGATGGGGGTGCCGCTGAGATCCAGGGCCAGGGGCTTGAGCTTCTCCAGGAACACCAGGTTCGTCACTTTGGCCTCTCGCAGATTCAGGGCGATGGGCTTGCCGTCCTCAATGCTGAACTCGCCATTGCCGGCGTATTCGTGGTTGTGATACTTGATCTCGGTGTGCAGCTTCTCCGCTGTCCAATAAGTCGTTTCAGCAGCGGGTGCCGGAGCTGTTGCGGGCGCGGCAGGCGTGGGTGTGGGTGCCGGGACTTCTTTTGCGACAGTGGCGGGAGCTGTGGCTGAGGTGGTCGTGGTGGCTTTGGGTTCTTCTCCACAGGAGGTCAGAAGCAGGGCGGCAGTGCAGGCGGAAAGCGGGAGACGGATCATGTACAAAGGGGAACGGTGGAGATGGGGCAGGATTTCAGCAGGTTGCGCACTTTGCTAATCCCGCAGCGCCACCGCCGGGTCCACCCGGGCGGCAAAGAAAGCCGGGATGAGTGCGGCCAGGAGGCAGAGCACAATGGCGAGTCCGCAGATAAAACTCAGGTCCACCATCTGCACCTGGGAGGGGATCTCGCTGAGGAAATAGATGTCCTGCGGGAAGAAGTCGCGCCCCGTCGCCTCGGAGATGAAGTCACGCAAATCATTGCGGAAATGCAGCACCGTCATGCCACCCGCCAGGCCGAGCACGATGCCCACCAGCGCCACAATGCCGGCCTGGGCCAGGAAGATGGCCACAATCTGCTGCGCCCGGCTGCCCAGGGCCGTGAGGATGCCAATCTCCCGCCGCTTTTGCACCGTCACCGTGATCGTCGTGTTCATCACACAGATGGCGGCCACCAGCATGATGAAGAACAGCAGGAAGTACATCAGGGACTGCTGGTTCTCCACCGACTGCAGGCGGGAACCATGCTCCATCGTCCAGGTTCGCACATTCCAGTCCAAGGGCAGCGTATCCCCATCGTATAGGGCTTCCGCAAAGGCGTCCGCCTGCGAGGGATCTGCCAGTTCCACTTCGATACCACTGACGTCGTCATCCAAATTGAAAAGTTCCTGCGCCACAAACAAGGGCGCATAACACCGCTCCCCGGCCGTGTCGGCCCGCAGGATGCCCACGATGGTCAGGTCACGCGGCAGCACCACGATTTCATCCTTCGCGGCCTGGGCTGCCTGGGGATCGGCGGATTCCTCCGCAGTCCGCAGGTCCTTGATCATCTGGCGGATGGTGTCAGAAGCCAGGATGGACAAAGGATCCCCGAGTTTCACACCGAGCTTTTTCGCCAGTTTATCGGTGATGATGATGTTGTCCTGCTTCAGATCGAAGCTCCCTTCCACAATGTGTTTGGAGAGCTTTTGCATGAGACCATTGTCCGGGCTGTCCTGAAGGCCGAAGAGCTCCACCCCTTCTGGATCGGAGTCGGCTGTGCGGGCGGCGATCGTATTCTCCGCCATCGGGGTGGCGGAAAGCACGCCCGGCATCGCCTTCATCTGTTTGAGAACTTCACGCCAGTTGCTGCGCTCCGGTTCCGGCACACCTTCCGGCAACTCCCCCGTATAGCGCGCATCCTGGACCAGCACCACATGCGGTTCAAATCCCAGCAGCAGTTCCTTGAACTCCACCTGCCAGCCCTTGAAGACCGACATCACCACCACCAGCACCCCCACCCCCAGCATGACCCCCAGCACTGAGATGAGCGAGATGATGGAGACCAGAGACCGCTTGGGCCGCAGGTAGCGCAGGGCAAGGAAAAAAGGAGCGTTGGAAATCATGGGGCGGGTTGGCGGTTGGCAGTCATCCAGTCAGCAGGGGAAATGCCCCCGGCACGGAGCAGGTGTTCTTTGTCCCAAGATACCAGGGTGCTGCCAGATAACGAAGCGGTTCCGGCATACAGCGCATCGGCCCCTCGCAGAAACTGGGAGGTGCCCAAGGTCAAGGATGCCGTCAGCAGCCACGCATTCATCTCCCACTCCTGAACTCCGGCGGCTAAAAAGACAGATCGGGTGAGCTCCTGCCCCTGGTCCGGGTCGCGAAGTTTTCTGGCGAGAGCACAGGCCACTTCCACCCTGGCATAGGCAGGGACGTGAAGGGAAAGCCCTTGCGTCAGGCAGGCAGTCAGAAACTCCCTGCTCTGCTGACAGAAAACATCAGCAGTATCCTGGGCAGCGATCCAGACACTGGCGTCAATGGTCACAGGGTTCATTCGGACAGATGACGGTTGCGATCTTCAGCCAGAAGGTCGCGCCCGCTGATGTTCCGGGGTGCCTTTTTCATGACCTTGTCAGCGAGGGCAAAACATTCCACCAGCCTGGCGGCAGCATCTGCTTGGAGAGCTGGCGCATTTGTTGTGGCTGTAGGCCGGATCACTCGCCGCAATCCATCAGCAACCAGATCCTTCATCTTGCGCCCTGTCAAGGCAGCAACCGCTTTTGCCTCTCGATAAAGAACATCGTCAATTTCTAGCGTCGTTTTCATAGGTCCATATTCCCATAAATCCATATTCCCGTCAAATTTACAGCTTCGACAAGGTTCAGTCTCTCAAGGCTTCAGCGGGGTCCATGCGGGCGGCGAACCAGGCGGGGATGAGGCCAGCGAGGATGCACAGGGCGATGGAGATGAGGCAGGTGAGGGCGACATCCCAGGGCTGAATGTAGGCGGGAATGGTGGAAAGGAAGACACCTTCCACCGCATGTACCTGGCCGCCAGTGAGCAGAGTCATGATCTCGCGAATGTCGTTGCGCAGCCAGAGCACCAGCAGGCTGCCTGCCAGACCGATGCCGGTGCCGACAACGCCGACGACAACGGCCTGCAACAGAAAGACGCTGACGATCTGCCGTGGCTGGCTGCCCAGTGCAGCCAGGACTCCGATCTCCCGGCGCTTCTGTGTGGTGACAGTGATGGTGGTGTTCATCACAGAAAAGGCTGCCACCAGAGCGATGATGGACAGGACGAACTGCATCATCGTCTGTTCGTTTTGCATGGCCGCGAGGCGGGATTCCCCTGCATCGGTCCAGAGGGTGAACTTGTAGCCTGGAAGCCGGGACCCGAGGCCGCTGGCAAAGTCTTTGGCCTGCTGCGGCTCATGAATTTCAATGGCGATGCCGCTCACCTCCAGGCCTAACTGGAAGAGCTGCTGGCCGGTCTGCAAGGAGACGTAAGCCGTAGGACCGGCGGTCTCGCCGCGCAGCACCCCGGAGATGCGCAGGGCTTGGGGATGCAGTTTGATCTGTGCGCGCAGGGCTTTCTTTTTCTCTTCGGAGTCTTCTTCATTGACCGCATTGAACTGCCGGACGGCCAAGTTGACGTTCTGCGAGGCATAAACGGTGATTTCATCCCCCACCCGCACGCCGAGCTGGTGGGCATGGTGATCGCTGATGACGACGGTGCCCTCCGGCAGGTCCAGGCTGCCATCCAGGATGTGAGGTGTCAGCTTGGCCAGGTTGGATGCCCCTTCGGTCTGGGACAGGCCCAGAGCAGGCGCGGCGGTCTGATAGTCCTCTCGGGCCAGGTAAAGGATGCCGCCTGCATAGGGTGCAGCGGAGACAACGCCCGGTTGTGCCCGGGCCAGCTTGAGGGCCTCCTGCCAGGGCGGGGCATTCTGGGCGGCGGTGTCCTTGGCCACCAGGACATGTGGCTCGGCCCCCATGAGGGTATCGCGAAAATCCACTTCAAACCCCAGCATGACCGCCCGCACCACGACCATCATCAGCACCCCGACGGCGACTCCGAGAATGGAAATAGTGGTGATGACCGAAACGAAGGAGCGTTTCGGGCGCAGGTAGCGCAGGGCTAGGAAGAGGGAGGCGCGGTTCACCATGGGCACCGCTACATTGGAGGCGCGAGCAGAAAGGTCAAAGGGTCTCGTTCACCCGGCGCACCGGCTTTAGCTCTGGCTGCTCTGCGGGGTCAGTCCATGTTGGGCTGCGTCCATGTCGTAGCGCACTTGGCCGTCATGGATGTTGAGGAAGCGTGCGGCCCCTTCGAGCTCTTCCTGGCCTAGGTTGGGGATGCGGAAGGTGCGGCCTTTAAACACCCCTTTTTCAATGGTGATGCCTTCTGCGATCTGGCGGGCAATGTCCAGCGTGGAGGTATGGTCAGCCACCAGCTCCAGTCCGGCAGCTTCCACCGCCTGGCACAGGGAGCAGATGTTTTGAGCGTTCCGCTGATCCCGGGCTTGGCGCGCCTCGTCTCCGCTCTTCCCATACCATGGCAGGGCAATGCTGATCATGACGCCAAGGATCGCGATGGTCATGACCATTTCGATCAAGCTAAAGCCAGCCGAAGGAGCTTGGGTGAAGGACGCAGATTTCATGAGGTGCCGGGGTGATAAGATGAATTTATGGAAAACCAAACTTTAACGCAACGGCTTTTTCATAAAAATGAGATTCACTAGTGTTTTCAATTCTCGATAATGAGAATTTGCAGAGGAATTAAGATTGATGGAAGAGGTAGCCAGCCCGAGCATTCTGCTTTTACCTTCTGCCCGAACTTGGAGCGTGGTATGCTCGTATCTCCATACGCTAATGCACCACCCGTTGAGATCTTTCGCTCCCAAGCAGCGCCTTTCGTTGGCGGTGGTACTCACGGCATGCCTGATGGCTTCTCTGACAGCCCAGGAGCCGCCGAAGTCCTGGACAGAAAGGGAAACCCGCCTGGCCAATGAATACCTTTCCTTGCTGGTCAGCCAGCCGGACTATGGCCGGGTGGTGGACCTGCTGTGGGGTTTATATGAGAAGCATGGGTCCACCCCGCTGCTGCTGGAAAACATCTCCGCCCAGGCCGCAGCCACCCGGCATCCCACCGTGCTGCTGGTGCAGGGGCATCTTTACCGCCGTGCCGGGGATCTGGCAAAGGCGGCAGATTTATATGATGAGGTGCTGAAAACGGAGCCGAAAAATACCCTTGCCTTACGCAGCCGTGCCGATGTGGCACGTGAACTGGCAGATCCCGCCCTGGCCTACACGCTGATCAGGCGCTGGGTGGATGGCCTGCAAGATGCGGACCCCGCCAAACCGCAGGCCTGTATAGAGCTGGGCACACTGGCTCATGCTACGGACAATGGAGAGGCAGCGGTGGCGGCCTGGGAGGCTGCGGCCCGTCTGCGGCCGGGTGACATGGAGATGTCCCGGCAGGTGGCCGACCTGCTGCTGCGCGCCGGTTTTCCGGCTCGCGCGGCCGCTTTTTACAGTGCGCTGGCTGAGCAGAGCGATCCGCAAAAACGTTTGGACGCGTTGTATGATCTGGCGCGCATCCAGGAGCATGCGGATGAATTTGCCAAAGCGGAAAATGCGTTATTGAAGGGTCTGGCGCTGCTCGACTTCCGGGATGGCCGCTATGCAGATTTCTTTCTCCGCCGGGTAAGGCTGAATGAGAGGTTCGGAAATCTGGATGAGTTGCGGGAGCAACTGAGTGCGGCGGTTGACGGGCCGTTCAATGAGCAAGCCTGGCGGGACTGGGGCCGCTTCAATGAGATCACGGTGGATCTGGATGAGCATTTGAGCGCCCTGCGCAGGCTGGTGCAAGAAGTGCCGCAAACGGATGACTACCGCTGGGAGCTGGTCAGGGCGCTGCTGGATCATGACGGGGCGGAAGAGGCGGCCAAACTGCTGGACGAGCGCATGAAGGGGGATGGAAGTGACCTGCCGGCGATAGTGTTTTTGCGATGCGAGGCGGATCTGCGGCAGGGCCGTCCGGAGGAGGCGGCCGCGCGCCTGAAAAAGCTCCTGACAGCCCAGGGCCAGAGCCTGGAGGTAGAAAAACAGGCGCTGAACTTTGCCCAGACGCGGGCGCTGGATGCGGTGATTGAAATGATTCTGACCCGGCGCGTGGAACGGGAGCCCGGCAAAACAGAGGCCGTTTTTGAGCTGGCGGGATTCTACCGGGCGCGAAGTGCTGCGCCCCGGGCAGAGAAACTGCTGCAGCAGTTCACCGCGCAGGCGGCCACAGAGGGGGAAAAGCAGCGGCGTCTCAATGATGCAGCGGCGTTCCTGGCCAGCGGCAGTGATCTGGACAGTGCCATCGTACTGGCCCGTGAGGCCGCAGGGAAACCCGCTGCCGGGAGAGAGGAATGGATGCGGCTGGCGGATCTGCTGGCCGAGCATGGGGACACGGAAGAAGCCGCCACGCTGCTCGAGAAAGCCTGGCAGGCCAGCACCACGGATGAAGACCGGCTGGATGCGGATGAACGGCTGTTCTCCGTCCTCATGGGCGAGCAGAGGTCGGAGGTGCGGACCAGCAGCGGCACGGCGGGTGATTTTAAGCTGCCGGATGCTTTCACCGGAAAGGGGTTTGCCAGCGGGCAGACTGTTGATAAGGACGCCAGTCCACTGCCGGAGGCGGTGATCAAACAGGCGAAATCCTTTTTCGGACTGCCGTTGTCGAATCCCGAAAGTCAGGACGCCCCAGCACCCGGCATGGGCAGGAAGGCAATGGAGAAAATCGGCCGGCTCCAATTGAAACCGGAACTGGCGGGCAATGTGAACGCGATCCAGCGGGCAGCCTGGTGGGCACTGCGCACAGAGCTGCTGCCGGAGGCGTATGAGCTGTTAAATCATCTGCAGACGGACCCGGCTACGGGCCAGATGCGCGAGCTGCCGCTGGAGGCGGAAAAGCTGCTGCTGGACCTGGCCATGACGGATAAAAACCAGGGCCTGGCCATGCGGGTGCTGCGCAGGCTGATGCAGCGGGACCCGGGCAACCGGATCCGCTATACCCTGCGCCTGAGCGAACTGATGATGGAATCCGAGCAGTCGGCAGTGAGCTCAGTACAAAATCCGCGCTGGATGCGTGAGGCTCCCTCCCCGCTGCCAGTGGTGGAGGCCACGCGATTGTTGGAACAGGCTTACCGGCAGATGCCGGAATCTGACCAGCTTCTGTCAGCCCTTACCCAGGCTTACACGCTTCAGCGCCGGACGGAGGATGCGCTCAGGCTCTGGAAGGAGGCAGTGAAAAAAGTCACGGGCAGTGCGGCGGTACCTCTGCTGGAGCGTTATGCGGACCTGCTACTGAGGATGAAAAAGCTGGAGGAGTACGTGCAGGTGCAGATGGACATTGTGGAACGGGAGGCGGATGTGAAGCGCCGCCGTGAAGCCTTCCGCCGTTTTGCGGACCGGCTGCTGTGGTCTGCTGAAGGGGGCGAGCTGCCGGAGGAGATCACCCAGGAGCGGTTGAAGCTGATCGAGAAAGCGCTGACGGAACAGACACGACGACATCCCTTTGACGGTTTTTATCATGAGGCGCTGGCGCTGGTCTTTGAGAAAGGCGGGGACAATGCGCGGGCTTTCCAGTCCATGAAGCAGGCATATTACACGTCGCCGGAAACACCCTTTTCGTTAGGCCAGCTCCGCGAGGCTGCCCTGAAAGTGGCGGACCTGAAGGCGGCCATTTATTTTCAGAAGCAGATCACCGCCACGGCCCCGCCCGCAGAGCTGGCGGCAGAATCCCGGCGCTTGGTGGAGTTGCTGGAGCAGACTTTCCAGATCGCTGAGGCGGACAGGGTGCGCCGGCGGCTGGAGAGCCGGTTTTCCCAGGATGTGGCGGCGCTGGAAAACCTGGCGGAACATTACCGGACGACGGGCCAGGACGAGGCGGAGCGGAGGGTCTATGAGCAGGTGGCCCGTGTCCGCCCCTGGGATGCGCGGTCACAATTGCGCATCGCGCTAAAAAGCCTGCGCCTGGCGGACGATGAGGCGGCAGAAGCTCATTTGCGGGAGATCCTGGAACGCACGGAGGACCAGGCCTATGAGGTGCCTGCCAAAGGCACGGAACGGCTGCCGCTGCCACTCACGGATCTGCGCAAAACGGGCTCTCCTGGGCCGGTGACGGAGATTACCGGTCTGCTGGATACGGTCCCCGGGCTGGACAATGCGGCGACGAGCCGCTTGAGAGCCTTTTTGAATCTGCAGCGGCCGGAATTTACCGAATTGCCAGAACCGGTGGAACTGGTACGGCTGCGCGTGATCGAGGAGCTGGCCCGGCTGGTGGTGCAGCAGGATGAGGCTGCGCAGCAGCAGTGGCTGGCAGACTGGAGCGGCGCGGAGAAGCCGGCGGTGGAGCGGCTGTGGGCGCTTTATTATGCCGGGGCGGGGGCGGAGTTCCGCCGGCTGTTGAGGCAGACACTCAAGGAGACGCCGACGCTGGAGACACGCTTTTCACTCCTTTGGCTGATGGTGCGCTCCCACGGCCTGTCTGAAGCCATGGCCTGGACCCGGCAGGCGGGGCTGGAGAACGGAATTTTAGAGGAGCGCAAACAGATCCTGCAGGCAGTGGTGGCCATGCTGGCGGATTTGGACACCTTCCGCTTCGCCAAAGGAGAGCTGACGCAGCTTGGCGAGTCCCGGCTGCTTCCGAACACGGCGATTTTGGGAATCACCCGTGATTTGCAGGATCAGCAGCGGTATCCTGAGGCGCTGGAGCTGGGTGAAAGCCTGCGGCGGAATTCGCCTGGGATGGCAGATGACTATGCCTTTTTCCTTTCCCGGATCGCAGAATCGGCGGAGCGCTGGGATCTGGCGCGGCAGTATCTGGGCCAGGTGGTGCGGGGTCCGGTCAGGCCGGGGGCTTACCGGGGCACCTATGATCCTTATCTCTACAGCCTGAGCACGGCCAACCGGCTGGCCACATCGGAGCAGGAGCGGGAGGAAACCTTGCGGGCAGCGTGGAAGCGGCTGCAAAGCACCCCGGATTCCGCACTGACGCGGCTGAGAAAATCGGCCGTGGCCGGGCTGGCCGGTGCCCAGGATACCGCTGCTGAGGAGTTACGCTCATTCATCGCCGGAGACTTCCTCGGCGCACGGCGCATGGGAGAACCGCCGGGCCTGCTGATGCCCCAGGGATCCACCCGGCACGAGGAGGCTCTGCACCTGCGCGGGCTGTGGGAGGAGACACGGGAGATCCAGGCCAGCTTTGTGCAGCAGGGGCTGTCCGGGGTGGTGCACCAGGCCAACGAGGGGCTGACCGCCAAGTGGGGGGCCGTGGGGCTGAGCTCCCGCAGCGGCCAGGAATTTACAGAATGGCGTCTGGGCCATCTGACCCGCCAGTTGCGGCAGGTGAACTATCCCACACGCCTGCGCCTGATCCGGGATTACCTGGCCAGTGTGGACATGAGCCTGGAGGTCTCCGTGGAGACGCTCAGCGAGCTGGGGGGGCGGCTGGAATCCCAGGGGATGGCGCGGGAGGCGATTGATGTGTACCGCCTGCTGCCTGAGCGCGCACCAGCAAATCCGGAGTATGCGCAGTGGCTGATCCGGGCCAGCGAGACCGCCCGGGAAACCCAGATGGGGTTGAAATTCACCCTGCAACTGCTGCTGGCCGAGCCACCGATGAAACCGCCGCTGCCGGGAGATGAGGTGCTGCATGAAAAACATGCTTATTTCCTGGCGCAGGATTATGACCTGGCGGAGCTGACGCGAAGGGGGGCCGCCCTGCCCGCCTCCTGGCGTGCCCTGCAGGGGCGGATCCCGCCCGTCGTGCCGTATCTACGGGAGCTGGCACTGCTGTATGAGCGGATGGACCGGAAGAAGGAAGCGCTGGAGACCTGGGACCGTCTTTATCTGGCCTATACCAGCCATGCGGAAACAGGCATCCTGCCAGATGCGGAGACCTGCCTGCACCGGGGCAGGCTTCTGCAGGAGATGGGCCGCAATGAAGAGGCCCTGCAATCCCTGCGGGCAGTGGCATTGACGGAGGCCTCCGGCGCGGCTGGCCGGGAAGTTCTGAAATTGCGGGCGGAGATCGTCGCGGCTGCAGGCGGGTGGGAGGAATTCCGTGAGCTGATGGCCGTGGCCGTGGAAAGAAAGTCACTGGATGCCATGGCCCACCTGGCCGGGCTGCTGCGCAAGCATGACCGGGCTACCGATGCACTGAACCTGCTGACGCAGGGAGAGCGCAGCGTGCAGACAGATGCGGACCGCTTTTCTCTGAGGCTGGAACTGTTGAAACTGATGGTGCAGGAGCCGTCCTGGACCCCAGAGAGGGGGCGGTCCCAGCTGGCTTCACTTTTTCGCGTACGCAATCGCGACCGGGACGTGCTAAAGCCGTTTGTGGAATGGATGACGGAGCAGGCAGGGAGGGCGAATCATGCCGCCTGGGCTGCCTTTTTACGTGCGGAGACGCGGGCCGGGCTGGACAGGCCGCTGGCCGCCCTGGCCCTCTGTGCATTGGCGAAGGGGCTGCCGGAAAAGGCTGGAGATGACATCGCCCTGGGCTGGGCCGCTGCCAGGGAAGGGGACCGGATTTGTCTGGAGCTGGGGGCTGAGATGCTGCTGCGGGCCGGACGTGCCCGTTGGGCCTGGGATGCCTGCCTGATGCTGCAAGAGCTGCCAACACTGCGGCTGGATGGTCGCAAACTGCCGATGATGGTGCGCGTGGCCCATGCCCTGGGGGAGCGCGTCATTGTGCAGGAGTATTTCGCGGAGGTCATCCGCCGCAGTGTGCCCGGCGGCGTGCAGCCGATGGAGTGGGCGCAGGCTTTTGAAGACGTAGGAGAACCCGGTCTGGCACGGGAGCTTTACCAGCAGGCGCTGGAGAAGCTGGAATCCACCCAAAGCCTGCAGCCGGACCTGTGCGCGGGCTGGATACGCTTTCTCATACGCCATCAGGACTATGAGAAAGCGGAGATCTATCTGATGCAAAACAGCTGGGCGCTGGTGAATGATTCGGCCAGTTTGATTTTTGAGCTTTACCAGGCCTGGGGTAAGCTGGCATCTATGGAGGCGGAACTGCCCAAGTTTCACCTGCCCGCCGGGGTGCTGAAGGAGACGCTCTTTCTCAGCCGTCGTGCGCAGGGTCTTCCACCCCCCGCCAGCCGTCCATGATTTCACCCCGTATTCTTTTGCTTCTGCCGCTTCTGCTGGGAGCCTGTTCCTCCAAGGAGCAGTCGAAGGCGCCTCCCGTGATGTCTCAGAAAATGTCGGACCGGATCGCGGCTTCCCGCAAACGGATGGGCGATATGAATGACCGGAGCGTTTTCGACAAAGGGATGAGATCCAGCTTTGACAAGGGCAAGACCACCTCCGGCTGGTTGGGAAAGAAGAGTTACAAGTCCAATGAGTATGCAGGGACCAAAAGCTTTGCGACCAGGAAGGATTTTCAGACCAGCACTTTCACCGGTGCCGGCAACAAGAGCAGCCTGGCCGGCCAGAGCTTTGGTGAGGCGGAAAAATCCCCCGACGGGATGACAGGAACCTTTGAGACTAAAGCCAGCGGCTTTGGCAGTCAGACAGCCAGCGAAGGCAGCCAGAGTTATGACGGCGCGGATACAGTTTTCAAAACGGGGGCTCAACGGGATGCCCTGCGCAGCCAGATCAAGAACGACCGGCCGCAGTTCATCCGGCTGGAGGATAATGAGCGGACGCCTGCTTATACGGAGGACCAGGTGCGCCGTCTGTTAGGCCGTAAATAAGAGGCGCTGTGTATTCAACGGGTCCCGTCCAACCGCCGCCGCATGAGCCGTCGCCGCCGCCGCCGTCCACGTTTCAAGGCCTGGTCCTGGCTGGCTTTTTTCCTGCTGGTGGCCGCAGGCGTGCAGGGCTTGCGGGAGGTGCAAAAAAATCTGCCGCTGCCCGAGCCGCGTACGGGCAAGGCAACGAAGGTCTTTGAGGTGATGTATGGTGCCCGGGTGGTGGATGACCACAACAATGATGGCGACAGCTTCCGGGTGGAGCATCAAGGCAAGGTGCATGTGCTGAGGCTGTACTTTGCCGACTGCCCTGAGAAGCAGCGGAATGCCTACAATGAGGAACGTCTGAAGGAGCAGGGCCGGTATTTTGGCGGTCTCAGTGAGCCCCGAACACTGGCCGTGGGGCAGCAGGCGCATGCTTTTGCCCACCAGTGGCTGACCCAGCGCCCCTTCACGGTTTACACGAAGTGGCAGGGCGTTTTCGACAGCGGACGGCACTATGCCTTTATCGTCTTTCCTGACGGTGAGGATCTCTCCGCCAAACTGGTGCGGGAAGGATTGGCGCGCATCCACACCACCGGGACGACGCTGCCGGACGGCCGGTCTGCTGACCGGTATGAGGGAGAATTACGGCTGCTGGAGGAGGAGGCCCGCACCGCCCGAAGAGGCGGCTGGGCCCCGTAGCAGGGGAGCAAGGGTTATTCGTCCGCCAGGGCAGGGGAAGCGGAAGGCACCGGAGCGGCGGTGCCATTTTTCTCGGCGAGCTTGGTCTTCACAGCGAGCTCGATCTCTTCGTAGAGCTTGGTGTCCGCCTTGAGGGCTTCTTTGGCGGCATCGCGGCCCTGGGCGAGCTGGCTGCCTTTGTAGCTGATCCAGGAGCCGCGTTTCTGCAGGATGTCATGCTCCATGGCCAGGTCCAGCATGGACCCGACGTTGGAGATGCCCTCGTTGTACATGATGTCGAACTCAGCTTCGGTGTAAGGAGGGGCGAGCTTGTTTTTGACGATCTTGCACTTGGTCCGGTTGCCGGTGACGGTACCGTCGCTGCTTTTGATGGCCCCGATGCGGCGGATGTCCACACGGACGCTGGCGTAGAATTTCAGGGCCTTTCCGCCAGGGGTGGTCTCCGGGTTGCCAAACATCACGCCGATCTTTTCACGGATCTGGTTGGTGAAGATGCAGCAGGTGCGGGCCTTGGAGATGATGGCGGTGAGCTTGCGCAGGGCGGCGCTCATGAGGCGGGCCTGTGCACCGACGGTGGAGTCTCCAATGTCACCTTCCAGCTCCTGGCGGGTGACGAGGGCGGCGACGGAGTCAATGACGATGACATCGAGCGCGTTGGAGCGGACGAGGGTTTCACAAATGCGCAGAGCTTCCTCACCGGAACTGGGCTGGGAGACGAGCAGCTCATCCATCTTGACGCCTAGACGGCGTGCGTAGTTAGGGTCCAAGGCGTGCTCCACATCAATGAAAGCGGCGATGCCGCCTGCCTTTTGGGCCTGGGCGATGACGGTGAGGGTCAGGGTGGTTTTACCGGAGGATTCCGGGCCATAGACCTCCACGACACGGCCGCGGGCGAAGCCGCCGACGCCGAGTGCCTGGTCAATGAGGATGTTGCCGGTGGGGATGACGGCGACATCCACTTTTTCATTGCCAGCCATGCGCAGGATGGAGCCTTCACCAAAGTCCTTGTGGATTTGCTGGAGGGCGATGTCGAGATTGCGGGCGCGTGCTTCGGCAACCTTGTTGGTCGGTTCGGCGGAGGATTCTTTTGCAGGAGATTTGGCCATGATAAGGAGGTAAATTAGATGTTCTGGCGAACAGTTTGAGCATAAAAGCCTTTTGGTAAAGCACTTTTCCTGACTGGATGAATTTAAAGCAGCAGGGTGAGAATGTAGCAAGTCTGCAGAGACGGGATTGCAGGAAGGCCTTGGCGAATACAAAAACAGGGGTAGGGTGGTGCTCGATTTTTTGATGCCTCAACGTCCGCCATCCTCCGCCGTCGGTGCTACGACCTGGCGGTTGACTGATTCGCCTTCCGCACTCGTGGATGAAGGGGCCTTTCCGCTGAAGCAGTCCTTGTTGCTGGCCAATATGGCGGGATTTTTGGGCGGTTATTATGTGCTGCACAATCAATGGCTGCAACTGGGCTGGGGCCTGGTGCTGGCGGTTCTATGGATGATTGCCGGGGGGCATGCAGACCTGGCAGGGGCGCTGAAAAGTGACCGATGGATGCAGGCGGTGGCGGGGCTGTGGGCGCTGATGCTGGTGCGCAGTTCCATCATGGATTCACCAGGGGCGACTCTTTCTGGCCTGTGGCAGGGCTGGGGCAACAGTCTGCTGCTGATGGGTTTTCTGCTCACGCTCTGGCAGGCGGCGTTGCGGCCCCAGGTGGTCTCATCTGTGGGAAAACCGCTGGTGGCGATGGCGACGGTGGCCGCGTGTGTGAGCCTGATGGTGTTTTACACGGTTCATCCGGAGGGGGTCTTTGGTGCCCGGCTGCGCAACTGGTTTGTCTATGGGGGATGGAATTCGGTGAATTCGGGCCTGACCTTTGGCTTCGCGGCGTGCTGGGCGGCAGCAGGCTGGAATGCAGCGGCTGGCAAGTCCAACCGCCGACGGTGGATGCTGGCATTGTTCCCATTGTATATCGCCACGCTTTTGACGCTGAGCCGCGGGGCGCTGCTGGCCCTGGTCTGCGGACATCTCACGCTGCTGGTGGCAGTGGGCTGGAGGCGGTCCTGGAAACCGGTGTCACTGATGTTTGGCTGCCTGCTTTTGTTTCAGGTGTCTGCGCCGCTGATCTCGCATCTGGCGGCGAAGGATGCCTCCAAGCGGCTGGGCATTCCGAACGCGTCCGTGGCGGTGGAGAAATTCGGCGACGCGGTGGTTTCATCCAATCCGATGCAGACGGCGCTGACGCGGTCAGACAACGGACGGTTTTTGATTTACCATGCCGCCGTGGGCAGCATGACAACATGGCAGGACTGGCTGGTGGGGAAGGGGATGTGGGCGGATGATGACTGCTGGTCCTGCTCGCTGCACTGGTATCCGGAGCATCTGCACGGAGTGTTTTGGGATACGTTTGTGCACAGCGGCCTGCCAGGGGTGCTGGGGCTGTTGGGGCTGGTTTTATGGGGGATGAAACGCGCCTGGTTCCTGGCCCAGAATGGTGAACCCGTCTGGATCATGCTGGCTGGCTTTGGGTTTTCAGGCCTGCTTTTTGACGGGGACAGCGTGTGGGCGCTCATCACGGTGGCCCGTTTTGAACCGCTGCTCTTCTGGACGCCGCTGGTGATCGCCTCGGCCCGGTTCACGCAGCTTTCGGCCCGTGCTTCCGCCTGATCCAGGCGAGAATCATCCATGCAGCCCATCCGCCCATGCCCGCACCGGTGAGGTCTGCCAGCAAATCGCCTGGATCGTTGCCGCTGCGGCCCGGGGTGAAAGTCTGGTGATATTCATCCAGTGCCCCGATGATGAGTCCAAAGGCCATGCCGGTGACGGTCCACAGCCAGCCGGCGCTCAAGGGTGTCTGCCTGGCGTAGAGGGCGAGGGTGAAGCAAAAAGCACCGCTGCTGAAATAAAGAAAATGTACGACCTTGTCCTGGTGAGGAATTTTGGGGCCGGGTGGCAGCGTGCTCTGGGAGGAGAGGCTGAAGAGCACTGCGCCCCAAATGACGACCCCCAGCCAGCACAGCCAGCGCCGGGTGATGAACCAGGAGACAAGTGCGCGAAGCGAGGAGGTCATGGTGGCATTTAGTCCATCTCCTCCCACACTCAACTGCTAAGGGTCAACGGTGCTCAATCCCGCATTTCCTGCTCCATGCGCTCACTGAGCCACTGCTTGATCATGCTTTGATAATTCAGGTAGCGGCGGCGGGCGATGCGCTTGATGCGGCTGAGCATGCGCGGGTCAAAACGCAGGGTGATGGTGGTGGATTCACGGACGTCCGACCGGTGGATGGACATCTGCATCAGGCGGGGGTCCACCTGGTGGGCCTCCCAGAAGCGGGCCTCTTCTTCCCCAGTATCGAAGGAGGGCACCTCCTTCCAGGATTGGATGGCAGGCAGCTCATCACTGAACCTGGGGATCTGCGTGGTCTCGGGTTTGCGATGATGGGGTTCCATGGTTACATTTCCTCCGCTTTTTTGCGCTCAAAAAAATCTGCCTCGGTATGCGTCATGTCCCGGGCGTAGATGATCCGGTAACGTTTGCCATCAGTCCAAAAAGCGCTGAAAACGGCACGCCCGCTGAGGGCCTTGCCCAGGTTGTAATAGCGGGCATTGGTGCCGTCGCCATTTTCATCCGGCAGCAGCTTCAGGGAGAATGGATCTTCGAATGACTCCTCAATATCCTTGGGAGGCAGTTTCGTCAGATCGAAGGCAACGCCTATCCAGTCGAAGTCCATAATAAGTTCTCTCTATTGGGTATCAACGCCGCCGGTCACCCGGTTTTGTGTCCTACTTTCGATATTGGATCAATTCAATCTCATATCCTTCCGGCGCATCAATGAAGGCAAAGGTGCCGCTGGAGCTTTCCGTCGGCCCGTCAGAAAAAGGGTAGCCTTTCGCCTCAGCATGTTTGGCGAAGGCCTCCAGGTCCTCCACCTCAAAGGCCAGGTGCGTGACATCCGGCCCCAGCGTGACCGGGCCGCTGGCCGGAAAAGAGCAGATTTCGATCAGCTCATCGCTGTTCGGGGTTTTCAGGAAGACCAGCTCCGAGCCGCGCGGAGACTTGTGCCGTTTGATTTCTTCCAGACCGAGAACGTCTTTGTAAAACGCAACGGTCTTGTCCAGATCGTTCACGCGGTAGCGTGTGTGAAGGAGTTTGGTGACCATGTACCAGCATTGCCACAGGACGGGGGGGGAGGCAAGGCTGACGTGCACATGGCTGACTTTGCTTTCTGTGCACTGGCATTGGATCCTGGTTTTCAAAAACCACTGGTGCTGCATTTTGGAGATTGCCCCTTGATGGGCTACCGCCAATGATGGCGGCGAATCCTCACCACCCTAGCACCATGTATTTTCTCGGCATTGACAGCGGCACCCAGAGCACGAAGGCGATCGTGCTGGACCTTGAGACAGGAAAGATCCTGGCCTCGGGCCACAGCAGTTATGAGCTCATTAGCGGCCTGCCGCCGGGGCATCTGGAGCAGCATCCGCAGGACTGGTTGAAGGCGGTGGATGATTGTGTGAAGCAGTGCGTGGAAAAGCTGGGGGCGGACCGGGCTAAAATTGCCGGCATCGGTGTGAGCGGTCAGCAGCACGGCCTGGTGGCCCTGGGGGCCGATGACCTGCCGGTGCGGCCGGCCAAGCTGTGGTGCGATACCTCCACCCAGGAACAATGTGCGGAGCTGGCCCATGAATTCGGCGGGCAGCCGGGCATCATCGCCCTGGCGGGCAATGCCATGCTGCCGGGATATACCATCCCGAAGCTGCTGTGGATGAAGCAGAACGAGCCGGAGAACTTTGCCAAAACCACCTCCATCCTGCTGCCGCATGATTATATCAATTTTTGGCTCAGCGGCGTGAAGCGCATGGAATACGGGGATGCCTCCGGCATGGGCATCCTGAATGTGAACACCCGCGAGTGGTGCGATGAGCTGTGCGATTATATTGACCCGCGTGTGCGCTCCATGCTGCCGCCGCTGGGATCCAGCCGCAGTGTTCATGGCCGCCTTCGCCCGGAGCTGGCCCAGGGCTGGGGCCTGGGGGAAAACGTCATCATCAGCGCGGGTGGCGGAGATAACATGATGGGGGCCATCGGCACGGGGAATATCCGCCCCGGAGTCATCACGGCCAGCTTCGGTACCAGTGGCACACTCTATGGCGTGGCAGGCAGCCCAGTGGTGGACGGCCAGGGAGAAGTGGCGGCTTTTTGCGACAGCACCGACCAGTGGCTGCCCCTCGTCTGCACGATGAACGTCACCGTCGTGACCGAAGAAGTGCGCGAGATGTATGGCTGGACCCTTCAGCAGCTGGAGGAGGCGGTGCAGGCCGCACCTGCCGGAGCGGAAGGCATCCTTTTCCTGCCCTATCTGAACGGCGAGCGGACGCCCAACCTGCCTGCGGGCAGCGGCGTCATCCACGGTCTCCGCCCAAGCAATATGAAGCCGCAAAACATCGCCCGGGCAGCAGTGGAAGGCGCGACCCTGGGCCTGGCCTACGGCCTGAAACGCTTCCGTGACCTCGGCATGAACCCCACAGAAATCCGCCTTACCGGTGGCGGCAGCAAAAGCAGCACCTGGCGGCAGATTGCAGCGGACTGTTTTAATGCCGAAGTCGTCACCCTGGATACCAGCGAAGGCGCCGCCCTGGGGGCCGCCATCCAGGCCGCCTATGCCCAGGCCAATGAGCATGGGGAGACGGTGAGCTACGATGACCTGTGCGCAAAACTCGTCACCCTGGATGAATCCACCCGCTGCAAACCCAATGCCGAAAATGCCGCGCTTTATGTCAGGCAGCTTGAGCGCCAGATGGAGTTGACCGGCAGGCTGAACCAGACGGGCTGGCTGTGATGACCTGGGGGCGTGTTGGATGAAACATCGGGCAGTCGTGAAAGTTTACAGATTCATGGCTTACGCATTATCTCTTTCCCAGTCCGCTGTGCTGGCGGCCCTTTTCTGGCTGACCGGATTCTGCAGTGCCCAGCAGGCCGCCGACCCGGAGCAGGCGCGGGCACTGGCAGGCATCGCCATTCTGCCCAGCAAGACCGATGCGGAGATCAAGACCTTTGATTTTCCGCACCACGTCTTTGTGGACCGCGACATCGTGGTCCGGCAGGCAAAGGAAAAGCCGACCGCACGAAACGAACTGCTGCTCTGGATGACCGGCACCGGTGGCCGCAGCCGGGGCGCGAGGGAGTTTTGCAATCTCGCCGTCAGCCAGGGATACCATGTGATCAACCTCACCTACCCCACGGACATTCCCGCCACCATCTGCAAGCGGGATGCGGACGCCCGTTCCTTCGAGGACTTCCGCCTCAGCATCATCCAGGGCGGCAACCACAAGCACATCACCGTCACCCGCGCGGACAGCATCGAGAACCGCGTGATCAAGCTTTTGCAGATTCTCTCCAAAAGCCGTGCCCGTGAGCAATGGAGCCAGTTTTTAAACGATGACGGCAGCCTCAAGTGGGAAAAGATGGTCCTCGCCGGCCAGTCCCAGGGTGGCGGCCATGCCTTCCTGATGGCCATGAAGCACAAAGTGGCGCGGGTCATCGCCACGGGTGCGCCTAAGGACTGGGCACCCAAAATCCCCGGTCCCGCCCCCTGGTTGCTCGCCGAATCCGCCACACCCAAGGACCGGTTTTTCACGTTTAACCATGAGCAGGATCACCAGGGTGCGACCCCCGATGAGCAGTGGGCCATCCTGCGGGCGTTCGGTCTGGAAGCCTTCGGTCCCCGTGTCCGTGTGGAAGAATCCAAAACGCCATTCAATAATACCCGCATCCTCTCCACCAACTACCCCGGTGGCAAGCTGGAATCCAGCCCGGCGCATACCTCCGTGATTGCCAATACAAGCGCAGATGTCTTTCGGGGAGTGTGGCTGTATATGCTGACGCAACCGCTGCCATAAAGACTGGCATGGTGATTCTTTCTCAGGCAGGTGAATAGGGGAACTGCACTCCACGCCTCCCAATCTGGTACTGGACACCTTTTCCAAACGGGAATCCACGGCCAGCGCAATGCACCGCGTTTGGAGCTTGCCGGATGCCGGGTTCCTGATGCATCATCGGGCTGACTGTGAAATTTCTTTTCCATCTTCTGCTGCTCACCGCTTTGAGTGCGCTGGCGGGCGCTGCCTGGGTGGCGCACCGGCCGGTGCCGGTGGCCCCTGTGGAGGCCCCGAAGCCGGGCGCGCGGCAGCGGGAACTGGTGGATGATTTGAAGCAGGCCGCCATCAAGCGCTCCGCCCTGTTTGAGGTGTCTGAGGCGGAGCTGAACCGCCATCTGGCCCGTGTGCTGACCGCCAGCCTGCCTGCGCCGGTGGGTGATTGGGTGCAGTTTGAGCGCCTGGCCGTGGAGCTGGAGCCGGATCTGGCCCGTGCCACCCTGGTGTGGAAGCTGCATGAGCACCGCAGCACGGCGACGGTGGATTTCCGTGTGCTGCGCCTGGAGAAGACTTTTCGTGTGGAGGTGGTGGGCGGCAGCTACGGGCACCTGGAGGTTCCCCACGGAATGCTGCGCCCCCTGGCCCCGGCTTTGGAAAAACTGGCGGCCGTTTTGAAGGATGAAATCCAGGCCCTGTTTCAGATGAACCAGATCCAGCTCGCCCAGGACAAGCTCGTTCTGGATCCGCGCTTTCCGTAACTTTTTTCGTTCGCCGATGTCACGCGCAGCCGCCCTCGTCTTTACCTTTGCCGTCTCCAGCCTCTGCGGTCAGGAGCCTGTTCCTTCTTTGGGCATGCCCCCGCCCCCCGTGCCAGGAGGCACTGCGGAGGTCATCCCGGTGGCACCGCCGCTGCCGGGGCAGTTGGAGGCAGTGCCCGTGCCCCCCCCGGCTCTGTCGCCACCTGCCTCGCCGATTCCGATCCAGGCCCCCGCTCCGGCCGCTTTGTCTCCGCTCCCCGGCCCTGCGCCCGTTCCTGCACCGGATCCTTTGTCCGGCCTGCCTCCCCTTTCTGGCCCCGCACCAGCAGCGCTGCCTCCCGGCCTCGGCACGCCTCCCCCCATGTCCCTGGCCGGCCCCCCCACCGGTCCTGGCCGGCCCAAAGTGGGTGCCTCCACCAGCGCCAGCGGCCAGTTCATTGTGCATGGGGATGACATGACGCTGCGCAACACCCTCTCCGCCAAGTGCGAAGACATTTCCAAGGAGCTGCGCACCCTGCTGCATGACAAAGACAGCTGGTCGGTGCCCATCGTCGTCCTGCTCAATTCAGGGGAGGCGGCCCGCAAGGCGGACAAAGCGGCCACCACCGTCATCTCCCAGCTTACCCATGGCGGATTTCACCTCCAGGTGAATGTGAACATGCGCCCGGACCTGCGCCCCGGGGATGTGCGTAAGGAACTCATCCGCGCCCTGCTGGCGGAGCGCATCCTGCGTAACCAGAAGCAAATCACCACCCAGCGCAAGCTGCTGCTGCCAGACTGGCTCTACCTGGGCATCTTGGAGGCCACGGACTACCGCCAGCGCGCCCGTCCCAGCGCCCTCTTTGCCGCCATCTTCAAAAGTGGCAAAATCTTTGGCATTGAAGAGATCATCGAGGCTTCCGCCTCCGACATTGACGACTCGCTTTCCCGGACCATTTACCAGACCTCCTGCTGTGCCCTGGTCCTGGCCCTGCTGGACCAGCCGGACAGCGGCCTGCGCATGGGCAGGTTCCTCACCTCCCTGGCCAGCGATCCCCGCAGCGAACGTGAGCTGCTCAACCAATGGTTCCCTAATTTTGCCTCCAGTGAGGCCAGCCTCAACAAATGGTGGGCGCTGCAGCTCGCCACCCTGGCCAGCCCCGGCATGGGGGAACCGCTGAGTCCGCTGGATACCATCTCCGCGCTTGAAGACGCCCTGACCCTCCGCTTTGAGGCGAAGCCAAGCGAGATCCCGCGTTCCTCCCGCCTCGTCACGGCCCCGGTCAAGCCCAGCCCCGCTAGCCCTGTCCGCACTTCCCGTCCTGCCATCTCCTCCTCCACGCCGCCAGCCGTGGAAACTGCCGGCACGGAACCCGAAGCCGGGGGCGAAGAAGCGGATAAACCGGGCTTCATGAGCCGACTAAATCCCTTTTCCCGGCGGAAAACCACTGATGATGAAATCGCCGCTGCCATGGAAGAAGCGGCCCGCGCCGAAGCCGAAAATGCCCCGGACCTGCCGCCTGCGGAAAGGGTCACACCGGAACCCGCAGCGGCTCCTGCGGCGGCGACAACCACCGCATCAGGACGCACGCCGCTTCTGAACCGTTTCTTTGACGAAGACAAAAAAGCGGAAAAACCACCTGTCGCAAAACCTCCGGCACCCAAACGACCAGTGGAAGCCCTTCCTGCCGAAGCGCCTGCTGCCCCAGCGGAGGACAAGCCCTCCGGCCTCAATCCGCTGAACTGGTTCAAGGGCGGCAAAAAAGACCAAGACGCGCCGTCGCCAGAGGAAACGCAGGCTCCCAAAAAGAATGCCAAGGATGAAAAGGCCTACCTGGCACCTACGGCAGATCCGCTCGTCGCCCACATCCTCACCGGCAGACCCATCACTGCGCTGGTGATGCAGGAAGTGGCCGTTGAAGAAGACGGCGGTGAAAAGAAACGTTTTTTCGGTCTTTTCGGGAAAAAGAAACCCGAGGCTGACCCCGCTGAACCGGAAGCCCCCCAAAAGCCCGCGAGCGAGCCCAAAAAGAGTTCCCCGCCTGCTTCCAAGCCTGAGACCCCGGCTCCTGCTCCGGCTGTGGAGGAAGCTCCAGCCGAACCTGAAGCTGAAAAGGAAAAAACCACCCGCCAGCCCCTGCGGCTGCGCCTCTTTGGCGACAAAAAGGACGATGCCCCACCCGAACCTGACGCTCCTGAGCCAGAGTCCATGCCTGCTGAGACTGCCTCTGTGCCATCTCCCTCCCCCGCCCCTGCACGCACCGCCCCCCGCCCACAGCCAAAACCTGCCGCCAAAAAGCAGGAGCCTGCCAAAGACGAAACCGCCGTGGCTGCTGCCATCCCCATTGAAGATTATGCCGCCATCCTGAAGCGAAAAGACCTCGCCAAGATTCTGGAGCGGAACATTAACATTCTCTCCGCCCTGCAAAATCGCGGTGCCGTGCTCTTCCGCCCCATTGCCACCGATTACATGAAAGCCATGGAGGACATCCAGCAGGGCCGTACCAAAGGCCTGGACACCCGTCTGCGCGAGCTGCGCGCCCGCACCCAGCAGGCCCGCGCCCAGAGCGATGCCGTCCGCGATCTGTTGGACGTCCATGAAGCCAACGATTCCCCCGCCATGTCCGGCCTTTTCGACGACTATCTGAAGCTCCCTGAGACCATCGAAAACGAGCTGCCCGCCCGCACCGACCCCATCTCCAAATATCTGGACGCGCTTGACCGGGAGTTTACGAAGGAGTGAGGTGACAGAATGAGGCTCAGGGATTGTCGCTCCAGTAGCGGATCATTCGGCTGAATCCTATACTGGCGGTCAGGATGATGACGAAGTGGCAGGCCGTCAGCATCCAGTAAGCCCGGCGGGTGCGGCAACGAAACAGGATCCAGGCTGAAAACAGCAGAAGGATCCCAAATGAAAGGATGCTTGAAAAAACGGTTGGCCGGGGCCAGTCAAAGAGTGCCGCCAGCCCTAAGCCGCCGAGGACAGGAGCCCAAAGGATGGCCTTCCCTTTCTCCTGAACAACGTCCAGGCCTCCTTCCAGGTGCCATGGCGTCAAGACTGTCACGATCCCAAAGAGGACCACCCATAGCCCCAGCAGTGTCATCGCCCGCCAAAGAAGGGAAGGAGGTTGTGCAGAGCCACTCATGGAGTTTTTATAGCCTGAGTACGCATCTACTTCCTCCGGCAGATCGTGAACAGGCCAAAGTGCCAATCATCGTGTTTAGAGTGCCAAGTGACACGCCAAATGTGCCAAAAGGTCCCATTTGCCCACCTCTTAGCAAATCATAAATCATAAATCCTAAATCCTAAATAGTTCACTTTCAACGCTTTACATCCTAATTGCCCGCCCTGGCACGTGATCTGCCAAAGTAGAAGCACCAAAACCCAACCTTTTTCCAACTTTCCCCTTAACCATACATCATGAGCAAAATCCTCGGCATTGACCTCGGCACCACCAACTCCTGCATGGCCGTCCTTGAAGGCGGCAAGGCCACGGTGCTCGAAAACTCTGAAGGCGCACGCACCACGCCTTCCGTCGTCGCTTTCACCAAAAGCGGCGAACGCGTCGTCGGTCAGGCTGCCAAGCGCCAGGCCGTGACCAACCCGCGCAACACCGTTTTCTCCGTGAAGCGCCTCATGGGCCGCAAGTTCGCTGAACTGACTGAGGCCGACAAGCGCCTGCCATACAAGATCGTCGCCGCCGCCAATGGTGATGCTCATGTCCAGGTGGACGTCGGCGGTGAAACCAAAACCTATTCCCCCCAGGAAGTCAGCGCCATGATCCTGGCCAAGCTGAAAGCCGACGCCGAAGCCAAGCTGGGCGAAACGATCACGGAAGCCGTCATCACAGTGCCTGCTTACTTCAATGACAGCCAGCGTAACGCCACCAAGGCCGCTGGAGAGATCGCCGGTCTGAACGTCCGCCGCATTATCAACGAGCCAACCGCAGCCGCCCTGGCCTACGGCCTGGACAGCAAGTCTGACGAAAAAGTGGCGGTGTATGACCTTGGCGGCGGTACCTTTGACATCTCCGTCCTGGAAATCGGCGACGGCGTCTTCGAAGTTTTGGCCACCGATGGCGACACCCATCTGGGCGGTGACGACTGGGACAACACCCTCATCACCTGGATCGTCAACGAATTCAAAACCGACAGCGGCATTGACCTCAGCAGCCAGCCGGATGCGATTCAGCGCATCAAGGAGGAGGCGGAGAAAGCCAAGATCGCCCTCAGCTCCAGCCAGAGCTACGACCTGAACCTGCCCTTCATCACTGCTGACGCCACCGGGCCGAAGCACATCATGAAGACCCTCACCCGCGCCAAGATGGAGCAGCTCACGGACAGCCTGTTTGAGCGCACCATCAAGCCTGTGAAGGACTGCCTGGCCGCCGCCAAGCTGGATGCCAGCAAGATTGACGAACTCGTTCTCGTCGGCGGCATGACCCGCATGCCCAAGGTGGTGGAAACCGCCAAGAAACTGGCCGGCAAAGACCCGCACCAGGGCGTGAACCCGGATGAAGTTGTCGCCATCGGCGCGGCCATTCAGGGCGGTGTGCTCAAAGGCGATGTGAAGGACGTGCTCCTCCTGGACGTGACCCCGCTGACGCTCTCCATCGAGACCGCCGGTGGCGTCGCCACCCCGATGATCCCGCGTAACACGACCATCCCCAAGAAGCACAGCCAGATCTTCTCCACCTATGCGGACAATCAGCCCGGTGTGGAAATCGTCATTCTTCAGGGTGAGCGCCCCATGTCCCGCGACAACAAGACGCTGGGCACCTTCAAGCTGGATGGCATCCCGCCGCTGCCACGCGGCCAGCCCCAGATCGAAGTGACCTTCGACATTGACGCCAACGGCATCCTTCACGTCTCCGCCAAGGAAAAAACCACCGGCAAGGAACAGCGCATCTCCATCCAGGGCAGCTCCGGCCTCAGCCAGGAAGAAATCGAAAAAGCCAAGCGCGATGCTGAAGAGCACGCCGAGGAAGACCTCAAGCGCAAAGAAGCCGTGGAAGTGAAGAACAAGGCTGAAGGCCTGTCCTTTGAAATCGAGAAGAATGTCAAGGAATGGGAAGGCAAGGTCCCTGCCGAACAGCTCTCCCCGATCACCGACAAGCTCGCCAGCCTGAAGTCCGCCATCGAAGCCGGTGATACCGACAAGATGAAGTCCCAGACTGAAGAACTGGAAAAACTCTTCGCCGCCGCCTATCAGGCCGCTGCCCAGGCCGGCGCAGCCGGAGCCCCCGGCGGCATGCCCGACATGGGTGGCATGGGCGACATACCCGAGCCGCCTGCAGGCAACACCGAGACCAAGTCCCAGGACAAAGGCAAGGTCGTGGACGCCGATTTCGAAGTCGTGGACAAGGATAAGTAACACCCCCCGCTGACCTGAACATGCGAAGCGTGATGACATCGCAACCGGAAGGTTGCCACAGCCGCGAGACCTTTGGAGGACCGACGAAAAATCGGTTCATCCCAGGCGTCGCTGCCGCGCTCGTCATCACGCTTCTCGTCTCTTGCGGCCAAAAAGAGACCGCTCAGGCCCCAACGCCTGAGGTTTCTCCAAAGTCCGCCGCTGTCTCTGAAGCCCAGATCGAGGCCGAGCTTAACCGCGCTTTTGCGGAAGAGCCTGCGCCCAGAATGGCAGACACCGGCACTGGCTCTGATCGCGACGCCCTCGCTGACGAAGCCGAAGACATCCTGGACCAGTATCCGAATAAAAACGTCACTGACCTGCTCAATGTCCCCGAGGTTAATCCCAGCCTGAAAATTGCCATCGCCGGACTGGTGGAGGACAAAAGCCTCCAAAAGAAAATCAACTCCTCCGTGGAGCTGGCCGCCCAGATGAAAGGCCTGGAAGGCACCCCCGGCTCAGTCGGCCTGGATCTCGACACCAAGAACTACAACCGCGAGCAAAAGTCGCGCCTGCTTCAGGCGGTCCTGTCCGAAGACCCCAAGCGGCTGGTTGATTTCGTCGTCGGTGAAATCGGCGAAGCTACCCCTGAGCTGAGCCTCGGCGGCCTGGACCGCGCCAGCAACGGCGTCGCTATCAAGGAAAACAAACCTCCGGCGAAATAACACCGCCTCCTGTCCGGCTTCCTTTTCCTTTTCTTTTAATTTCCCCAAAAAAATTTCCGCCCGGCTGGCCGCCACACATCCCATGGGTGACTGCGAGCCGGGCAGATGAACCAAACCAAACAGAACAACTAAACGCTAGCAGAAAATAGACCAACTATGGCTACCGCAATCACCCCGCTTGGACGCCGCGTCCTCCTCAAGCGCTCCATCAGCGAAGAAAAAACCGCCGGTGGGATCTTCCTCCCCGACACCGCCAAAGAAAAGCCACAGGAAGCTGAAGTGCTCGCCCTGGGCACTGGCAAAGACGACGAAGGCAAAGACGTCAGCACCCTTTTCACTGTGAAGGCTGGCGACAAAGTCCTCATCTCCAAATACGGCGGCACGGAAGTCAAGGTCAACGGCGAGGACCTCCTCATCGTCAACGAAACTGACATCCTCGGCATCATCGCCTGATCCGGACAGGCCGCCCTCCCCTCCCGGCCACAAGCCGGAAGACTGAAACCCGGGCGGCCCCAATCCCAATTCACAACCCACACCTACAAGCTAACACACTATGGCAAAACAACTCCACTTCGACGAATCCGCACGTCAGGCCCTCCTGCGCGGCGTCACCAAACTGGCGAAAGCCGTCAAAGCCACCCTTGGCCCTGCTGGCCGCAACGTCATCCTCGAGAAGAAATTCGGCTCCCCTACGATCACCAAAGACGGTGTCACCGTGGCCAAGGAAATCGAGCTTCCGGATCCCTATGAAAACATGGGTGCCCAGCTCATCAAGGAAGTCTCCTCCAAGACCTCCGACATCGCCGGTGACGGCACCACGACAGCTACCGTCCTGGCTGAAGCCATCTATTCCGAAGGTCTCCGCAACGTGACCGCCGGTGCCAACCCGACTTCTCTGCAGCGCGGCATCCTGAAGGCCACTGAGGCCATCGTCGCCAAGCTGAAGGAGATCTCCACCCCGGTGAAGGACAGCAAGGAAGTGGCCCAGGTCGCAACCGTCTCCGCCAACTGGGACACCGCTATCGGTAACATCATCGCCGAAGCCATGGACAAAGTGGGCAAGGAAGGCACGATCACGGTTGAAGAAGCCAAGTCCATCGAAACCACCCTCGACGTCGTCGAAGGCATGCAGTTCGACAAAGGCTACCTCTCCCCCTACTTCGTCACCGACGCTGAGTCCATGGAAGCGAACCTTGAGTCCGCTTACATCCTCATCCACGAGAAGAAGATCAGCAGCCTGAAAGACATGCTGCCTCTGCTTGAGAAAGTGGCCCGCTCTGGCAAGCCTCTCCTCATCATCGCTGAAGACGTGGAAGGCGAAGCCCTGGCGACCCTGGTCGTGAACAAGCTCCGTGGCACGCTCAACATCGTGGCTGTCAAGGCCCCTGGTTTCGGCGACCGCCGCAAGGCCATGCTGGAAGACATCGCCATCCTCACCGGTGGCCGCTGCATCACCGAAGACCTCGGCATCAAGCTTGAGAACATCGAGCTTTCCGACCTCGGCCAGGCCAAGCGCATCACCATCGGCAAAGAGTCCACCGTCATCGTCGAAGGCGAAGGCGGCAGCGATGCCATCTCCGGCCGCGTCAGCCAGATCAAGCGCCAGATCGAAGAAACCACCAGCGATTATGACCGCGAGAAGCTCCAGGAGCGCCTTGCCAAGCTCGCCGGCGGTGTGGCCGTCATCAACGTCGGTGCTGCCACCGAAACGGAGATGAAGGAAAAGAAAGCTCGTGTGGAAGACGCCCTTCACGCCACCCGCGCAGCGGTGGAAGAAGGTATCGTTCCTGGCGGCGGCGTCGCCCTCATCCGCGCTCAGGGCCTCCTCGGAGACCTGGGTCTGACGGGTGACGAAAAAACAGGTGCTGAAATCGTGGCCCGCGCCATCGAAGCTCCTCTCCGTCAGCTCGCAGCCAATGCCGGCGTCGAAGGCGCGCTCGTCGTCGCTGAAGTCAAGAAAGGCAAAGGCAACGAAGGTTACAACGTCGCCACTGGCAAGTATGAAGACCTCATCAAGGCTGGCGTCGTTGACCCGGCCAAGGTGACCCGCAGCGCTCTCCAGAACGCCGCCTCCATCTCCGGTCTGCTTCTGACCACCGAGTGCCTCATTGCTGACATCCCGAAGGAAGAGAAGGCCGACGCCGGCCACGCTCATGACCACGGCGGCATGATGTAATTTGGAATAAATGAGTTCTTTTTGAACTCATAACGGAGCAGCCTGTCTTACTTCATGTAGGGCAGGTTTGCTCTTCAAAACTTTTTTGTCTTGAGACGTTTGTCTTCGCATACCGGGAGCTTGCGCCGGCAGACCTTACGATAAAAAAACCCAAACCCCCAACGACGGACCGGAAGGCAACTTCCGGTCCGTTTTTGTGGGGTTTCTGTTTCTGTGAGTTGGTGCACTCCCTTATTTCGCAGAATTCCTGGTCAAGAATGCTCACCACATGTCTCAAATAGGCATCGGAAACCGGGCGCTCTTTTGTCTTCTCCTTGGCATTTAGACCGTTCACTCTGGTCCCAACCTGCCATGAAATCCCGTCTTCTCACCCTGCTGGGCTGTTTTGTAGCCCTGTCCTGCCCTGCTACAGACCTCCCTCCCATGCTGGACCTGCCCGGCACCGGCCAGGACGCTACAAAAATAAACTTCGCCAACATGCAGGTACTGAAGGGCCAGCACGCCCTCGTCACCCATGGCGATCCCCAGTGGAAATTCCGCCTGCACAATTACCTGGCCTACCATGAGGGCAAATACTGGTGCATCTGGAGCCACGGCCCGGTCATTGAGGACAATCCCACCCAGCATGTCCGTTATGCCACCAGCCCGGACGGCCTAACCTGGAGTGAGGATAAGGAACTGATGCCGCCCTCCCCTAAAAAAGGCTTCCGCTACATCGCCCGTGGCCTGTGGGTGCGGGATGGAAAGCTGCTCGCCATCGCCAGTCATGACGAGGCTTTTAATGAAAAGGGCCGGGTCCATTTTTTCGGCAAAAGCCTGCAACTCCTTGCCTGGGAATGGCAGCCGGAAAGCCAGACATGGAAAAAGCTCGGCGTCATGATGGACGATGCCATCAATAACTTTCCCCCGCAAAAGATGCCTAACGGAGAGTATGGCATGCTGCGACGGGATCACGAGCGCAAGGTGTCCATGATGTTCGGCGGCGTGACCTCCCCGTTGGACTGGAAGGCCGTGCCGCTCGTCGCCTATCAGGCTGATGACGGCTTCCGCCCCGAGGAGCCGGACTGGTGGACCCTGCCGGACGGCCGCCTCTTGGGCCTCTTCCGCGACAACAGCGGCTCTTTCCGTTTTTACCGGGCGGTCTCTTCCGACAATGGCCGCACCTGGACCGCCCCGGAAAAGACGAACTTTCCCGATGCCACCAGCAAGTTCTTCGGCCTTCGCACCAGCCGGGGCTATTACGTCCTTGTCTCCAACGCCAATCCCAAAGGGCGGGATCCCCTATGCCTCTCCACTTCGGAGGATGGCGTCACCTTCACCCGCATGGCCGCCCTGCCCATCCCGCAGCATCTCCCGGCAGATCCCGGCATCACCGCGCCTCTGCGCATCGGGCCTGCCGAGACCTATCAATACCCTCATTTCATCGAGCAGGACGGCCACCTGCTCATCGCCTACTCCCGGCGTAAGCAGACCATCGAAGTCGTGAAGATCTCCCTGGATGAAATTGAACGCCTCCGTCAAAGCACCGCTTCCGCTGCCATTGAGCCGCCCGCCCCGCCGCATCCCGTCACCAATCCTTCCTCCCCCGTGATGCTGGCCGCTGACTGGGTGCCAAAGGACACGCATCAGATTGACTTTGACCACCTGCCCAAGATCCCCTCGCAGCATGCCATCGTCCATGATGCCCGCCCTTTGAATGGTCATCGGGTTAACCAGCACAACTACCTCGTTCGCCATGCAGGCCGTTTCTGGGCCATGTGGAGCGATGGCCCTGGCATCTCCAAAGGGCCAAACAAAGTGCCCGGTCATGACCAGCCCGGCCAGCACGTCGGCTTCGCCACCAGTGAGGATGGCCTCACCTGGAGCCCACCCGGTAACCTCACCGGCATGCCGGATGAAGGTTACGGTTGGATCGCACGCGGCTTCTGGGAGCGGGAGGGAAAGCTGCTCGCCCTGGCCAGTCGGTACAAAGATACCGGTTATTCCGGACCTGGACTCTCTCTGCATGCCTTTGAACTGGAGTCCGCCGAGTCCGCCAGCTGGAGCCATCTCGGCCTCGTCTTTGATGATGCCCTCAACAACTTCGCCCCCATTTTGATGCCAGGCGGCGAGTGGATGATGAACCGTCGCGATGGCAATAAGGCCGTGCATTTCCTGCGCGGCGGGGTAAAAGCCTTTAACGACTGGCAGTCCACCCCGATGGTGAAATATAAGGAGGCCGGCATGGCCGCCGAGGAGCCTGACTGGTGGGTGCTGCCCGATGGAAACCTTTGCGCCCTCTTCCGCGATAACCTCAACTCCGGCTACCTCTTCCGCGCCTTTTCCACCGATGAAGGCCGTACCTGGAGCAAACCCGTGCGCACCAACTTCCCGGATGCCAAGTCCAAGTTCAGCGCCCTCCGCCTTCAGGACGGCCGTTACGTCCTCGTCTCCAATCCCAAGCCCAAAAAGCGCGATCCCCTCACCCTCGCCATCAGCGATGACGGCCTCGTCTTCCACACCCTCGGTCTGCTTGTCGGTGGTCGCCACATTGACTATCCGCATGTCATCGAGCATGACGGCTCCCTCTACATAGCCTTTAATACAGTGAAACAATCCTGCGAAGTACTGAAGGTGGAGCTGGCAGACCTGGACAAGATCACAAACACCCCTCAAAAATGATCCGTCATCTGCGTTTCGATTTCACTGCGACCACACTCCCTTTTATGAAACCCGCCTGCCTCTTGCTCCTTGCCCTGCTGGTCTCTCACCAGGCCCTCGCCGCCGAGACTCCGGTACCTCCTAAAACGCAGATTTCCGAAGTCGTTGAACTCGTCGCAGCAGACAAGTTTGATCGCCCTGAATCCTTCACAAACCCCAAGCAACCCGGCACCGGCGGCTGGCGCGGTGGCATTGGCAAGTGGAGCATCCAGGACGGCGCTGCCTATGCCATCCAGGAAGGCCCGAGCAAAAACCGGCCCAATGGTCACGAAGCCGTGTGCGAACACATCGTGGACTTGGGCGACTATGTTTTTCAGGCCGAATTCAAAATGGGCACTTCACCCCAGGTCGGTTTTGTCTGTCGCGACATCAACAAGCCCAACCTGCACCAAGGCCGCATCCTCATCACCCCGGAGGCCATCTGGCTGCAAAAGATGAGCGGCATTGCCAAGGAAACCCGGCGTGAGGAGCTGAAGAGGATCGAGATCAAGATCGACCCCAACACCTGGCATAAAGTCACCATCGAGGTCATTGGCGACCACTGGTTTGCGCGGATCGATGACCAGACCATTGAGGGGCATCATGAGCGCTTTAAAGACCGCAAAGGCCGCATCGGCATGGTGGCCAGAGGTGAAGGAGCCCAGTTTCGCAACCTGGCTCTCTGGAGCGCCAAACCCAAATCCTGAGTCCCAGGCGGACGCGTTGACGAGTAATAAGAGAGACCGCATCCCTATCTCCATGCCCAAGTTTTCCCCTCTGCCAGCCTTTCTCCTGATGGCTCCTTCATTCGCGCTGGCCGCACCGGCAGAGCCAGCATTGTCCAGGCAAATGGACCAGGCCTGGGACGTCACCTGGACCCGCTTTTATCTGCCCCAGGTGCATACCTTTGCGGACTACCTGAGCAGTTACGAAAAGGGCAAGGAGCAGGCCCACCTGCCCACCGCAGACGAGGTGAGGCGGCAGTATCCGAATCCCTGCGGCTACAGCACCGGCATGGAGGATGGGGCCATTCTCGGCGGGGCCATGCTCAGTGTCTTATGTGACCGGTTTGCCGTCACCGGGGAGGAGGCGCTGCGTGCTCAGGCCGCCCAGGTTTTCACCGGCCTGCGCCTTTGCGCCACCGTGCACGGAGTGCCGGGTTTCGTCGCCCGGAATGTCTGCCCGGAGGATGGCAAAAGTGTGTACATCAATTCATCTCGGGATCAGGTCACTCATTTTGTCCACGGTCTCTGGCAGTATTACCACAGCCCTTTGGCCGATGAATCAAAGCGCATGCAGATCCGCAAAATACTCGCCGATGTCGCCGGGCGGATGATCGCTTTTGTCACGCCTGAAAACGACTATGACTTCTGCCGTGCCGATGGCGCCCGCTGTCCGCTGGGCATCTGCCGCATGTGGAATGTCCAGGCCCACGAGGCCGCCCGCCTCCCCATGATCTATGCCGCCGCCTGGGACGTCACGCGTGAAGACCGCTTTCATGCGCAATGGCGAAAGTATGTGACGGAAGCCATCGCACAATCCGCCCATCCCGGTGAGCACAAGCCCGCCTATGCCCTCCTGCAGATGCAGTGCTCACTGGAGCTTCTCCATCATCTGGAACCCGACCCGGCGTTAAAAGCCACCATTCACACCAGGATGCTGCACGTCCGCGACCTCGCCGCCCGGCGCTTCACCAGTGTGCTGGGAAGCCTCGCCAAAAAGACGCCTGAGCAAATGCAGATGCTGGGTCCTGACTGGCGCCATGTCGCCGTATGGAAGGACCAAAAAGGCTACCCCAATCCTCAGTGGGGACCCTATCGTGAAATCTGGCACCTCACCCGCGAGGCGGGTGAATCCGCCCTCGTTCTGCTCATGGCAGATCCCACGACGTGCGGCGAATCAGTGCGCAGTTCTCTCCGCGAAATGCTAGGCAGCTTTGACTACCTGCACAATTCCAGCTGCGGCATCATCTATCATCTCGCCGCTCACTGGAAGGCCCGCCGTCACGGAGTGCTCTCCGCTGCACCTTAACGCATGGCTTGAAGAGCATGCTGATCACCGCCACTTCCCAACCCGTCCCCCTGCCATACGAGGTCCTGCCAAAACCATGAAATCGCCGGCTGCCGCCCTGCTGCTCTTCCTCACCGCCGCCTTCACCGCTCCGGCTGCGGATGTCGTCATCTATGGCGGCACTCCCGGGGGCATCGCCACCGCCATCAGTGCCGCCCGCCAGGGCCGCCGCGTCGCCCTGGTGGAATATCATCGCCACATCGGCGGCATGACCACCAGCGGCCTCGGCAAGAGCGACATTGAAAACCGCGCCATGATCGGCGGCATTTTCAAAGAGTTCATCACCGGCGTTTACGATCACTATCTCACCACCTACGGCCCGGGCCACGAATCCACCAAGCTCTGCAACGAAGGTTATTATGCCGAGCCCTCCGTCGCCGAAAAAGTATTTGAGGCCATGCTTGCCAAAGAGCCCGGCATTACCGTCCTCAAAGGCTGGCGCTTAAAATCCACCGAGGTCAAAGATCGCCGCCTAACCAGTATTGATATACTAAATCGTCAGGATGCCGCCGTCCGCACCCTCGCCGCCCCCGTCTTTGTGGATGCCACCTATGAGGGCGACCTCTACGCCGCCGCCGGGGCCCGTTTCCGCCTGGGTCGCGAGTCCCGCCAGGAGTTCGATGAACCCCACGCCGGCGTCATCTATTTTGACTACCAGACCCATGAGTTCCTCCCCGGCAGCACCGGTGCCGCCGATGACCGCCTGCCTGCCTACACCTACCGCCTCTGCCTAACCAAGGATACCGCCAACGCCCATCCCATGACCGCCCCGCCGCCCGGTTATGACCGCAGCGCCTACCTGGGTTACTTCGATGACCTCAAGGCCGGCCGCCTTGCCGGGCCCAAGGTCTTTAAGCCCGGTCGTGGCTACAATCCCGCCCACTTCGATACCCTCGTCCGCGCCCTTTCCGTCACCGACATCCCGAATCAAAAGACCGACGTCAACATCAACCCCCGCCCTCTCGGTTTTCCCTTCCCGGAGGAAAACAAAGGCTACATTGAAGGCGACGACGCCACCCGCCAGCGCATCGCGGCAAAGCACCGCAGCCTCACCCTCGGCCTCCTTTGGTTCCTGCAAAACGACCCCGAAGTCCCCGAGGCCCATCGCAAGATCGCCAATGAACTGCACCTGCCTAAGGACGAGTTCACCGACAACGACGGCTTCCCCTGGCAGCTCTACGTCCGCGAAGGCCGCCGCCTCATCGGCGAATACACCCTCACCCAGCACGACATCACCGGCAAAGGCCAGCAGCCCAAGCACCACGCCGACAGCATCGCCGTCGGCGAGTTCCCCATTGATAGCTTCCCCGCCAGCAAGCGCCAGCCCGGGGATACCATCGTCCTGGAAGGTTACCTCGGCATGCTGGATTACATCACCCGGCCCTATGAGATCCCCTACCGCATCATGATCCCCGAGACCGTGGACGGCCTCATCGTCCCCGTCGCCGCCAGCACCACCCACGTCGCCTTCTCCTCCATCCGCATGGAGCCCACCTGGATGGCCCTCGGCCAGGCCGCCGGCATCGCCGCCCACCTCGCCATCCAGCACAAGGTCCCACCCAGAAAAGTGCCCGTCCCAGAGATGCAAGAACTTCTGGTTAGGCAGGGTCAGGTGATCAGGCATGTGGGCAGGTAGCAGAGGCATCAAACGGCATGACCCTATAGCGTTAGACAGTCCCGGATTCAGCCGGTATGGATGCACTCAAATCCATGGGATAGGAGTGTCAAAACACAGCCTTCACTGAAGAATGTGAATTAATATTGCCACTCTTGCTGTTCTGTAGAATCTTCCTGCCCATGCTTAAAATAATCCGTCTCCTCTTGCTGGCCACCACCACAATTTCCCTTTCCCAGTGCGCTCTTGGGACCACCAAAATCAAAGCTGTTCATACCCCGCTTCAAGGCTCCGCTCAGCAGCGCGGCACCATCTATGTGAAACAGTTCACAGACTCCCGCAAAGTGGACAGCAAGGTGACGATCGGCAACAAGCGCAATGGCTTTGGCATGGTGCTGGGGACTTTGGCAATCAGAAACAGTGAAGGCGTCTCAGGTTTCATGACCGAGGCCGTGGCCGATGCTCTTCGGGCATCCGGTTACCAGCCCATAATCGAAGGCCAGGGGACTGCCAGTGCAGGCATGCCTGTGCTGGAGGGAGATGTGTATGAATTCTGGATGGATCTGTTCACCACGACCTGGCATAACGTCGGTGTCGAGCTCACCCTTCGCAAGCCTTCGGGAGCGGTTGCCTGGCAGAGGAAAGTCAACGGTACTGAGACCAATGTACTCTGGCTAGGCCTCAATGAAGAGTTCACCAAAGTCATGAGGCAATCCATTGATGAAGCCAAGCAGGAAGCCGTCAAAGAATTTTCCTCTGAGGCATTTTCAGCGGCATACAGACGTTGATTCGCGCAGTGCGATAACCCATGCCACCCCTTCCCAGACACCGCTGGCTTTGGCCCTCCCGGCATGATCCCTGGAACTCGGTGTTCGCCAGGTGCGCGAAATTTCTGGCACTGTTGCAGTGGGTGGTCATGGGCTGGTGGTTAATTGACGTTTCATCAAGCACCTACACCCACCCTGTGACCCAGTGTTTGATGGCAGGCGTTGTTACCCTTCTGGGTCTCATCGGCTATCGCGGCTTGGTGAGCGGTCATGCCAACCCTCTTGGCAGTTTTATCCTTCTGGCCGCCAATGGCTTCCTTTTGGCGGTCCAACTGCTGGCGCATCTGGACTACCTTTCGAGCAACTATTCAAGATGATGTCGTTTGCCGCTTTTACAGACGCCTGCTCATCCCGATATCGGTAGCACCTCCCCCAAATGCTCCCCTCCGCCACTGTCATCGAAACACCGCGCTGCCGCCTGCGCAGGATCACCGAGGCGGACATTCCTTTTGCCTTCTCCTCCACGCATCATCCCGGTTTCTGCGATGGCATGCCGTGGGATGCGCCGGAGACGGAAGATGTCTTGCGGGCCGTCCAGGCAAAAAACCAGGCTGAATGGGAGGCAGGCACGGGATGTGCCTTCACCATTGAAACCCGCGACGGCTCCATCCGCCTGGGGCGCATCAGCCTGCGATGGGTGGAGGCGGGCACATGGAACCTGGGCTTCTGGATGCACCCGGACCATCAGCGCCATGGATACATGACGGAGGCCGTCATTGCCCTGACCCGTTTCGCCTTTGACCGCCTCGGGGCCACCCGGATCCGGGCACTCCACGCCGACTGGAACCTGGGCAGCCGCCGGGTGCTCGAAAAAGCCGGATTTCAGTTCATTGAGCACATTCCCCAGGGCTTTCAAAAGCATGGCCGGTGGATTTCCGAAGATCTGCTCGTTTTGCTGAATCCCAATTCGAAGATCTGACCGGCCTGGGAAATCTGTGAAGGCCCAGCGGCAGGCTCGGCAGTACGGCCATCCTACCCCGCCATCGTATCTGCCTGACATTTCGTTTGCCCCATGGCGCTGAGGGCTGGAAAGTCTGCGCCTCATGATTGGCGACTTTCTCGATCTCATCCTGCATGTGGACAAGCATCTGCTCACGTTTGCGCAAAACTACGGCACGCTCATTTACGTGCTGCTGTTTGCCATCGTGTTTTGTGAGACGGGTCTGGTGGTGACGCCCTTTTTGCCCGGAGATTCGCTGCTGTTCGCGGTGGGGGCGCTTTCCGTCCAGGGCTTTGTGCGGCTGGAGTACATTATCCCGTTGCTGATCGTTGCAGCCATTATCGGGGACAATCTGAACTACTGGATCGGCCGCAAGGCTGGGTCATGGATGGTGACGCAGAGGTGGTTCAAACGGGACTATCTGTCCAAGACCGAGTCGTTCTTTGTGAAGCACGGCGGCAAGGCCATCATCCTCGCCCGCTTCGTCCCCATCGTGCGCACCTTTGCCCCCTTCACCGCAGGATTCGGGCAGATGCATTACACGCGGTTCCTGGGCTACAGCCTCGGTGGCGGTTTCATCTGGGTCATCAGCTTCACCCTGGCTGGCTATTTCCTCGGCAGCATTCCCTTCATCAAAAACAACCTGAAGCTGGTTTTCGTGCTCATCATCTTTGTCTCCGTGCTGCCCATCGTGATTGAGGTGATCAAACACAAGCTGGCTGCACTGAAGCAGAGTGGAGAGTGATGAACCTGGCGAGTTTTCCAGCCTTGTGAGGCCTCCTCACTCCCTCTCCACCTTCACCGCATCCACCTCAATGACCTTGACGTCAGCGGGGGGATTTTCACGATGGGCTTGATCTTGCAGGGGAGATGAGCGATAGGTGCTGCCTGTGAGCTTGCGACGTACGGCAAAATAAAGCGCCGCGCAGGCAGACAGACCCAGGCCAACCATTGCTACGGCAAGGCCGACAAACAAAAACAATGCAAGGACCCCGAGGGCGACAGCCCCCATCAAGACCACGGTCAGCACGGCCCGGAAGCCGCGCACACCCTGAAGCTGGAAATGGAAACCTCGGCGATTCATGCGATCATCAAACGTAACACACATTATTAATAACGCAGAGTTTTCCGCTCTGGACGTGCGTCATCCACAAAAACAAGGGTGACATTTCGGGCGGATTCTGTGCAGCTTTCTTTCTATGGAATCGAAAATTCTCAAACTGCTCGGGCAGGCGGACTACACGCCTTCGAATGTTCCTGAGCTCATCAGCCACCTGCGGCTCAAACGCGGCCAGCAGCAGGAGCTGCAAGAGGTCCTGGCAGATCTGGTACAAAAAGGCGTCATCGTACGCACCAAGGGCAACCGCTACATCCAGTCCCGCGAGGCCGATCTCATCCCCGGCGTCATCCAGATCACCCGCGGCGGCCGCGGTTTCGTACAGCCGGACGAGTCCGGCATCGGCGAGCTCAGCATCGCCGAAAGCGCCACCTCCACCGCCCTGCATGGCGACCGTGTCTTGGTGCGCCGGGAGGTCAAACCCACCGGCCTGCGCAAAGGCGTGCCGGAGACCAATGCGGGCTCCGTCGTGCGCGTTTTGGAGCGCAAGCGCAAGCAGTTCGTCGGCACGCTGCAGACGAGCAAAAAACTCCTCTACGTCATCCCGGATGATCCGCGCATCCCGCACAACATTTATGTGCCGGAGCCGAAGGATGTCGGCCGCCCGGCGAATCCCGGCGACAAAGTGGTGGTGGAAATCACCGCCTGGGAAAACCGCCATACTCCGCCCGAAGGCGAAGTGGTGGAAGTCCTCGGCGCACCCGATGCCGAAGGCGTGGACATGCTCTCCGTGCTGCGTCACTACGCCCTGCCGCTGCACTTTCCCAAAGAAGTGCTGGCTGAGGCCAACACCATCGCCAAATCCCGGCCGGACAACCAGCCCGCGGAAGAGGAATGCGAAGGGCGTGTGGACTGCCGCAGCCACAACGTCATCACCATTGACCCGGATGATGCACGCGACTTTGATGATGCCATCTGCATTCAGTCCGTCCCAGGGGACAAATGGAAGGTGTGGGTTCACATCGCGGATGTTTCCCATTATGTCCGCCCTGGCAGCCCCCTGGATGTCGAGGCAAAAAAGCGTGGCAACTCCACCTACCTGGTGGACCGCGTCATCCCCATGCTGCCTGAGGCGCTCAGCAATGAGCTGTGCTCCCTGAAGCCGGACGTGGACCGTCTAACCAAATGTGCTGAGTTTCTCCTGTCGAAAACCGGCGAGGTCATCTCCACGAAGTTTTACTCCGCCGTGATCCGCTCCAAAAAGCGCTTCACCTATAAAGAAGCGTATGCCGTCATCCAGCGCCGGCCCGTGGGCGACATCGAATCCATGCTGCACGATGCCCACGACATGGCCCAGCGCATCCGCAAGGCCCGGTTCGACAACGGCTCGCTCGACCTCGACTTCCCGGAAAACAAAATCCGCCTAGATGCCCAGGGGAAAGTCCTTCGCATAGAGCGCATCGAGAACGACGAATCACACCAGCTCATCGAAGAATACATGCTGCTGGCCAACGAAGCCGTGGCTGCCGACCTCATGAAGCGCAACCGCCCGGCGGTTTACCGCATCCACGAAGCGCCGAAGGACAAAAAGCTCCAGGACTACCGCGAGGACGTCCTCAGCCACCGCATCCAGTGTGGCGACCTCACCCACCGCCCAGAAGTCCAAAAGCTCCTCGCCAAGCTCGGCACCCTGCCCATCGGCCAGGCGCTGAAAATCGGCTTCCTCCGCTCGCTCATGCGCGCCCGTTATGCCGTGGAGCCGCTGGGCCATTACGGCCTGGCCAAAACCAAATACACCCACTTCACCTCCCCCATCCGCCGTTACGCCGACCTCGTCGTGCATCGCGTGTTGTTTGACAAAGTGGAGGCCCCCATCCCGGTGATGAAACAGATCGCCGAGCACATCACGGAGACTGAAAAGAACTCCGCCGATGCCGAGCGCGACAGCAAGGAAGTGAAGCTGTATGCCTACCTGGAAGCGCAGCTCACCTCCGGTGAACCGACGCCCTACCCCGCACTCGTCACCGATACGCGTAACTTCGGCTTCTTTGTGGACGTGCCCGACCTGGGCATGAGCGGCGTCGTGCCGCTGTCCTCCATCAAGGATGATTTTTTCATCCTCGAACCCACCCGCAACCACCTCATCGGCCGCCACAGCCGCCGCGTCATCAAGCTTGGCGACAAAGTCACCGTGCAGATCTACAAGCTGGACCGCTTTAAAAAGATGGTGGACTTCCAGCTCGTCACCGATGGCACCGCCACCGCCCGTCCCGAGCGCTCACGCAGTGAGGAAAGCCGCTCCGACCGCCCCCGTAGCGGCGACCGCTCCCGCCCGGCCGAGCCCGGCCGTGGCCGCACCTCCTCTAGAAGCTCATCAGACCGTGGCCGCAGCCGCCGGGATACAGATCGCCAGCCTGAACCCATGCCCGAGCATCGCCAGGAAGAACCCCGCCGTGGCAGATCCACCCCAAAAAAAGCCGCCAAAGTCGCCGACCAGGACCGTGGCCAGGAAAATCCACGCTCCCGCCAGGGAAAACCCCGTCCCTCCAAGAATGACGAACCTCGGGAAGAGCGCCCGCGCCGTGCCCGGGGTGCCAGCCGCAAGGAGGAACCTGTCGAGGCCCCTCCCGAGGCCGCCAAAAAATGGTACCACCGCCTCGGCTTTGGCAAAAAGAAGGCCGCCGCCCCTGCACCCGCAGCCAAAAAGAAAAAGTCATGACCATCAGGCAGGCGCTTTCATTCTGGCCCGCACCCTGCACCTTGCGTGAACGTGAACATGTTCTCCGATCAACCCGCCTGGTATGTCATCCACACCAGGCCCAAGTGTGAGCACCTGGCCGCCGCCGTGATGCAGACCCTGCCGGAGGTGGAGACCTACTGCCCGCGCATCCGTTTCCAAAAGAACACCCGGCGCGGCAAGGTCTGGTTCATGGAGGCGCTCTTCCCGGGATACATGTTTGCGCGCTTTGTCCCCGCCCTTTCGGTCCGTGCGGTCCGCCACTCTCAAAACGTTATCCGCATTGTGGATTTCGGGGAGCAAATGGTCTCCGTTTCCGATGACATCATCCGCCTGCTGCGCGAGGAGATGGAAGGCCAGGATGTCAAAGTTGTCCACGTGGGCGTGAACGTAGGCGATACGGTGGAACTGACCGACGGGCCTATGCGCGGGCTCAAAGGCATCGTCAACAGCATCCAGGACGGCCAGGAGCGTGTGAAAATCCTGATGGATTTTCTGGGAAGGGAAAGCCTGGTCGAAGTCAGCACGTCCAATCTCCTCGCTGAGCACACACCCCGCGATGTGCTAGCAGGTTCTTCAAAAGAAGATGCCGGGATCCGGCGCAAAAAAGCCTGAATTCCTCTGTCTTCTCCATTAAAGCCCGGAATCCGCACATGGATGAAGGCTGGACCTGCTGTCATCTGGCTGAATGAGACCGGATTTGCCGCCGGTGGTGAGATCCATCGCCGATTCCGGTTGATGCGGTGCATGGAAAGGCCATGCACCTCCATGAGCTCCTTCTGCTCGGATACCGCACTAAATCCAGCCGCGCGTGTGTCTTCCCCCCCCTCTCTCCGCACTGCGCTTGGGAATTTTCTTCTTATGAATAAACGATAAATATGAGTTAAATAAATACGTCGGTAGCCCTGATATTTTCGTGGAAAATGAAAAGACATGACTTCTTGCAGGACTACGTTCTTCAGAAAAAGAACCCGGCAGATATCATAATTATAGAAAAACACCATTTCATCCACTGAATCAACTTTCTGACATATAGTTTTTCGTTGAGGATGAAAGCATTAAAAAACAGCTGACTTTTTTTGAACATTTTGGCCTAGACAAACCATGCACGGCTCGCCACGCTCAGCCCGCTAAGGTTAAAGGATTAATTTAACTCCAGAAAGCTGCTATGAATCGTCTTTTCCGCGACACCCTCATGCTCTTCACGGCTGCCATCAGCCTTATCCCGGGTCCCTACGCGTTTGCCAATCCGACGGGTTTCAATTTGCAGGCAGGTGTGGTCGCGCCCCCTATTATTAACGGGAACCAGATGATCATTAACCAGGCCAGCAAGGCGGCCATCATCAACTGGTCGTCCTTCTCCATCGCCCTGGGGGAAAGCACCATTTTCAATCAGCCGGCCGGCGGGGCCGCCCTGAACCGGGTCACCGGCATCACTCCCTCAATGATCGAGGGCACCCTGAAAGCCAATGGCACCATCTGGCTCATCAACCCCAATGGCACCCTGATCGGCAACACCGGCATCATTCAGACCGGCAGCTTCCTCGCCTCCACGCTGGATGTCTCCAACGGTGAGTTCCTGAACTACGCCAACGGCCTTTCCGAAAGCGTCAACTTCTCCGGTAATTCCGGAGCTGCCGTCCAGAACCTCGGTAAGGTGAATGCCTCCGAAGGTGACGTCATGCTGTTTGCACGGCATGTGGACAATAAGGGCGAGATCATCGCTCCCAATGGTGACGTCGGCCTGGCTGCCGGGCAGGAGATCACCCTCGTCCGCACCGGTGAAGAGCGCATCCAGGTCAAGCCCGCCAGCGCAGGCAATGTCGGCGGCACTGGCGTGGATAACTCCGGCAACATCGAAGCCGTCCAGGCCGAGCTGAAGGCCAATGGTGGCAATATCTACGCCCTCGCCGTGAACAACTCCGGCACCGTCAAGGCCACAGGCGCTGTCATGAAAGGCGGCAAGATCTTCCTCAGCGCCGGCGGCGGCAAGGTGACCAACAGCGGTAGCCTCACCGCCAGCAAAGGCACCAAGGGCGGGGACATCCAGGTCACTGGCAAAGACGTCAAAATCGCCTCCGGCTCCAAGCTGGACGCCAGCGGCGCTCTCGGCGGCGGCACCGTCCTCGTTGGCGGGGATTACCAGGGTCAGGGCACCGTCCCCACAGCAGACACCACAACCGTTGAAGCCGGAGCCTCCATCAAGGCCGATGCCACTGAAAAAGGCAACGGCGGCAAAGTCATCGTCTGGGCAGACCAGGATACCGTTTACCACGGCGACATCTCTGCACGCGGCGGCGTGGCTGGCGGCAATGGCGGCTTTGCTGAAGTCTCCGGGAAAAGCAACCTGCTTTATCGCGGCTTGGCGGACCTGCGCGCCCCAGCCGGGCAGGCTGGCACGCTCCTGCTGGATCCCACGAACATGACCATCAGCAATGCCGCTCATGATGGAGTCAACAACGTGAGCTGGGCCCACATTCAAACTCAGTTGGGACTTGGGGTTTTGGTTGTCACTACTTCTGCACTGGGGGCAGATCCAGGCAACATCACCGTCACCGATGCCAGCCCGGATTTGAACTCGGCCAACTCCCTGACCTTCAATGCGGCCGGAGACTTCATCGCTGACGCTGCCATCACCAACACCTTGACCGGTGGGCTTATCGTCAATGCCGGGGGAGCGGTGACGATTAATGCCCCTGTAACATATAACAATATTTCCCTGACGTCCGGCAATGGCGGCATTACCGCCACGGGAGGTGCCATTACCACCGACTCCCTCACGGTTGCAACCGGGGCCACAGGCGGTGTCAGCATTCAAACAGTAGCCCACAACATCGGGGCCCTTCAGACGGGCGGTGCAGGGGTGGGCAGCGGCGGGTTGGGTTTTGGGCAGACACGCCCCGGTGGAATGAATGTAGGCCCGATCATTTCTGCGGGCAATGTGGCGATCAATAACTTCGGTGGCAATGTCACGGTCACAGGCGGCATCACGGCTACTAATTCAAATATTACGCTGAATTCCTCTGGCACGGTTCAGGTAAATAACCAGATCAATGCAGGCGGGGCGCAGGTAGCTTTGATTGGTTCACTGGGCGTCACCCAGGCCAATACCGGAGCTGGCATCACCGCTGATTCTTTGCGTGGCCAGTCCAGTTCAGGAAGTGTCTTCCTCAACCCCACTGGCCTTGCGGTTGCTGACGTCAACACCATCGCCACTTTTGCTGGCTTTGCCAATGACAGCCTTTCATTCACCAATTCCTCCGGCTTCACCGTCGGGCTGGTGAATGCCACCCAGGGCATCCTGACAGGCATCGGAAGCACGACGCTGACCGTTTTAAACGCCGCAGCAACCATCTCCCAAAGCGCAGGTGCCAATGGCCGCATTGAAACTCTCACTTTGAATGTGACGACCGATAACGGATCGGTCACCCTAAACAGTGTCAACAACAACATCGCCGGCCTCGGAACCATCAACCTGGGCGCTGGTAGTTTCACTCTGGTGGACAATGTTGCAGCTCTCTCAGTGGGTGCCATGACGGCCAATGGCGGCATCAGCATCACCAATGGCGGAGGTTCTCTGGCCACCACCGCTGATTTGACCACCCTGGGCAGCATGTCCCTGGCCGCCACCGGTAATATCGGCATCAACAACAACCTGACTGCTTCCTCCCTCTCTGTTCATTCCGGCACCGATGGCACAGGCGACCTCTCCTTTGGAGCTGGCGTGACTGTGCAGGCGAATACTCAGAGCTATCGGGCTGGCAACGGCGCAGGCGGCGGTACCGCAGCAGTCGCCAATCTAGTGACCAACAATCCCGCTTTCCGGAATACCGCCGGTGCGGCAGCACCCGTCTCCTTTACCCACCGCCAGGATGCAGCCATTGCCGATGCCAATATCGCCGCAGCGGCCCAGTTTGGCGGCACGGTCCCGGCCACCTACACGCTTCAGTCCGATGATGCCTCCATCATCCTGTCCACCGTTGCCAAAGTGGCAGGGTCTGCGCTCACTCTTAACGCTGGCACCAACCTCACTCTCGGCGGTGCCCTCAACCTCGCCTCCCTCAATGCCACGGGCGGCAGCGGCATCTCCCTCAATGCAGGTTCCGTGACCACGACCGGCACCCAAACCTACAATTCAGCAGTCACCTTGGCTGGCGATACGGTCCTCACCGGCACCACCCTCACCCTGGCCTCCGGCCTGGCCGGCGGCTCCAACGACCTGACCCTCGATTTCAGTACCGCCTTCACCCTGGCCGGCGGCATCACTGGTGTGGATAACTTCACTTCCGAAAAAGCCATCAACATCAACGGCGCCTTCACCACCACCGGCTCCCAGACCTACAACGCCGCAGCCACCCTGACGGGCAATTCCACCCTGACGGGCACCTCCCTGACCCTGGCTTCCGGCCTGGTGGGCGGCGGCAACAACCTGACTTTGGATTTCAGCACTGCTTTCACGCTTCCCGGCAACATCACCGGCGTGCAGAATTTCATCTCCCAGAAGGCCATCAACATCAATGGCGCTTTTACCACCACCGGCTCCCAGACCTACAACGCCGCAGCCACCCTGACGGGCAACTCCACCCTGACTGGCACCTCTCTGACTCTGGCCTCCGGCCTGACAGGCGGCGGCAACAATCTGACGTTGGATTTCAGCACCGCCTTTACCCTGCCCGGCAACATCACTGGAGTGCAGAATTTCATCTCCCAGAAGGCCATCAACATCAATGGCGCTTTTACAACTACCGGCTCCCAAACCTACAACGCCGCAGCCACGCTGACGGGCAACTCCACCCTCACTGGCACCTCTCTGACTCTGGCCTCCGGCCTGACAGGCGGCGGCAACAATCTGACGTTGGATTTCAGCACCGCATTCACGCTTCCCGGCAGCATCACTGGCGTGCAGAACTTCATCTCCCAGAAGGCCATCAACATCAACGGTTCCTTCACCACCACCGGCTCCCAGACCTACAATGCGGCCGTTACTCTGACGGGCGATTCCACCCTCACCGGCACCACCCTCACCCTTGCCTCCGGCCTGACAGGCGGCACCAACGACCTGACCCTCGACTTCAGCACCGCCTTCACCCTGGCAGGCGGCATCACCGGCGTGGATAACTTCACTTCCGAAAAAGCCATCAATGTGAACGGTCTTTTCACCACCGCTGGCACGCAGCTTTATAAAGGCACTCTGACGCTGGCTGGCAATTCTGAACTGGCGGGCAGCACCATCACCACCGAAGGTACGGTTGTTGGTGGAAACAACAACCTCCTGGTCACCGGCAATGCCGTTTTTGGCAATGAGGCAGCGGACACCGTCACCGGCCTGGGCACGTTACAGGTCACCGGAACCACCCTGATCAACACAAGTGCCATCACATCCGCTTCCACCCAGACTTATGGTGGTGCGGTGACATTGATGCTGGATGCAGTGCTGACCAGCACCACAGCCGGTAACATCAGTTTCAACTCAACGGTGGATACTAACGCAGCGGCCTTGGCGCTTCGCTCGCTGACGGTGAACACCGGCGGAGCGACCCAGTTCGGTAATGGCGGAGCCGACAACGTGGGAGCAACCCGCGCTCTGGCAAGCCTGACCACGGATGCAGCCGGCAGCACGGTGTTCAACATCCTGGGTGGCACTTCAGTGACGACCAGCACCACCCAGACTTACAATGACGCTGTGACACTGATGCTCGACACGGTGCTGGCCAGCACCACGTCTGGAAACGTCAGCTTCAACTCGACAGTGGATACCGATGCAGCGGCCCTGGCATTCCGCGCGCTGACAGTAAACACCGGCGGGACCACACAGTTTGGCAATGGCGGCGCAGACAACGTGGGTGCAACCCGCGCTCTGGCAAGCCTGACCACGGATGCAGCCGGCAGCACGGTGTTTAACATCCTGGGCGGCACTTCAGTGACAACCAGCACCACCCAGACTTACAATGACGCTGTGACACTGATGCTCGACACGGTGCTGGCCAGCACCACGTCTGGGAACATCAGCTTCAACTCGACAGTGGACACGGATGCAGCGGCCCTGGCATTCCGCTCGCTGACAGTGAACACCGGCGGAATAACCGGATTTGGCAATGGCGGAGCAGACAACGTGGGCGCAACCCGCGCTCTGCTGAGCCTGACCACGGATGCAGCCGGCAGCACGGTATTCAACATCCTGGGCGGCACTTCTATCACAACGAGTGGTGCACAGACTTACAATGATTCGGTGGCACTGATGCTGGACACGGCGCTGGCGAGCACCACGGCTGGGAACATCAGCTTTAACTCGACAGTGGACACGGATGCAGCAGCCCTGGCATTCCGTTCGCTGACAGTGAACACCGGAGGAGCGACCCAGTTTGGCAATGGCGGAGCTGATAACGTGGGCGCAACCCGCGCTCTGCTGAGCCTGACCACCGATGCCGGAGGCAGCACGGTGTTCAACATCCTGGGCGGCACTTCAGTGACCACCAGCACGACCCAGACATACAACGACGCGGTGACCCTGATGATGGACACGGTGCTGTCGAGCAGCACAGCGGGGAACATCAGCTTCAATTCGACGGTGGACACGGATGCGCTGGCTGCAGCAGTGCGCTCATTGACGGTGAACACGGGTGGAGCGACCCAGTTTGGCAATGGTGGAGCTGACAATGTGGGAGGCAACCGCGCGCTGGCCAGCCTGACCACCGATGCCGCAGGCAGCACGGTGTTCAACATCCTGGGCGGGACCTCAGTGACAACTGCTGGAGCCCAGACA
>NZ_JBBYXL010000014.1 GCF_039655865.1 Prosthecobacter sp. SYSU 5D2 | reverse complement strand
GGGGGGAGGGGAGGGGAGGGGTGGTGGGGGCCGGGGCATTTTTGCGGCCTAACTTCATGACGAGGACATAGAAGACGGGGGTGAGGAAGAGGCCGAGGAAGGTCACGCCGATCATGCCGGAGAATACGGCGGTGCCCATGGCGCGGCGCATTTCGGAACCGGCACCGGTGGAGATGACCAGGGGAAACACGCCGGCGATGAAGGCAATGGAGGTCATGAGGATGGGGCGAAGGCGGAGGCGGCAGGCTTCGAGTGCGGCTTCCAGGGGGCTGAGACCATGGTCAAATTTCTCCTTGGCGAACTCGACGATGAGGATGGCATTCTTACAGGCGAGGCCGATGAGGACGATGAAGCCAATTTGAGTGAAGATGTTGTTATCCCCGCCCACATACATCACGCCAGCCAGGGCAAAAAGAAGGCACACCGGGACGATGAGAATGATGGCGAGCGGGAGGCGCAGGCTTTCATACTGGGCGGCGAGCACCATGAAAACGAGGAGGATGCAAAGCGGGTAGATATAGACGGCGGTATTGCCCGCGATGATCTTTTGATACACGAGGTCGGTCCACTGGTATTCGAAGCCGGGGGGGAGCGATTTGGCAAGCTCGGTCATGACCGCTTCACCTTCGCCGGAACTGAGACCGACGCCTGCGGCACCGTTGATATCGGCAGCGAGGTAACCATTGTAGTGGGTGACGCGGTCGGGACCGTTGGTTTCCTTGACCTTGACGAGGGAGCCGATGGGCACCATTTCGCCAGCGGCGTTGCGGGTTTTGAGGCGGGTGATGTCGCCGACGTCATCGCGGAATTGAGGCTCGGCCTGGGCGACGACTTGATAGGTGCGGCCAAAGCGGTTGAAGTCATTGACGTATAGGCTGCCGAGATTGATCTGGAGGGTTTCGAAAAGATTGGCGAGGGGGACGCCCTGGACCTTGGCTTTTTCGCGGTCCACTTCGGCTTCAAGCTGGGGCACGTTGACGGTGTAACCGGAATAGACCTGCTGGAGTTTGCCGCCGGTACCATAGGCGGCGCCAACGAGATTCTGGGTGGTTTTATAAAGAGCGTCATAGCCTTGGTCGCTGCGGTCTTGAACCATGAGCTTGAAGCCGCCTGTGGTGCCGATGCCGTTGACGGGAGGGGGGGAGAGAACGAGGACCATGGCATCCTGAATCTCCATGAACTTACCATTGAGGGCCTGTGCGATGGCATCGCCGGTGAGTTCAGGGGTGGTGCGGTCTTCGAAGTCATCCAGACCGACGAAGACGATGCCACTGTTGGGGCTGATACTGAAGCCATGGATGGAAAGGCCGGGGAAAGCGATGGCGTCTTTAACACCGGGATGGTCCAGCACGATCTCGGACATGCGGCGCATGACGGCTTCGGTGCGGTCCAGGGAGGACCCGTCGGGAAGCTGGGCGAAGCCGACGAGGTACTGTTTGTCCTGGGCAGGGACGAAACCGGTGGGCACCTGGTCAAAGACACGCACAGTGAGCCAGACGAAACCGCCGTAGAAAATGAGAGCGATGATGCTGAAACGGATGAGCCGTTTCACAATGCTGACGTAGGTGTTGGAAGACCACTCGAAGAAGCGGTTGAAGGGGCGGAAGAACCAGCCAAAGAGGGCGTCAATGAGGCGGGAAAGGATGTCCTTTTTGGCATCATGGCTCTGGAGCAACAGCGCGGAGAGCGCGGGGCTGAGAGTGAGGGAATTGATGGCCGAGATGACCGTGGAGATGGCGATGGTGACAGCGAACTGTTTATAAAACTGGCCGCTGAGGCCGCTGATGTAGGCCGTGGGAATAAAGACGGCACAGAGCACGAGGGCGGTGGCGATGATGGGGCCGGTGACCTCCGTCATGGCCTGCTTGGTGGCATCCACGGGATTGAGGCCGTTGCGGATGTTACGCTCGACGTTTTCCACCACCACAATGGCATCATCCACGACGATGCCGATAGCCAGAACGAGGCCGAAGAGGGAGAGGTTGTTGATGGAGAAGCCGAGGGCGTACATCACGGCAAAGGTGCCGACGAGGGAGACGGGAACGGCGGCGAGGGGAATGATGGAGGCGCGCCAGGTTTGCAGGAAAACGACGACAACCAGGACCACCAGGAGGATGGCCTCGATGAGGGTGTGAATGACGGCATCAATGGATTTGTCCACGAAGACGGTGGGGTCATAGGCGATGGCGTAATCCAGGCCTTCGGGGAACTTTTTCTTGAGCTCCTCCATCTTGTCGCGGACGGCCTGGGAAAGGGAGAGGGCATTGGCACCGGGGAGCTGAAAGATGGGGACGCCGACGGCGCGTTTGTTATTGAGAAGGCTGCGGAGGGCGTATTCGCTGGAGCCCATTTCGAGGCGGGCGACGTCCTTGAGGCGCAGCTTTTCGCCGTATTGGCCGACCTTAACAATGATGTTGCCGAACTCCTCTTCGCTGACGAGGCGGCCTTTGGTGTTGATGGTCAGCTCGAAGGGAACCGATTTACCCACGGGCTGCTGGCCGATGACGCCGGCGGCGACCTGGACGTTCTGCTCACGGATGGCATTGACGACATCGGAGGAGGTGAGGCCACGGGCGGCTGCCTTGTCAGGATCAATCCAGACGCGCATGGCGTATTCGCCACCCCCGAAGAGCTGGACCTGGCCGACGCCAGGAAGGCGGGCGAGCTCGTCTTTGACATTGAGGGTGGCGTAGTTGCGGAGGTAGAGCTCGTCATACCTGTCGTTAGGCGACAGGATGTGAACGACCATGGTGAGGTCGGGTGAGGACTTGACGGTGGTGACGCCGAAGCGGCGGACTTCCTCCGGCAGCTTGGGCAGCACTTGGGCGACGCGGTTTTGCACCTGCACCTGGGCCTGGTCCACATCGGTGCCCAGCTTGAAGGTGATGGTGAGAGTCATCACGCCATTGGCGGTACTCTGCGAGGACATGAAGAGCATGTGCTCGATGCCGTTGATGGTCTGCTCCAGCGGGGAGGCGACGGTTTCGGCAATGGTCTTGGGGTTGGCCCCTGGATAGGTGGCGGTGACGATGACCGTGGGCGGGGCGACTTCCGGATACTCGGAAATGGGAAGCTGGAAGAGCGAGATGCCGCCCAGGAGAAAGATGAGCAGGGAGAGCACACCCGCGAAAATGGGGCGGGTGATGAAGAACCGGGAGATGTTCATAACAGAAGAGCGGGAGGCGTGTCGGGAATACAGGTTCACTGTTTCCGGCCGTGAAATGACGGGAGGATGCGGGGGAGAGGGGAAGGCTATGTGCGATGCCGTGAGAGGCGAGGCGGCCAGGCGTCACTCAGAGAGTGATGCGTTGCATTAATTGGATGCGGTGGCTTTGGCCGGAGGGGCGGTGGGGGCCTCAATGGGGGTCACGGGCATGCCGGGCTGTGGCAGGCGCGCCTGGCCGTTGATGATGATCTTGTCCCCTGCGCTCAGTCCGCTGCGGATGATGCGCTTGCCATTGATGCTGGGGCCGATGACGACAGGCTTATAGACGCTGATGTTGTTTTCATCCACGCCCAGGACAAACTTGTTGGCCTGGTCAGTCAGGATGGATTTTTCATCAATGAGCAGGGCCGGGTATTCAGCTGTCATGGGGAGACGGACACGGGCAAAGAGGCCGGGGGTGAGAGAACCGTCGGTGTTGGAAAACTCGGCCCGGAGGATCATGCTGCCGGTGCTGGAATCGAGGCGGTTATCAAAGGACTCGATATGGCCTTTATGCTTGAACTCCGTCTCATTAGAGAGCTGAAGCTCAACCGGGACGCGGCCTTTGCCATTGGTGTAGAGCTTTTTATCCCGCTGCAGGGCCTGGAGGCGGAGGAGGCTGTTTTCGTCAATGTCGGTATAAACATAGACGGGGTCCACGGTGACGATGGTCGTCAGCAAGGTGGTGCCTGCGGTCACGTAGTTGCCCTGGGTGGTGATGGCGCGGCTGATGCGGCCGGAGATGGGGGCTTTGACCTCGGTGTGCTCCATCTCGATCTCGGCGCTATGCTGGGTGGCCTTGGCGGATTCGAGGGCAGCTTCGCCTTGGCGGAACATGGATTCGCGCATTTCAGCCTGCTCCGGGGCGATGGCCTTGGCGGCAAGGAGGCTGGAGACACGGTCGTATTCGCGCTTCGCGGCGAGGGCGCTGGCTTCGGCACGCTGGACTTCAGCAGTGGCGACGCGCAGCTTGGTGATGAAAGGGCGCTGATCAATGGTGAAGAGGATGTCTCCTTCTTTAACGAGGGCTCCGGACTGGAAATGAACCTCAGTGATGTAACCGGAGACGCGGGGGCGCAGTTCGACGGTTTCAACAGGTTCCACACGCCCCGTGAACTCCTCCCACTCGACCAGTGCTGTCTGCTCAACGGGCGCGAGCGTCACCGGAGCGGGTGGCATCTGACCACCGGCGCTTTCCTGCGGAGGCTTTCCACAGGAGGCGAGGAGCAGGACGAATGGGAGGAGGGTTTGGGGTTTCATGCGGTTTCGGGGGGGGAGGGTTCCGGGGGAGAAGCGGAAAAAGTTGACCAGTTGGTTAATTCGAGAGCGCAGAAAGTTGTTTCTTGGGAGATTTTGTTGCGTTCTTGACTGCTTTTTTCGGAGGGCTTTTGTTGACGCCGAGAATGATCATGGCACCGTTTTCGAATTCATCCAGGTAGCTGAGGTCATTCCACATGCGGGCGTGAAGGAGCAGGCCTTCGCTATAAGCAAAAACGATGCGGGCAAGGGCGTTGGGATCTTCCGCATTGATGATGCCCTGGGCATCGGCATCTCGGACGGCGCACTCATAATAGAGGATGAACTGGCTGAGGATTTCCTGGAGCTTGTTGCGCAGGCGGTCATCCACGGTGCTGATTTCGGCCCCGAGGGAATGAATGGGGCAGCCCAGGACGCGCCCATGTTTGACGAGGAGTTCCTCCTGCTCCTTGCGGAAGTTGCGGAAGCAGTTGACGATGCGGTCCAGGGGCGGGACGACGGGGGAGAAAGTCTGGTCAAGCTCGCGGCGGTGCTCAAGCCAGCTATGGTCAATGCCGGTGAGGGCGAGGTCGGTCTTGGACTCGAAGAAATGGTAGAAGCTGCCTTTCTTGACGCCGGCGCGCTCGCAGATCTGGTCCACGGAAGTGCTGCCATAGCTGCCGGTCCAGATCAGTTCGATCACGGCTTCGATCAGGCGGATTTTGGCGTCACTTGTGCGTCCCATGCGCTGGACACTGGCGATACTAGACGAACAGTCAACTATTTTTTTGTATGGGTGCCAAACGGGGTTCTGGAATGCCACGCAGGATGAGCATGGAGATGATGGCAAATAGAGCGGCGACGGCGGTCACTGCCTGGAAGGAATGGGTCCAGGCATAGATCTGCCCGCTGATGAAGGTGGACAGGAGGAAGGCGAAGACATTGCAAAAACCGAGGAGTGCCTGGAGGGTGGAGCGGCGCTCAGCCGGGCAGAGCTCGGCAGCAAGGGTGAGGTCGCCCACGCGGTCAAGAAAGAGACCGAAACCGAGGACAAAGTAAGAGAGCATGAAACCGGTGAACGAGCCGGTGAGAGCCACCCAAAGACAGAGGCCCAGGCAGACGATGCGGGAGGCCTGGAGGAGGATTTTACCCCCGCATTTATAGCCGACCCAGCCGGCCAGGAGGCTGCCAAGCACCACACCAATGGCCTGGCAGGTCACGAAGCGGCCCTCATCCGCCTCCGGCCTGCCGGTGACGTTGAGTGCGTGAATGGTGAGGAAGGAGACGACCATCAGGTAACCCATGCCGGTGAAACGGGCGAAGACGAGTTTTACCAGATAAGGCTGAGAACGGAGGAGTCCGGGGAGGCTGCGGAGGTAGTCCAGATAGGGGCCGTAAGGCTGGGCCGGGAGACGCTGCCGGTGGTGCTCATCCTCATGCATGAAGAGCTGGGAGACCCAGGAAACAAGGAGCAGGGCAAAAACGGCCAGATGTAGCCAGCCATAGGCTTCGTGCTTGGGATAATGGGTGAGGACAAAATGAATGACAGCGCCTGCCAGCACGCCTATCACGGCCTGAATAATGTAGCGCACGGCCCAGCCGGCGGCGCGCGCCCTTTCTGGCACCATACGGGTGACCATCTCCATCCAGGCGACGACGGTCATGCCGCCGATGAGGCCGGAGATGACGGGGGTGAGTACGACGATGGGCAGGAGGATGCCTTCAATCCGGTCTGAATAGAGGAGGATGAGGCCGGTGATGAGGTAGGGCAGCCTTTGCAGAAAACCGAAGGTGAGGACCCAGGGCTTGAAACGTGGAAGGCGCTCCACGACGGGGGCGATGAAGATGCCCACACTGGCAAAAGCCGCCGGCAGCAGGATGGGCATCATGGCGATGATCCAGGCGCGTCCGCCAAGGGTCTCAACCATCTTGGGCAGGACGCTTTCCGGGGCCAGGAAAGCGGTGCCGCCCATGTAAAGGCCGCCTTCCAGACAGTGGCAGATGAAATTCCGCCGCACCGCATGTGAATGAGGTTGCTGGGGGACGGTGGCAGACATGTGCTGGAGACGAAGGATGCCGCTATTCCACTCGGAATAAAGCGGTTTGAATGGGGATTACGCTCCAACTTGTCGCAGCCAATCTTCCAAATTGTAGTAATTGGTGACCCGCGCAATTTTCCCTTCACGGATGTCAAAAAAAGCTCCCACCCGCAGGCGGTAGGTCTGGCCTGTGGCGGGAGGCAAGCCCTCGTCGGTATTCAGGTAGGTGCCGAGGATGTAAAACTCAGCCGCAGCTCGGGTGCCGGATTCATGGGGCATGATGGCAAGTTCGGTCACCTCCTCGCGGTAACTGCGGTCCATGCGCTGGAGGAAGGCGCGGAAGATGTCTCTGCCGCTTTCAGATGCGCCCTGGTTGATGTCGTGGATGACGTCATCCGTCAGGAGGGCGAGCATGGCATCCCGGTCGCCAGCATTAAAGGTTGCGTAGTAAGATTCAATGAGGCGGGTGGCATCGGAGGCGGAGGGCATGATGAGGAGAAATTGAATGCGGGGAGGGCAGGGGTCAAGAGGGGGAGGGAGGAACGGGCCGGAATGCTAAGATGTTCGTGACCGATTGGACGCCCGGCTCTACCGCAGAGAGGCAAAGGCTGCAGTGGTATGAAGGGAGAAGTTTTTTGCGGACATCTCAGGCTGGATTGCAGAAATCGGAACAAGATGCCATCAGCCTTTGACAGAGAGCGGGGCAGGATGGATGAACAGGCTTCCCTCCACCCTTCGAAAATGACGTCTTTAAAGTCGATCCAGTTTCTCCGTCAAATTGCCCTTTTAGAAGGAGGTTCGTTTTTGCTGCTGCTGGGAGTGGCGATGCCGTTGAAGTACCTGGCGGACATGCCGATGGCGGTGAAGGTCGTGGGATGGGCTCATGGGGTGCTGTTTGTGGTGTTTCTCTATGCGCTGCTGCAGGTGATGCTGAAGACGCAGTGGTCGCTGGCTCGATGCGCGGTGGTTTTTGTGGCGTCGCTGCTGCCGTTCGGCCCCTTTTTACTGGACCGGAGGATGCGGGAATGGGGGAGCGAGGCGAAGAAGGATGCGGGGGGTTGAAGGCGGGTTTGCGGGATCCGACACAAAGTTTGCTGATGTTTTGACGGGCAGGGCTTCGTTTCGCAGGTGTGACAGGCTTGTCTCCCAACCAGAGACTGGAGTAAGCTGGGTCCGACCTGCTGTATGAAACCGACTTTTTTCCTCCTGCTCCTGAGTGCTGTGCCTGCCATGGCAGGGGTGGATTTTGCCCATCAGGTGGTGCCTGTGTTGAGAAAGCACTGTGCGGAGTGCCACATGGGGGACAAGAAGAAGGGCGGCTTCTCGATGAATGACCGGGCCTCGCTGATGACGGGCGGGGAAAACGGGCTGGTGGTGGATGTGGACAAGCCGCACACGAGCCTGCTGCTGGAGGTGGTGAGCACGGAGGATGAGGACCTGCGGATGCCGCCAAAAGGGGATGGCCTGACGGAGGCGGAGGTGGCGGTGCTGAAGCAGTGGGTGGCGGAGGGGCTGCCCTGGGAGCCGGGATTTGCCTTCAAGAAACCGGCCTATGAACCGCCGCTGAAGCCCCGTGAAGTGACGCTGCCGCCGGTGGCGGACGGACGGGAAAATGCGGTGGACCGGCTGATGGACGCCTATCTGGCGGAGAAGAAACTGACGCGGCCTGAAACGCTGGAGGATGGAGCGTTTATGAGGCGGGCTTTTCTGGATCTGATCGGGCTGCTTCCGACACCGGAGGAACTGGCGGATTTTAAGGCGGACACTGGCGCGGACAAACGGGCGCGGTTGATCCAGTCGCTGCTGAACCGCGATGTGGACTATGCGGAGCACTGGCTGACCTTTTGGAATGACCTGCTGCGCAATGACTATGGCGGGACGGGGTTCATTACGGGAGGACGCAAGCAGGTGAGCAAGTGGCTGTATGAGGCGCTGGTGAATAACAAGAAGTTTGACCAGTTTACCCGTGAGCTGATCGCCCCGCCGACCCAGGAGAGCCGGGGGTTTATTGACGGCATCAAGTGGCGGGGCGAGGTGAGCGCGGGGCAGACGGTGGAGATCCAGTTTGCGCAGAGTGTGGGGCAGTCATTTTTGGGCATCAATTTGAAGTGCGCGTCCTGCCATGACAGTTTTGTGGACCGGTGGAAACTGGATGAGGCCTATGGGCTGGCGGCGATCTATGCGGAGAAGCCGCTGGACATTCATCGCTGCGACAAGCCGGTCGGGCGGCAGGCGAAGGCGGGCTGGCTTTTCCCGGAGATCGGCCAGGTGGATGCAGCAGCACCGCGTGAGGAGAGGCTGAAACAACTCGCCGATTTGATGACGCATCCGGAGAACGGACGCTTCACGCGGACGATCGTGAACCGGCTGTGGCACCGGCTCATGGGCCACGGGCTCGTGCATCCGCTAGATGCGATGGACACGGCTCCGTGGAATGCGGATCTGCTGGATTACCTGGCCATGCATTTGCAGGAGAACGGGTATGATTTGAAGAAGACGCTGGAACTGATCGCGACGTCACAACTCTATCAGTCGCACGGTGAAGTGGTGACGGGAGAGGATGACGGGGGCTTTGTCTTTAAAGGTGTGCGGGCCAAAAGGCTGACGGCGGAGCAGTTCATGGACGGGGTGTGGCGGCTGACGGGGGCGGCGCCGGACAAGATGGATGCGTCGGTTTTTCGCGGGAAGCCGGATCCGGAGCTGGCGAAGAAGATCCAGCTTAAAGGCAAGTGGATCTGGGGGGACTCTGCCCTGCCAGGGAGTGTGCCGCCAGCGGGAGAAAAGATCCTTCTGCGAAAGGTGCTGAAACTGGATCAGGCGGTGGCGGAGGGATCTGCGATCATGACCTGTGACAATGGTTTTACGTTGTATCTCAATGGGCGCAAAGTGACGGGCAGCGAGAACTGGGAGCAGATCGTGGCGGTGCCCGTTCATGACAAACTTGTGGTTGGGCAGAACAACATCGTGGTGTTGGCCAGCAATGCGGGAGCCAAGCCGAATATGGCCGGACTGTATTTTGAGGCACGCCTGAAGCTGGCGGACGGGAGCGAGATGACGGTGACGACGGATGACACCTGGCAATGGAATCCGAAGGTGCCGGAGGGCAGGGAAGGGCGGCTGGGGGCGGTGGCAGCCAAGGGCTGGAAGCCGGCGACGGTGGTGAAAGCGAACGGATCCTGGCGGCAGGCGCTGAATGCGCAGGGGCCGGGCTTGCTGGCGCAGGGCGGGAAGAGCGGGCATCTGGTGGTGCGCGCGAGCCTGCTGAAGAGCGACTTTTTAATGCGCTCACTGGGGCGGCCTAACCGGGACCAGATTGTCTCGATGAGACCGAATGAGATTTCGACGCTGGAGGCGCTGGATCTTTCCAATGGGGAGGCGCTGACGAATGCGCTGGCCAAGGGGGCGGGGAATCTTGCGGAGCGTGAATGGAAGTCTCCGGCGGAGCTGGTGAAATGGGTTTATCAGCAGGCGCTGGCACGGGACCCGGCGGCGGCAGAACTGGAAGCGGCGCTGGAGGTGGTGGGCGCTAAAGCGGATGAAGCGTCCATCCAGGATCTGCTGTGGGCGGTGGTGATGCAGCCGGAGTTTATGTTTGTGAGATAACTTTTAACCGATTCAGATGATGAATACCGAATTCGATCCGCAAGCTCCTAAACATATTGTTAGGCGCGACTTCATCCGCCAGCTGGCAGCGGCAGGCACGGCGGCGTGGATGACGGGACAGCCGCGACTGGTCCGGGGGGCGGCTTTGCAGCATCCTGAGGCGAAGGCGGATGCCTGCATCCTGCTGTGGATGGCGGGCGGGATGGCGGCACCGGAGACGTTTGATCCGAAGCGGTATGTGCCGTTTGAAAAGGGGCTGGAGGTATCCAAAATGCTGAGCACGTTCCCGGCCATTGATACGGCGGTGGATGGTGTGAAAATCTGCGAGGGGCTGGAAAACATCGCCCAGGTGATGGACCGGGGGACGCTGATTCGCAGTGCGATCCAGCCGGATCTGGGAAGCATCCTGCACAGCCGGCATCAATATCACTGGCATACGGGGTATGTACCGCCGCAGACGGTGGCCTGTCCGCACATTGGGTCCTGGATGGCAAAGGTGCTGGGGCCGCGCAATGCGGTGATGCCGGCGTTTGTGAACATTGGCCAGAGGCTGGAAGGGGTGGGCGAAAGCGAGGAGCTGAAGGCTTTTACTACAGCAGGCTTTTTTGGCAGTGAGTATGGGCCGATGAACTTGCCGTATCCTGAGGAAGCGGCGACATCGGTGAGGCCGCCAAAGGGAATGGATGCGAACCGTTTTGCGAGCCGGGACAAGCTGTTCCGCAAGCTGGTGGATCAAAGCCCGCAGCGTGATTACATGAGCGATCATCAGCAGCAGTCGCTGATCCGCAGCATGGACAATGCGTACCGTCTGCTTAGCTCCAAGGAGCGTGAGGCGTTCGACATCACGTTGGAGCCGAAGGAGAGCTATGCAAAGTATGACACGGGCCGGTTTGGCCGGGGCTGCCTGCTGGCACGGAGGCTGGTGGAGGCGGGGGTGCGTTTTGTGGAAGTGACCACGGAATACGTGCCGTTTTTCCAATGGGATACGCACAAGGACGGGCATACGACAGTGGACGGGCTGCACAAGGAAATGGACCTGCCCATCGCCACCCTGGTGAAGGATCTGGAGGAGCGCGGGTTGCTGGACCGGACGCTGATCATCATCGCCAGCGAGTTTAGCCGGGATGCGATCATGGAGGGCAAACCGGGCTCGAATGCGAATGACCAGGCCACGTTTAAAGTGGAGAAACTGGAGGAGATGAAGCACTACGGGCTGCACCGCCACTTCACGGCAGGAACCAGTGTGATGATGTTTGGCGGCGGGGTGAAGAAAGGAACGGTCTATGGTGAAACGGCGGATGAACGTCCGCTGGTGGCGACGAAGAACCCGGTGAGCGTGATGGACCTGCATGCCACGATCATGACGGCCATGGGCATCAGTCCGAAGACAGAGTATCTCATTGAAGGCCGGCCCTTTTACGTCACTGAAGACGGCAAGGGCAAGGCTGTGACGGACATTTTTGCGTGATATTTTTATGAAACAAATACTACTGGGTATCTTTCTTTTGACAGGGCTGGTTACAGCCGCTGAAAAACCGAACGTGGTCCTCTTTCTGGTGGATGACATGGGCTGGATGGACAGCGGAGTCTATGGCTCGCAATATTATGAGACGCCTAACATAGACCGTTTTGCCAAACGAGGGATGAGGTTCACGCGGGCCTATGCCAACCCGCTATGCTCTCCCTCACGGGCGAGTATTTTGAGCGGCAAACACCCGACCCGGCACGGTGTCTTAACGGCCAGCGGACACCTGCCGCCGCAGCCAGAAGGGCATAACTTTATGCCGGAGAGCGCACCACCAAACCGGCCGATGATCAGCCCGGAGAGCAAGAACTACCTGGACCTTTCGGAGATTACCCTGGCGGAGGCTTTGAAGGAAGCAGGCTATCGCACGGCTCACATTGGCAAATGGCACCTGGGCCTGACGGAGATGCACAGGCCTGAAAAACAGGGCTTCGATGTGGCCTTTCATTGCGCGCCTGATCCTGGGCCGCCAGGAAATTATTTTTCACCGTATGGGGTGACGAAGGAAGGGATACCGAACAACAAGAACAAAGTGGGCACCATTACGGACGGACCGGAGGGTGAATACATCGTGGACAGGCAGGCGCAGGAGGCGGTGAAGTTCATCGCCGGGAGCGAGGGGAAGCCATTTTTTCTGAACCTGTGGTGCTATGGGGTGCATGGTCCCTGGGGACACAAGCCGGAATATACGGCGGAATTTGCGAAGAAGAAAGATCCGCGCGGCGTTCAGGGAAATCCGATCATGGCCTCCATGCTACGCAGTGTGGATGAGTGCTTCGGTACGATTTTGGACGAGCTGGACAAGCGTGGCCTAACTGAAAATACGATCATTATCTTTTACTCGGACAATGGGGGCAATGTCCACAGCAACATCCCCAATACGGCGAAGACTGCACAAGCGGAGAAGTTTAAAAACGAGGCTCTGACTGACTGGCGCAAATGGGCCGGGGACCGGGCCCCGACCGACAACACGCCGCTGCGAGAAGGAAAGTCTAAACTGTATGAAGGCGGGACGCGTGTGCCGATGATCTGGTCGTGGGGAGACCGCATCAAGCCTGGCAGTGTGAACGAGGAAAGCATCGTGGGGCACATTGATCTTTATCCGACGGTGCTGGAACTGACGGGAGTGGCCAAACCAGAGAAGCAGGTAATCGACGGGGTGAGCCTGGTACCTGTGCTGATGGGGAAGGAAGGGCTTGAACGGACCGCCTTTTTTAACTTCTTCCCTTACCGGCCTTTTGAAGGCGGGGCGACTGTCTGCGAAGGTGACTTCAAACTCATCCGCTGGTTTGACGAAGGGGTGCCACGTGAGCTGTATAATTTAAAAGATGACATCGGTGAGCAGAACAACCTGGCTGAACAAATGCCTGACAAGGTGAAGGAGCTGGATGTGCTAATTGACGGGTTCCTCAAAGACACAGGCGCGTTGGTGCCGAAGCCAAACCCGGCTTACAAAGCTCCGGCGAATGTGACGAAAGCCGGGGTGGACCCGATGCGAGGCCTGGTGCCGAAAGGATGCAAGGCCACGCTGGTGAAAGGGGCGCTGCGCATTGACGCCGAAGTGCCCCGGCCGTTTCTGGGCAATGCATCCGTGAAGGCAAATGGAGCGGTCACGCTCAAGATGCGGGCACGCAGTGCTAAGGGTGGCGCTGGGAGTATCCACTGGCGCACTGGGGACCAGGAGACATTCGTGAATGACGTCAACATCCTCGAGTATGCCATGACGGGCGGCGGCGAATGGCAGGACATCACGCTTGAGCTGCCCATCAAGACTTCACTGGCTGGCTTCCGCCTCTTTTTGCCGGCGGCCAAGGTTCCTTTGGAGATCGAGTCGCTGAGTGTGATCACCAAGAATGACGGGAAGCCCGTCAAAGTCTGGACCTTTGCAAGCCAGCCCTGAACCGTTTTACCTTTTTCCAACCATGAAGCACCTCCTCACTTACATCACCGCACTGGCCATGATGGCCGGGTTTGCCAAAGCCGCCGATGCGCCGCCTAACATAGTTTTCATTCTCTCCGATGACCAGTCCTATAAGGATTACAGCTTCATGGGGCATGAGGTGATCAAGACGCCGAACCTGGACAAGCTGGCGGCGCGGAGCGCGGTCTTCACTCGCGGTTATGTGCCCACGGCTCTATGCAGGCCATCACTGGCCACCCTGGCTACGGGACTTTATACTCATCAGCATAAGATCACAGGAAATGATCCGTCTCATGATCTGGCCAAACCGGATACACCCGCGTATGATGCCCTGCGTGAGCGCCTGATCAGCCACATGGACGCGCAGCCAACGTTGCCGAAACTACTGGGTGAAAAAGGTTATTTGAGTCATCAGTCCGGCAAATGGTGGGAGGGACCGTATCAGCGTGGCGGCTTCACCCATGGCATGACGCGGGGTTTTCCCAACAAGGGTGGCCGCCATGGTGATGATGGCCTGAAGATTGGCCGCGAAGGCTTGCAACCGGTTCTGGATTTTGTGGACCATGCCCAGGCGGAAAAAAAGCCATTTTATCTTTGGTATTCTCCGTTTATGCCGCATACGCCGCATACACCGCCGGAGCGCCTGCTGGCCAAGTATCGGGACAAGGTGGACTCCCTGAACGTGGCGAAGTATTATGCCATGTGCGAGTGGTTCGACGAAACCTGCGGGGAACTGCTGGACTACCTGGACAAGAAGGGCCTGACGGAAAACACCCTGGTGTATTACATCTGTGACAATGGCTGGATCCAGCAGCCGGATGGCAAAGGCTATGCCCCGCGCTCCAAGCAGTCGCCAAATGAAGGCGGCACCCGTCAGCCGATCATGCTGAGCTGGCCGGGCGTGATCAAGCCGGGCAAACGGGACGAACTGGTGAGCAGCATTGACCTGGTGCCCACCGTGCTCAGCGCAGCCGGAGCACGCATCCCTGAAAAACTGCCAGGCATGGACCTGATGCCGATGATCCGTGATGGCAAGAAGCTGGAGCGGAATACGCTCTTTGGCGAGACCTTTGCCCACGATGTGGCGGATGTGGACAAGCCCGAAGCCAGTCTGATTTTCCGCTGGGTGATCGAGGACAAATGGAAGCTGCTGCTGACCTATGACGGGAAGCTGGGACGTTATGCCAGCACGCATCCAAGGACAGAAAAACGCCCGCAGCTCTATGACCTGATGGCCGACCCCGATGAGAATAACAACCTAGCCAAGGATAATCCGGAAGTGGTGAAGCACCTGGCTGGGAAGATTGCCAGCTGGTGGCCGGTGAAGGAACGCAAGGTCATCACCGAATGGAGTGAGGTGAACGAGTGGAAGTGAAGTGAAACGACCGATTTAAAGAACAGAATCATGAAGCTATTTTCTATTTTCATTGCCGGTGTGGCCCTGGCCTCAGCGGGCTTTTCTGCCGAGGCTAAAAAACCGAACATCCTGTTCATCGCCATTGATGACCAGAACGACTGGATCGGCACTCTAGGCGGCCACCCCATGGCCAAGACACCGAACATCGACCGGTTGGCCGCAAAAGGCACGGTTTTCCTGAATGCCCATTGCAATGCCCCCCTGTGCAATCCGTCCAGAACGAGCTTGATGTTAGGCCTGCGCCCCACCACGACCGGGGTCTATGGTCTCGCACCTTGGTTTCGCACCTTGCCGGAGTGGAAGGATCGTGTGGCGCTGCCGCAACACTTTGCCAATCATGGCTACCGCACCGGGGCGACTGGCAAAATTTACCATGGTGGGACGGGCAATGTCGGCAAGGGAGGGAAGGGGCCGAAGGCAAAGGCCAAAGCCCAGGCGGAAGGCGCTGGGAAAACCGTGCCTGAGTTCCATGTCACTGCCCCTTATGGCGGCGTTGGCACCAAGCCGCCGAAGAAGCTCATCCCGCCCACGCCCATGGGGGATCATCCGCTGATGGACTGGGGCGTCTGGCCGCTGGACAATGATGACACTGGCAAAGGAGACTATCAGGTGGCCTCATGGACGGTGGAGCAGATCAAAAACGCGCCGAAGGACCAGCCGTTCTTTCTGGCGGCCGGATTTTTCCTGCCTCATGTGCCGTGCTACGCGACCCAGAAGTGGTTCGACCTGTATCCAGATGACGACAGCGTGCTGCCTAAAATCAAGGAAGGCGACCGCGACGACACGCCGCGTTTTTCCTGGTACATGCATTGGAATCTGCCGGAGCCGCGCCTGAAGTGGGTGAAGGAAAACAACCAGTGGCGGAATCTGGTGCGCAGCTACCTGGCCTGCACCAGTTTTGTGGATGCCCAGGTGGGCAGACTCATGGACGCCCTGGAAGAAAGTGGCCAGGCGGACAATACCATCGTGGTGCTATGGGGTGACCATGGCTGGCATTTGGGGGAAAAGGCTATCACGGGAAAAAACACTCTGTGGGACCGGGGGACGAAAGTGCCGCTCATTTTCGCGGGACCGGGCGTGACGAAAGGGGGCCGCAGCACCCAGCCGGCCGAGCTTTTGGACATGTATCCGACGCTGATTGAACTGGCCGGGGTCCCCGCACGTGATGACATCGAAGGCCTGAGCTTGGTGCCGCAGCTCAAGGATGCCGCAGCGAAGCGCGAGCGTCCTGCCATCACCAGCCATAACCAGGGCAACCATGGCATCCGAAGTGAAAAATGGCGCTACATCCACTATGCCGATGGCAGCGAGGAACTCTACGACATGGTCAAAGATCCCGAGGAATGGGACAATCTGGCCGGGAAACCGGAGTATGCGGAAGTCATCGCCGAGCACAAAAAATGGCTGCCTAAAATTGATGTGCCGCCTGCCCCGAACAGTGCCAGCCGCGTGCTGACCTACGACAAGGCGACGGATGAGGCCGTCTGGGAAGGGACGACGGTGAAGCGGACGGATCCGATTATTGAGTGAGGTGGACTAACATTTCATGAGTCCCCGCTGCCTGCCGGTGGTGGGGACTTTTTTTGTGTAAAAAGACCATGAGCGGGGCCGGAGGTGACAGAGGGCTTGCCTCGGGTGCCGGATTGTGACATTTCAGGGCTGTCCTGCCCCTATTTGCGATATGAGTCCCTCCATGAAAATGAAACGTCCGTCCGCCGTCACGGTGGAGGAGTTTTTTAAAACCAATGAAAAGGTGCTGAAACTGCGTCTGGTGGGCAGCGATGTAGGATTCAAGAGAAAGATTTCGGAGCCGTCGGTGAACCGGCCAGGTCTGGCTCTTTCGGGCTTTTTCACCTATTTTGCCTACAAGCGGGTGCAGATCATCGGGAACTCGGAACATTCCTTTTTGGAGGGGCTGGAGCCGAAGCTGCGTGCGGCCAGATTCAGCCAGCTTTGCAGCTGGGAGATCCCCTGTCTGATTGTGGCGCGCGGCCAGCGGCTGAGCGAGGACCTGGTGGCGGTGGCCAACGAGGCCGGGATTTCCGTTTTCCAGACGAGCATGATCACGATGAAGTTCATCAATGCGGCGACGATCAAGCTGGAGTGGGCTTTTGCGCCGACGATGCTGGTGCACGGCTGCCTGGTGGATGTGCAGGGCATCGGCGTGCTGGTTCAGGGCAAGAGCGGCTGCGGGAAAAGCGAAAGCGTGATCGGCCTGCTGCAGCGCGGGGCCAGCCTGGTGGCGGATGATGCGGTGCGGCTGCGGCTCATTGAGGAAAGGGAGATCATCGGCTCGGCCCCGGAGATGACGCGCAACATGATCGAAATCCGCGGCCTGGGCATTCTGAACGTGGCGGCGCTGTTTGGCGTGGGCTCCGTGCGGATGAGCAAGCGGCTGGATCTGGCCGTCAATCTGGTGCACCTGGCGGAATCCAATGACCTGGAGCGTGTGGGCATGGCTGCCCAGACGACGGACATCATGGGCCTGACGGTGGCCAAGGTGGACATACCGGTGGCCCCAGGCCGCGACGTGGCGGGCCTCATCGAGCTGGCGGCCCTGAATTATAAACTGCGCACCTTTGGCTATAACAGTGCCGTTGAGTTTGATCAAAGATTGTTGAAAAAGATGGCAGACGACCAGATAGGTTAAACCGCGCCCAGCCAAATTACCGCATGACTCTCAGCAAAGACCTTACAATCCGAAACAAGATGGGGATGCACGCCCGTCCGGCGGCGCAGTTCGTGAAACGTGCCAGCAAGTACAAATGCGACATTTGGGTGGAGAAGGATGATGAGCCTGTTAATGGAAAAAGCATCATGGGCCTGATGATGCTGGCCGCAGGTCGTGGAGAAGTGATCAAGCTGACCACGGAAGGGGTAGATGCGGAGGCTGCCATGGCGGATCTGGAAGAGCTGATCACGACGGGTTTTGGCGACGTGGAGTAAGCGCCATCTATCTGGTGGCTTGCCCGCATAGCGGAGCCTTTGGCGGCCCCGATGAAGAAGATTGTCCAAAAAGGGACGCTGCTGCCCTTAGGGTGCTTTAACCAACCATGAAACGACTGTTCCTGCTATTCCCCTGTCTTCTCTCTCTGACCCATGCGGCCACGGAATCGGATGTGCTTGTCTATGGGGCGACGCCCGGAGGCTTTTGTGCGGCCATTGCGGCTGCCAGAGAGGGAGCTTCTGTCGTGTTGCTGGAGCCAACGGACCATGTGGGCGGTGTGAACACGGGCGGGTTGAGTTTCAGCGATTCCAACCAGACGGTGCGCAGCACGGTGATGGGGCTTTTTGATGAATGGCATTCGCGCATCGAAAAGGACTATGAGGAACGTGGAATCGAGCTGCCCTACAACGTCAGTGTGAAAGACCAGAGCAAGTGGACCTATGAGCCAAGTGTAGCCATGCGCATCACCCGGCAAATGCTGGATGAAGCCAAGGTACAGGTGCTGACGAAGCAGATTCTGCAAAAGGCGCTCAAAGAGGGCCCCCACATCACCGGGGTGAAGACGGACCAGGGGGAATTCACGGCCAAGACTTTTGTGGATGCCACGTATGAGGGAGACCTGCTGGCGGCGGCGGGCGTGAGCTGGACGATCGGGCGCGAGGGAAAAAAGGAGTTTGGTGAGTCCTATGCGGGCAAGCAGTATCCGAAGGCCAAGATGCCGATCAACGGCTTTGACGCCGAGGGGAAAATCCTGCCGCTGCTGACCACGGATGATGCAGGCCCGGAGGAGGAAGGGGACAAGAATGTCATGGTGTACAGCTTCCGCCTGTGCGTGACCAAAGAGGCGGCCAACCGGGTGCCATTTCCAAAGCCGGCGAACTATGATCCGGCCCGTTTTGAGGCGGTGCGCCGTTACTTTGCCGAGGAAAAAAGGCCGCACATTCTGTGGGACCTGTATCCGCTGCCTAACAACAAGTTTGATGCCAACAACGGCATCGGCAAACAGTTCTCCATGGGCCTGGTAGGTGCCTGTAATGGCTGGAGCGAGGCGGATGCGGCCGGGCGTAAAAAGATCTGGGATGCCCACAAACAATACACGCTGGAGCTGTATCATTTCCTGACGACGGATGCGGCTGTGCCGGAGCATCTGCGTGCGGAGCTTGGTGAGCTGGGGCTGTGCAAAGATGAATTTCCAGAATACGGCCACTGGTCCCCGCAGCTTTATGTGCGCGAAGGCCGCCGCATGAAGGGCATGTATGTGGTTTCCCAAAAGGACATCTTGGATCAACCGGAGAAGGAGGATGCCATTGCCGTGTCATCCTTCCCGATTGATTCCCATGACTGCCAGCGGGTGGCGCTGAAGGATGGCGGGGTGATCAATGAAGGGACGATCTTCCCGGTGCGCATTCCAGGGCGCAGGCATGGCTATGCGTATCACATTCCTTATCGCAGCCTGCTTCCGCTGGCGCAGGAATGCGACAACCTGCTGGTACCGGTGGCGCTTTCCTGCACGCATGTGGCCATCTCCTCCATCCGGGTGGAGCCTACCTGGATGATCCTGGGCCAGAGCGCGGGGATCGCGGCAGCGCTGGCTGCCAAGCAGGACCTGGCGGTGCAAAAGCTGCCATACGCAGACCTGAAAGAGCGGCTGCTGGCGCAGAAACAGGTGCTGGATCTGCCGGTGCTGGAGGAGCTGCCACCAGAGGCCGTGAAGGCGATGAGCATTGATCCGGCAAAGCTGCCTGGCATTGTTCTGGATGATGCACAGGCGGAGCTGTCCGGCACCTGGAAACACTCATCCGGCTTCAAGCCGCACGTGGGGAATGGCTATGTGCATGATGACCGCCGCGCTGACGGGAAATCAGTGGCGACCTTTAAGTTTAAAGCACCAGCGGCAGGCAAGTATGATCTGCGGATGGCCTACTCGGCGCATTCAACTCGTGCCACGCGGGTGCCGGTGGCGATCCAGAGCGGCAGCCATTCCGCCCGGATCCTGGTGGATCAGACGTTGTCCATGGCGGAGGGGGAGTCCTTTCGCACCGTAGGGAGTGTGATGCTGAGCGCGGAAGGCGAGTGCATATTGACGGTGAGAAACGAGGACACGGACGGATTTGTGATCCTGGATGCGCTACAACTGGTGAAGACCGGGGACTGACCTGGCCTTGCGCCGCTCACTCACTCGCGGACGATTTTGCCGTCGGCCATGCGCAGTTTTAATTGCGCCATAGCGTCGGCCTCGCGGCTGGAGTGGGTGACGTGGAGGACGGTCAGGGCGTGCTTGATGTGCAGATGACGGAGGAGCTGGACGGCCTCCGCGTGCGTGGCCTCGTCCAAGGCAGAGAGAGGCTCGTCCAGCAGCAGGACGCGGGGTCTGGCGGCGAGGGCGCGGGCCAGGGCGACGCGCTGTTTTTCACCACCGGAGAGGTGGTCTGGCTGGCGGTCCAGCAGGTGGGCGATGCCCAGTTCGGCGGCGAGTTCCGTGACGGTGGCTTCTGTATCCGGAGAGCCTTGAAGGGATGGGGCGAAGCCGATCTGGTCGCGGACGGAGCGCCTTGGAAAAAGGGCCAGATCCTGGGGCAGATATCCAATCTGGCGCTGCCGTGGCTCCAGCCGGGTCACATCCCGGTCATTGAGCAGCACCCGTCCGTGGGAGGGGATGCGCAGGCCGCAGAGGATCTCCAGCAGGGAGGTCTTTCCACAGCCGGTGGAGCCCATGAGCACGGCATACACGCCTGTGGGAATCTCGACATGGATGTCCTTGAGAAAGAAGCCCCCCGGAGCCTGCCAGGCGATGTTGTCGAGCTGGATCATGGGATGAGTAAACTCAGAACAGAGCCATTTGCTGCATGGGCTGCACTTGCACGGAGACGCTGAGGCTGATGACCACACGGCGGCGGGCGACCTCGATGGTGGGCGTCAGGCAGCGGCGGCTGGCGCAGACCACGCGCGTTTCATGGACACCGACGCGTTGCAGGGACTCCTGGATGCGTTTGGAGGCGCGGTCGGGATCGTTGCAATCATCACTGAGGTGACCAAGCACCACATGATGCAGACCGCTATGAGCCACGCTTTCAATAAGTTCCGCCGCTTGGTCATTGGAGAGATGGCCATGGCGGGAGCTTATGCGCTGCTTGGTGGCCCAGGGACGCTTGGTGTCTGCTTCGAGGAGCTGGGTGTCGTAATTGGCTTCGACAAACAGGCTGTCGGCGGCTTTGAGGCGGTCCTTGATGAGGTTGGTGACAAAACCGACGTCGCTGAGCACGCCGAGGCGGGATTCTTCATCGGCGATGACAAACCCGACGGGGTCCACGGCATCATGCGGGACGGGGAAACATTCGATGCGCAAGTCCTGGAAATCGAAGGCGCTGCCGGTGGTCATCATGCGCCAGGACGGTGCGCTGCGGAACTTGAGGCTGCCCTGAAGGATTTCCCGGGTGAGGGCGGTAGCATAGAGGGGCAGGGGACGTTTGCTGCTGAGCACCTCCAGGCCGTTGGTGTGATCCTGATGCTCATGGGTGAGCAGGATGCCGTCAATCTGGTCCAGCGTATAACCGGCGGCTGCGAGCCGCAGGCAGATCTGTTTGGCGCTCAGCCCTGCATCAATGAGCAACGTCGTGCGCCCGGTGGAAACCAAGGCGCAATTGCCTGAGCTGCCGCTGCCGAGAACTGTGAGTCGAACCATGTCTGTTGTTTTTAACCGACAGGCCGCGAGTGGCAAGGCGCAATGGCCCTTTTGGGGCGAAAAAGTGGGGGCCAGCGCCGGTGTTTTTACAAAAAAGCGCCGCCTGTTTCCAGGCGGCGCTCCGGGTGAGAGAGTGTGATCGTTGTCGAAACTCAATTAAGGCTTCGGCACTTCGGCGATGGTGGCCAGAATGCGGGAAGCGATGGCGTAGGGATCGCCCTGGGAGTTCGGACGGCGGTCTTCCAGGTAGCCCTTGTAGTCATTTTTGATGAAGCTATGGGGCACACGGACGGATGAACCGCGGTCAGCGATGCCGTAGGTGAACTTGTCGATGGACTGGGTCTCATGCAGACCGGTGAGGCGCATGTGGTTGTCCGGACCATAAACGGCGATGTGCTCGTTGAGGTTCTTGGCGAAAGCGGCCATGAGGGCTTCGAAGTATTCCTTGCCGCCGACGTCACGGAGATAGTCCGTGGAGAAGTTGGCGTGCATGCCGGAGCCATTCCAGTCGGTGTTGCCGAGGGGCTTGCAGTGGAATTCGACGTCAATGCCGTATTTCTCGCACAGGCGGATGAGGATATAACGCGCCACCCACATCTGATCGGCGCACTTCTTGGAGCCTTTGCCGAAGATCTGGAATTCCCACTGGCCTTTGGCCACTTCGGCATTGATGCCTTCGTGGTTGATGCCGGCGTCCAGGCAGAGGTCGAGGTGTTCTTCGACGATCTGGCGGGCGACATCGCCGACGTTTTTGTAGCCGACGCCGGTGTAGTAAGGGCCCTGGGGAGCCGGGTAGCCGTTTTCGGGAAAGCCAAGGGGGCGGCCGTCCTGGTAGAGGAAGTATTCCTGCTCAAAACCAAACCAGGCGCCCGGATCGTCCAGGATGGTGGCGCGGGAGTTGGAAGGATGGGGAGTCACGCCATCAGGCATCATGACTTCGCACATGACCAGAACACCGTTTTTGCGGGTCGTATCCGGGAACACCGCGACGGGCTTCAGCACGCAGTCAGAGCTGCGGCCTTCGGCCTGCTGGGTGGAGCTGCCGTCAAAGCCCCAAAGAGGGAGTTCTTCCAAGGCGGGGAAGCTGGCGTATTCTTTGATCTGGGTCTTGCTGCGCAGATTTGGCACGGGCGTATAGCCGTCGAGCCAGATGTATTCGAGTTTGTATTTGGCCATGGTTGTGGTGTTCGACTTGTATGTGTTGGGGCCGAGGGAAAGAAAGGGAGAATCTTCGCTTCGAGCCGCGCGAGTGGATGAAGCATGGAATATGCCAGAACAGAAATCATTTTTTAGCCCAAATGCAAAAAACTCACCCTGAAAATGAAGACCAGCGCCTGTTGCGACTACTGCCAGGCCGGGTTTAATTGCCCCATGGTGGAAGCAAAAAATACCGCACGGGCACTGGTCCGCCTGGGATACGACGGGCGTGTGCACAAAACTTTCCGGGGGCACATGGCCAAGGAGCGCTTTGAACATGAGGTGCGAGTCTTGAATTATCTGGAGAAGCAGGGCTGCAAATTTGTGCCGAAGGTGCTGGAAACGGACCCTGAAAAACTGCATCTGGTAACCTCCAACTGCGGCAGCCGCGTGGACCACCTGACGGAGGACCGCTTGCGTCAGCTCTATGCTGAACTGGAGCAGTACGGCGTACGGCATGAGGACCCCTACACACGGAATGTCACCTACAGCCCGCAGCTGGGACGGTTTTGCCTGATTGATTTTGAGTTTGCTACCATCCTGGACCAGCCGGACCTGGGGCCGCCGCCGCCGGAGCCAGACCCGGATGAGCAGGGGCCGCGCGGGTGGTGAGGAGCCGCTTTCTGCCCCCATTGCAAAGCATTGCCAATCTGCATATTCCGTAGCAGACTCTGCCTTCCCAACCCTGTGACTCCCGACGGCCACCCTACCTCCCTTTCCTGGTCCGGCATGACCCATGTCGGCCGTGTGCGCAAAAACAACGAAGATGCCTTTCTGGCCCTGGCGTATGATGCCCAGGAGGTACGCTATCTGGGCAAAGTGGGGGAATCCACACTGGATCACAGCGACTTTGTCTTTGCCGTCAGCGATGGCATGGGCGGGGCGAATGCGGGGGAATTTGCCAGCCGCACGGCGGTGGCACGCATTACGCGATTGATGCCAAAAGTTTACCGGTTGGCGGCGCAAAGGCTGGCAGGTGGCGTGAATGATGCGCTGGAAGAAATTTTCAGCCACGTGCATGAGGAGCTGAACCGGATGGGCAGGTCCTATGCAGAATGCTCCGGCATGGGCGCGACGCTGAGCATGGCCTGCTTTTCACCTGGCTGGATGCACTTTGGCCACATCGGCGACAGCCGGATTTATTATCTGCCCAAAGAAGGCGGGATGATGCAGGTCACGCAGGATCACAGCTATGTGGGCTGGCTTCGCCGCCAGGGTAAGCTGAATGAGCGGGAGGCGCGCAACCATCCGGGACGAAATGTGCTGAACCAGGCGCTTGGGGCCGGCCACCAGATACTCAACCCGCACTTTGGTGCGGTGAGCTGTCATCCGGGTGATAAGTTTTTGCTGTGCAGTGACGGTGTTATGGACGGACTTTGGGACAACCGCATCGCCGAATATCTTTCGACACCGGGGGATCAGCCCAAGGCATTTAAAATCGTGGAACGTGCGGTGGCTGAATCAGGCAAGGACAACTGCACCGCCGTGGTGGTGGAGTTTGCGTCCTGAACAGATCAGGGGATCACGGGTTTTCCGCTCCAGACTTCCGGGGATCTTTTACCTGGCCGGGCCTCGCCTCCGGCGATGATGATGCGCCCATGCCACTCAACAGCGGGGGTGGTGACCAGGGAAAAAGGCAGATCGCCAATTCCTCCCCAACTGTCGCTGCCGGGATGGTAGGTGAGGATTTCGCGCGGGAAGCCGGGATGTTTGTCCTTGGGCTCAAAGTTGACATTGACCCCGTCGTCACCGCCCAGGATGAGGATATGATCATCCATGACAGGAGCAGGGCTGGGAGCGGCCACAGCTACACGCGGGATGTCGGCGATTTTTTTCCATCCCTGGTTAGGCCGGTAGCTCCATGCATCGCTGAGCCATTCGCGGGCAGGTTTGCCGTCAGCATCAGCTTTGAGGGACGCTCCGCTGATGAAATAAAGCACGCCGTCATGGGCGGCCATGGTGGCAAGGATTCGTGCCGGTCCGGGGCAGGGGGGAAGTTCTTTCCAGCCCTTGTCCACCTGTTTCAGGTCCAAAGCCCAGAGCGTGCTCAGGGCTGTGGTTGCCGTAGGTGTGGAGATGCCGCCTGCGACGTAAAGGATGCCGTCCATTTCCGCACCGGCCATGAAGGCGCAAGGCTGCGGCAGGAGAGGAAGGGCCTGGGTGGTGAGCTTGCCATTGGTGTAACGGAGTCGAAAGACATCCCGAAAATTCGACTCCAAATCACCTCCACCGATGCAGGCAAGGCCGTCCGGTGTGGTGATGGAAACGCCGTATCCATTCGGTTTGGGCAGCCGACCGGCTTTTTTCCATTTCCCATCCGGCTGACCGAGCGCATAGACGGTATCATACCACACTTTGGTTCCGCCTTCCCAAGGGCGCTTGTCGGGGAAGTTGGTGCCTCCGGCCACCAGCAAGGCTCCACCGGCTACGCCCGCAAAGGAACCTGCAAAACCTTCTGTATCAGGCAAGGCGGGAAGGGATGTCCAGTCATCTTGGGCAACGGTAGGAAGGGTGAGCATAAACAGGGTGGCAGACAGCAGGGATCTCATTGTAAGCGCGGTCATATCACGACATCACGTGCGCTGGCTATTCTTTCTTCCTGGTTACAAAAATAACCCAGTTAGACCAGCACTGGCCTGCTGTGCTGACCAGTGAAGCCGCATCGCATCCTGCGTTTATACCGGACAACCTTTCCAACCTCTTATGAAAACGCATCTTGTTTTGGCCATGGCGGCGGCCTTCAGCATCGCTCTCCCGCTCTGTGCGGCTGAACCCTTCATGGAAAAGCAGGTGATCTTCAAAGAAGGCGACCTGGGTTATAAGATCTTTCACATTCCAGGGATCGTCGTCACAGCTAAAGGTACCGTATTGGCCTGGTGTGAAGCTCGCAAGAACGGTAGCGATTGGGATGAAATTGATGTCCTTCTGCGCAGGAGCACCGATGACGGTCTCACCTGGAGCGAGCCAAAAAACATTGTGGAGGTCACGGGACCAAAGACCAAGAACCCCTTTTCTCTCCTGCTTAAAAGCACAGACCCAAAAACCGTCACCTATAACAACCCGGTCCTCATCGCGGACAAGGATGGCACCGTGCACATGCTCTTTTGCCTGGAATACATGCGCGCCTTTTACCAGCGCAGTACGGATGACGGGATGACCTGGAGCAAGCCGGTGGAAATCACTCAGACTTTCGAGTCCTTCCGCAAAGACTATGATTGGAAGGTGCTGGCCACGGGGCCTAATCACAGCATTCAGCTGCGAAAGACAGGCCGTTTAATTGTCCCCGTTTGGCTCTCCACTGGCACTGGCGGCAATGCCCACCGCCCGAGTGTCACCGCCACCATTTACAGTGACGACCAGGGCAAGACCTGGAACGCTGGCGAGATCGCCGTGCCCAATACTGAGGAATGGATCAACCCCAATGAGACTGTGGCCGTGGAACTCTCCAATGGCGATGTGATGCTAAACGTGCGAAGTGAATCCAAGGCTCACCGCCGCCTGGTCACGGTCAGCAAGGACGGTGCGACCGGCTGGAGCAAACCGCGCTTTGATGACGCCTTGCTGGAACCCATCTGCATGGGAGGCATCGTCCGTTTTTCCAGCGCCGCCAACGGCCAGAAAAACCGCCTGCTGTTTTCCAATCCGCACAACCTGGAAGGTGCCCGCCAAAAGGGCGATCCTGAACCTGGCAAAAGCCGCGTCAGGAAGAATCTCAGCGTCAAGCTCAGCTATGACGAAGGTCTCACGTGGCCCGTCAACAAAGTCATCGAACCAGGCTATAGCGCCTACAGCGACATCGCCGTCACGCAGAAGGGCACCATCCTTTGTTTCCATGGGGCTGCCAAGGTCAAACCTCATTTTGCCGGCGACAGCCTGACGCTGGCCCGCTTCAATCTGGAATGGCTGACCCATGGCAAGGACACCACCCCGGAAGTCAGTCGGGCGGACCTTACCATCATGGATCCGGTTACGGTCAGTGGCTTGGCTCTGTCCACCAAAAAAGTGCCGGATGGTCTTGTCCTGCATCCGCAGATGGGCCTCATCACTGTGAATGCCATCCAGGGCCAGCTCGTCCACCGCACCACCTCACGCATCCTGGAAACCCGTGCCACCATCACACCGAATGGTGATTATTTGCTGATGTTTCCTGAGGGCGACCATTATGCCAAGAGCAAGGGTGAGAAGATCAATACCATGATGGCATGCCGCTCCACTGACAAAGGCCAGACCTGGAGCACCCCCGCCATTGCTTATGACGTGCCGTATGGCCAGCATGGGTTTATCCCTTTCATCCCGCGCGGAAGCAAGCGTCTCTATGCCTTCGGCACCCAGCCCATCCACAGTCATTGGACGCATGAAGGCGGCCAGCATGAGAACGCCGCCATCGGATACCGCTGGTCCGATGACAATGGCCACACCTGGTCCGATGTGAAGCTGATTGCCCCGGTCAATGATCCAGGCTTTCGCGGCATGTCCGTCATGCGCATGACAGAGACCGATGCCGGTACCTGGCTGCTCGGCTCCCACATTGCGGACTGGTCCTTCAAGCCGATCAAGACCAAGCAATACCTCCTGCGCTCTGAGGACAAAGGGGAAACGTGGACCGTCCTTCCCGATGCCCGGCCCAATGGCTGGTTTGCCAAAGGATTCGACCGCATGGACGAAGGCCGCCCGCTGAACCTTGGCGGTGGCAAGGTGCTCTTCATGTCCCGCACGCCTGCGGGCAAGCTCTTTACGGCCTGGAGCAAGGATGACGGCAAGACCTGGACTGAACCCGCCCCCAGCAGCCTCGTCCATCCCGATGCACCACCGATGCTCTTCCCCTTGTCCGATGGAAAAACCCTCGTTGCCTTTCATCACAACAAGCTCCCGCCCACCAATCCCCGCGACCTCAATGACAAGGCCGAGACGATGAAGGTACGCTCAGAGGTCTGGGTCTCCACCTCCACCGATGAAGGCCATAGCTGGAGCGAGCCGCGCTTTGTCATGGCCAATGCCGTTGAAAACAACCTCGCCGTCGGCGGATTCAACTTTCAGTGCTCCTACCTGGATGCCTTTACCGAAGACGGCGTCATGCACCTCTTCATGCCGCATCGCTGGCAGCAGGCCCTGCATTTAACCATCAAAGAGAGTGACTTCGCCATCCTGCCCACCAAGGCCCAGCTCGCGAAATATAAAGGTGTCAAACCGGCTCCCAAAGTCACCGCAGCGGCCGCAAAACCGGCTGCCAAAAAACCGACGCCAAACTATCTCAGCCAGCTCGCCGCAGGCATGAACCCCACCCGTCGCGTGATCTACAAAAAGATCGGCGATGTGGAGCTGGGCCTCGACATTTTCGAGCCAGCCGGCCTGAAGAAAGGCGACAGGCGCGCCTGCTTTGTCTCCATCCATGGTGGTGGCTGGACCAGCGGCTCCACGCGCAGCATGTATCCCTTTGCGGACCACTGCGCCAAGCTCGGCATGGTGGGCATCAGCGTCCAGTATCGTTTATACAAAGCCGGCGGTCCTGTCTCTGTTTTTGGCTGTGTCAAAGATGCTCGCGCCGCTCTTCGTTACATCCGCACCCATGCGGCCGAACTCGGCATTGATCCGGATAAGATCGTCGCCAATGGCGCTTCCGCTGGTGGCCATCTCGCCGCTGCCACCGCCATGTTTCCTGGCGTGGATCATGAAGATGAAAATCTGCTCATCTCCTGTGCGCCCAATGCGCTGATCCTTTTCTCGCCCGTCATTGATACTTCCAAGGAAGGCTATGGCCAGGCCAAGATCGGCGACCGCTGGCAGGTGCTTTCACCTGCGCACCAGGTACGCCCCTCACTGCCGCCCACGCTGCTTTTCCACGGCACCGGTGATACCGTCACCCCCATCAAAGGCGCCCGAGACTTTGATGCCGCCATGCGCAAAGCCGGTAACCGGATTGAGTTTGTCGCGCCGGAGAATGCCATCCACACTTACATGTTCAAAGACGCGACCTTGTATGCTGAGACGGTCAAGAAGATGGATGAGTTCTTGAAAAGCCTCGGCTGGTTATAAGGCTGTCGCATCGATTTTTGGGGTCTTACACTCGCAAAATGGCTCCTGTGTCCGCGCTCCCCACCATCGCTGCATACCTTGCTAGGTAACCCGTCCGCGCCTTGGGGGCTGGCGGAGTCCATCCGCCCCGGCGCTCTTCCAGCACTTCGTCTGAAACCAGCATGCGGATGGTTCGTGCAGGGATGTTGATCTCAATGAGATCACCGGCCTCAATCAATGCTATGGGACCACCTGCCGCCGCTTCAGGCGATACATGGCCGATGGCCCCGCCGCGTGTCGCCCCAGAAAAACGGCCATCTGTGATTAAGGCCACGGAATCGCCCAATCCACGCCCGGCGATTGCCGCCGTGGGCGCGAGCATCTCCTGCATGCCGGGGCCGCCGCGTGGACCTTCGTAACGGATCACCACCACGTCTCCAGCATTCACGCGCCCGCCCAGGATGCCCACATGGGCCTCCTCCTGCGATTCAAAGATGACCGCCTTCCCGGTGAATTCCATCATGCTTGGATTCACCCCTGCCGTCTTCACCACACACCCATCCGGCGCGATGTTGCCATACAGCACCGCCAGCCCGCCCTTCGGCGAGTGTGCCCTTTCGATAGGCCGGATGACGTCATCGTCCTTCACTTCCGCAGCGGAGATGGTTTCACCGATGGTTAGGCCACTCACGGTGAAAGCATCCTCATGAAGGACACCCGGCTTCTTTTGCAGTGTCTTCAATATGGCCATGATGCCGCCGGCACGGTCCACGTCCTCCATGTAATAATGACCTGACGGAGCCACTTTGCAGATGTGGGGAACCCGCTCGGCGATGGCATTGAAGTCTGCCATGGTCAGCGGCACTCCAGCCTCATGCGCCACTGCAATGGTGTGCAAGATGGTGTTGGAAGATCCGCCCATGGCCATGTCCAGCGCCAGCGCGTTTTCAAAAGCCTCACGTGTCAAAAGGTCCGATGGCCGCACATTGTCCCGCACCAGCCGCACGATGGTCCGGCCAGCCCGTTCAAACAGCGCATCACGTGCCGGATCTGTGGCCAGGATGGAACCATTGCCCGGCAGCGCCCAGCCCAGGGCCTCGCACAGGCAGTTCATGGAATTGGCGGTGAACATGCCGGAGCAGGAGCCGCAGGTGGGACAGGCATTTTTTTCAATCGTGCTGAGCTGTTCCTCGGTGATTGTATTGGCAGATAGCTGGCCCACGGCCTCAAACACGGAGGCGAGGTTCAGCGACCGGCCAGTCGTCGGATCCTTGCCGGATCGCATGGGGCCGCCAGAAACAAACAGGGAAGGGATGTTCACCCGCGCCGCGCCCATCATCATGCCGGGCACGATCTTGTCGCAATTGGGGATGCACACCACACCGTCAAAACAATGGGCACGCAGCATCGTCTCAACGGAGTCGGCGATGATTTCCCTGGAAGCCAGAGAGTACTTCATGCCGCCATGGCCCATGGCGATGCCATCATCTACGCCGATGGTGTTGAATTCGAAAGGCACCCCGCCGGCTGCACGCACGGCTTCGCGCACTTTCTTCCCCACCACATCCAGATGCGCGTGGCCGGGAATGATCTGGACGAAGGAGTTAGCAATCGCAATGAAAGGCTTGTCCCAGTCGTCCTCAGACTGAATGACTCCGGTGGCGCGGAGTAGGCTGCGGTGCGGAGCGCGAATGGCTCCTCTTTTGATGGTGTCGCTGATGGCCATGATTTGTGTGTGGTGGTGACGGACACAAAATGACACGGCCTAATCATGATTGAATTACCACTTTTGTGCATTTGTGATACCGTTTCAGTATGGACTATTCCATTCGTGAGATTGAATGTTTTATTGCCGTGGCGGAGGAGCTCTCCTTTACGCGCGCGGCACGGCGGCTGAATCTGGCCCAGCCGCCGCTTTCCCGTCACATCCGCACGCTGGAGGAAAAGATCGGTGCGCAGCTTTTCTCACGGGAACCGCGCCGGGTAGCGCTGACATCGGCAGGCAGCCTGTTTTATGAAGAAACTCGCAGCCTGCCCAGGTTGCTGGCCAGGGCAGGGGAGATCGCCCGGCGCTCAGCCATGGGCGAAACTGCCCGGCTGCGGTTGGGCTTTGTCAGCGCGGTGATGAATGATGAGCTGGTGGAGAGCTTCCGCCGCTACCGTGAGCTGTATCCCGCTGTGCAGATCATGCTGCAGGACCTCTCTCCCAACGAGCAGCTCAAAGCCATTGCGGAAGGACGTCTGGACGGCGGGTTCGTGGGCATTGTGCCTTCAGTGAAGCCTGCCGGGATCCAGTTTCTGGCCTGGCATCAGGAGCCCTTGATGTGCTTTGTTCCGCCGGGGCACCGGCTGGCAGGTTCACGAAGCCTGGCGCTGAAATCACTGGCGGAGGAATCCTTCATTGCTGTGTCGCATGAATCGGCACCAGCCTTCGCAGCGCATGTGAGGGAGCTTTGTAAAGCGGCCGGATTCCGCCCACGCATCATCCTGGAATCTCCTCGCGCCCAGGCCGTAGCGTTAATGGTGGCGGCGGGGTCAGGCATCGCCCTGCTCCCGGCAGCGCTGGCGGGCATTATGAAAACAGCCATCCAGCCCATCCCACTGAAAGGAAGCCCCAAGATCACCCATGTTTTTGCCTGTCAGCAAGGGCGGCTCATGGTGCCTCTGGCCGATTTAATGAAGGTGCTGAAAGCCTGATGCGGCAAGGTTATGGCAGGATCTCACCCACGACCAAAATGGCACCTGGATAAATGACGGTTCCATCAAAACGTTCCGGCTTGTCCATGACGTTTTTATTCTTGGCGAGGATGGTGGCCTTGTCGGGCTGGTCAGGATGAATTTCGATTTTCACCGTGTGTTCGATATCTTCAAGGCCGGTCCCGATCAGCAACGTGGAAAGCCGGTGGTAGGTGCAATAGGCATCAAAGCGGGGCACGATTTTGGCCGGCTGGTCATCCAGAGTGATGATGACCTGGCCTCCATCCGGACCCACGAGATCATAGATAGCGCAGCGGGTGCCTTTGAATTTGAAGGTGATCGTGTCACCAGGCTTGCTGCCTTTATGCAGAGAGGTCATGCGGTTGGCCCAGCGTTTGCCAAAAGGATCTGTTTTGGAATCCAGCGCAACAAAGCCTTGAGAAAGCGTCGCCTGAGTAATCGGCAGGAGCTGGGCGCGTTCATAATTCGTAGCGATGAAAGGAGCGGGCAGGGAATGTGAAGCCGGGGTCTTTGATGCGGATTTGATGGGCTCCAGGGAGCGCACGATGGCGGCCAGATACAATTCATGACCTGTCTCCACATGCGGATGCACGCTGTCCGGAGCGAAGACAAACTTGTCCCCCAGGGCTTGTTTTTCTTCATCCGTTTTGGGCAGCGGGGCTCTCCAGAGCAGCTTGCCTTCCTTGGCCAGCCGGGCCACTTCCATGCCCATGTGGATCGTGGGGATGCCGTAATGATCCGCCACTTTTTCCATGGCGCTGGCGGAGCGCTGGAAGTTCCCTTCCTTCATCGGCGGGGACAGGGCTTCCGTCAGGGTATAGACAAAGCAGATGTCACAGTCTGGCAGCGCTTTCCAGGTCTGCCGGACGATGCCCTCCATGCAGCGGTAGATCTGCTCAGGGGCCGCACCGCCGTCATTGACGGCAAACTCGACAAACAACAGATCCGGCGTGTGATCCAGTACGTCCTGTTTGACGCGAAACACGCCAAGGTCCGAACCGGTGCCACCGATGGCCGCATTGATCTCGCTGATCTTCGCCTGAGGATAGCTCTGCTGAAAATGGACGAGCGTTTTTGGCCGCCAGCCTTTCTGGGCCGTGATGCTGCCGCCGAGGTAGCCAATACGAACTTCCGCGCCCGGCTGGCTGACCTTTGCCAGAAAATTTGGCAGGCCCATGCGGGGCCGGCATTCCTGCGCCGGGACAAGAGCCAGAGTTTTATCTTCTGCAAAGACGGGAACGATTAGCAACGATAAGAGAGCAAGAGGAAACAAGCGCATGAGGCGGCATGGTGGAAGCAACGCACCTCTCTGGCAAGTGCTGCGCATCACCCGCTCTGATCATTTTTCGCTTTCCTGCTATGATCCCCACCCGTAAACCTGAACTTTCCCGCCGTGCTCACCTCCGACTTTGATTATCACCTCCCGCCCGAACTCATCGCCAGTGAGCCGCTGCCAGACCGCGCCGCATCACGCATGCTGGTGGTGCATCGTGAAACGGGGACCGTGGAGCACCGGCAGTTTGCAGATTTGCCGACCTTTGTCAGGCCAGGGGACCTCTGGGTGATGAACAACACACGCGTCGTCCCGGCGCGTTATTTTTCCAATGATGGAGGCCGTGAAGTGCTGCGCCTGGAACCGCTGACAGCCACACGCTGGCGCTGCATGGTGAAGCCGGGAAAGAAGTTTCGGATGGGCAATACCGTACAGATCGGCGAAGCCACCGGCACCGTGCAGGAGATCCTGGAAAACGGCGAGCGCATCATCGAATGGGACCGTGAAGTGGACGAAGATGCTCATGGGCATCTGGCGCTGCCACACTACATGGGGCGGGATGACCAGCCTGCGGATCGGGAGCGATACCAGACCGTCTTTGCCCAGGCAGCCGGAGCCATTGCCGCACCGACAGCCGGTTTGCATTTCACACCAGACATCCTGGAAAAGCTGCCCCATGCCTTCGTCACGCTGCATGTGGGCGTGGGCACTTTTCAGCCGGTGAAAGCGGACAAGATCGAAGAGCACGTCATGCACAGCGAGCAGTATCAGGTGAGCGCGGAAACCGCCTCCGCAGTACAAAAGGCTCAAAGGGTGGTCGCTGTGGGCACCACCGCCATGCGCACGCTGGAGACTGTGGCCAGGGATCACCATGGCCGCGTGGAGGCTGCCAGCGGCAGCACGGACATCTTCATTTACCCCGGTTACAAGTTTAATGCCGTGGGGGCCATGCTGACGAATTTTCATCTGCCCAAGTCCACGCTCATCATGCTGGTGAGCGCCTTTGCCGGCAAGGAACTCATCCTCCGCGCCTATGAAGAGGCCATCCGCGAGCGATACCGCTTTTTCAGTTATGGAGACTGCATGCTGATTGTCTGACTGAATCCATTGCAGATCTCTTTTGTGATTCTATGAAGAGTCAGCCTGTTCTACCTCGTACTTCCATTTCCACCATGCGCATCTTATTGCTCACAGTTCTTTGTCTCTGCCTGCTGCCTCTTCATGCAGCCCTGCCGGATGCGCAGCGCATCCTGATTTTGGGGGACAGCATCACTTATAACGGGACCTATGTGCAGATTGTGGAGGCGGCTTTGATCGCTCAGCATCCGGAGAAAAAGTATGAAATCATGAACCTGGGACTGTCCAGCGAGACGGTTTCCGGTCTGTCGGAAGAAGGCCACGCCGGGGGCAAATTTCCGCGTCCAGATCTGCATGAACGCCTGGACCGGGTGCTGGCCAAAACGAAACCCCAGCTCGTCATTGCCTGTTATGGCATGAATGATGGGATCTACTATCCGCTGAGCCCGGAGCGCATGAAAGCTTATCAGGATGGGATGTTGAAGCTGAGGGCCAAAGTGGCTGCGGTGGGGGCCGAGATTATTCATTTAACTCCGGCTGCCTTTGACCCATTGCCGATCCAGGCCAGGCTGCTGCCTGCCGGGCTGAAGGAGTATCCGCAGCCATACGCGGGTTACGATGAAGTTCTGACCGCCTACAGCCAGTGGCTGCTGAATCAGCGCAAAGAGGGCTGGGTAGTGTTGGATGTGCATGGCGCGATGACCCAGGCGCTGGCGGAAGCCCGGCGCGGTGATGCCCAGTTTACTTTTTCCAAGGACGGCATCCACCCCAATGCAGAGGGGCATCTCGTCATGGCAAAGCCACTTTTGCAGCATTGGGGGCTCAAGGTTTCTGGCGATGGGAAGCCTGACAATCCGAATGGGACGGCCATCTTCGAAACGGTGCAAAAAAAGGTGAACCTTCTACGGGATGCCTGGCTGACGGAAACCAAACACACCCGTCCTGGGGTGAAAGAAGGCCTGCCATTGGCTGAAGCACAAAAACAAGCCGCTGACCTGGATGCCAGAGCGCGGGATCTTGCGCAAATGAAGACATCGGCAGCCGGTTTTCCGGGCACTGTCTCCGATTGGAACGGGTTTCCCAAATACGACTTCATGGTGGATGGCAAAGCTGCTCTAGTGGTGGTCCCCAAGCAGCCTGCGGCAGGCATGCCTTGGGTCTGGCATGGGGAGTTTTTTGGCCACAAACCCGCCCCAGATATCGCCCTGCTGGAAAAAGGCTATCACATCGCTTATTTGAAAGTGCAGGACATGCTGGGCTCTCCCGGCGCAGTGGCACATTGGAATGTTTTTTATCAGGAGCTCACCACACGCTATGGGCTGAGCAAGAAGCCGTCGCTCGTCGGGCTGAGCCGGGGCGGTCTTTATTGCTATAACTGGGCTGCGGCCAATCCGGACAAAGTTTCCTGCATCTATGCCGATGCCCCTGTGTGCGATTTCAAAAGCTGGCCCGGAGGCAAAGGGCAGGGGAAGGGCGACCCGAAGAACTGGGATCGTGTGCTTAAACTGTGGGGCTTCAAAGATGAGGCCGAGGCGCTCGCTGCCAAAGTGAATCCGGTAGATAACCTCGCTCCTTTGGCCAGGAGCAAAGTGCCCCTGCTGCATGTCTATGGGGATGCGGATGAAGTAGTGCCGTGGGAGGAAAACACAGGTGTCATCGCGGAGCGCTATAAAGCGCTTGGCGGCAGCATCACCCTGATCGCCAAGCCGGGTGTCGGTCATCATCCTCACGGGTTGGATGACAGCACGCCGATCGTAGATTTCATCCTCAAGAACACCCGCTGAGCAGACCACCGCAGTTTGTGCTGGAGCGCCGGGCGGGCAGGCGGTATTGAGGCGCTGATGTCTGATGAATCACACCACGAACGGGAGCTGGGCGGCCAGTTGCTGGCCTCCGTTTCCCGCTCTTTTTACCTCACACTGAAGGCGCTGCCGCGTGAGCTTCGGGAGCCCATTTCCCTCGCTTATTTGCTGGCACGAACGGCGGATACAATCGCCGACACCGCCGATGTCCCCGCGGAACTGCGCCTGGAGTGTTTGCAGGAATACGAAGCGCTGGTGCAGGGGCAGCCTGAGGTGCACGCCCGTCTGGCTGAGACGGTGCGCACCCGCTTTGTTTCTCTTCAACAGGACGAGGCTGAGCGCCGTCTGATGGAGCGCTTTGCCGACGGTCTGGCCTGGCTGGGGACGATGCAGGGTGCAGGGCTCAGGGCCATCCGTGAGGTGCTACACCATATTATCCGGGGACAGATTCTGGACATCCAGCGTTTCCCTGGGGATGGACAGGTGCGTGCTCTAAATTCCGCCGCAGAACTGGATGAATACACCTGGCTCGTGGCAGGTTGCGTCGGAGAGTTTTGGACTGAGATGTGTGCCGTTGAAAAACCCGCCTCATTGGATCCTGCCGTGTCTGTTGACCAGATGAAGGCCTGGGGTGCCAGCTTCGGCAAGGGGCTGCAGCTGATCAACATCCTCAGAGATGTCGGTGAGGACATGCGTGATGGCCGCTGTTACCTGCCTGGCGGACTGGCCGGGGAAGCAGAACTGGAGGCGGAATGGTCCCAGTGGATGCAGGTTTGCAGAGATCACCTCGGATCGGGGCTGCTCTACGTCCAGCACGTTGCTGATGGCAAGCTGCGCTACGCAACCTCCCTTCCGCTTTTCATCGGCATCAAAACCCTGTCCAGGATGAAATCAGCCCCATGGAAGCAGGTTAAGGAAGGCATCAAGGTGAGCCGCCTGGACATGGCCATGATTCTGGCGGAAGCCACCATCGCGTGCCGGAATGCGCAGGCCATGGAAAAGCTCTGCCGCAGGCTGGAAAAGTGAGGATGGTGGCCGGTCAAAGCCGCCTCGTGTCAAGGTTGCAATCAGGTCTGCCCGTATGTAACTCTACGCATGCGTTACTTCACGCTCCTCCTTTCCCTTGTTCTCCTTCCTGGACTTCCTGCTTGTAAACGCATTGAGTCGAAACTTGACCGCCTGGCTGAAGCAGCAGGCATCACCCAGGAGCCGTCTCCTGATGATCCGTCCGGAGTCTCCGCTCCTCCCCTCACGCCAGAGGAAGAAGCCATGGAAAAGCGGTTGAAGGACAGTGCGGTCTTTGAAGCAGCCAGGGAAGAAGACCTCGCTCCCAAGGCCGAACCGTTTGAGCTTAACAAATCGGCTGTTGTTTCCATTCTGGGCTACCATGACTTTCGTGAGCGGGGTGGAAGTCCCATGATCATTGCTGCCAGCAAGTTTCGCGAGCAGATGAAAGCCATCAAAGAGTCAGGAATCCCGGTCATTCCTTTGAGCGATGTCATAGCCTGGCGTAAAGGTTTGAAAAATATTCCGGAAGAATCTCTCGTCATCACCATGGATGACGGCTGGGTTGGAGTCTATACCTACGCCTTCCCGGTGCTAAAAGAATACGGCTTCCCATTTACCGTATACGTTTATAAAAAGTATGTAAACATTGGCGGGAGGAGTTTGAACTGGGAGCAAATTAAAGAAATGATGAAGTATGGATGCGAAATCGGGAGCCACAGCGTCTCGCATGAAAGCTTGAGGAATAAAAAAGGCAGAAGTGATGAGGAGCACCTTCAGTGGGTTCTCGGTGAGCTGAAAGACTCGAAAGAGTTCGTTGAGAAAAACACGGGTGTACCCTGCACCAGCTTTGCCTATCCGTTCGGAGTATTCGATGACTCAATGGCAGAAATGGGGCTTCAAGTGGGGTATGAATCCCTGGTTACGGTGAACAGTCAGAAAGTGAACTGGGACACTCCCCTTGGGAAGATCGGCCGCTTCATTATCCATGGGGAAAGTGATGCCAACTTCCGTCTGGCCACCAGTTTTCGCGGGCGAGGGGATGTGACTTCGAACCATTTCCTGAAGACGGATGCGAAAGATTCAGAAGGCCGTCAGCTTGTAGAGATGAGTCCTGCACCGGGTGAGGTTATCAAAGAAAGGAGACCGGAAATAAGGGTGAATTTACAAAGGGTGGGCACCGTGGTTCCTGAAACCGTGCGCCTCCGCATAGCAGGACTGGGCACAGTGCCGGCAAGTTATGATCCGCAGTCCATGCAGGTAAGTTACCTGCTGCCATACCGTCTGCGACGTCAGGACTGTGCTGTAACCCTGAGCTTTAAACGGGCCGCAGGCGAGCCGGACGAGGTGATAACCTGGAGGTTTAAAGTGGACCTTGAAGCCAGTTATCTGCCCCAGTCATAATCTGGAAGACTCACAGTCCGGTAAAAGCCTTGTCTGACTAAATGTTAACAAAGTACCAACCTTTGATTGACATTGGTTAGGAATACTCAGAAGATATGTATCTTCACTAAATCCAACAACATATTCATGGCCAAATCATCACTTCCTTCGGTGGATCAACTTACACGTGCTCTGGAAATTACCAGACAGATCGAGAAACTTGAGTCTGAACTCGCATCCATTCTCGGTGGCGACTTCAAAGCAGTTAAAAAGCTCGCCAAGAGCGAAAAAGTCACTCCCACGGGGCGCAAAAAACGCACCATGTCCCCCGAAGCCAAAGAAAAAATTGCTGCAGCTCAGCGCCTCCGCTGGTCCAAGCAAAAAAAGGCAGATAAAAAGGCCTGATCAGATTTTAGTTTGGGCGGGCATTTGCACGTCCATTTTCTTGCCACTTGAAGGCATCAAGCGTAATGCCGCAGATCATGGATCTGCGGCATTTGCGTTATTTTCAAGCTGTGGCGGAGGAGCTGAGTTTCTCCCAGGCCTCCCGCCGTCTTCATATTGCCCAGCCCGCGCTGTCTCGTGCAGTGCAGGAACTGGAGCAGGAACTGGGGGCAAGGTTAATTGAGCGCGACCGGCGCACGGTTGCCCTGACCCCCGCAGGCGCAGTGCTTTTGCATGAGACAGGACTGCTTTTGGAACGGTTCGAAGAATCCATGCGCCGGGTCCGCCGTACTGCCTCTGGCGAAGAGGGCGAGCTCAGGCTAGGCTACATCGGACCTCCGACCCAGAGGTTTTTGGGCCGTCTCCTGCATGATTACCGTGTCCGATATCCGAAAGTATCGGTTCATCTGGAAGAGCGCACTCCCGAGCGTGTCTGGGAGATGGTGGCCAAAGGCCGCCTGTCGGTGGCCATTACACGTCCGCTGCCGGGCCAGGGGGAGAGGTCATTGGAAACTTTGCTGCTGCGGAAAGAGCCGTTGGGGGTGGTGGTTCCACTGGATCATCCTTTGGGAGAGCAGGAGTCCGTGACCTGGAAGATGCTGGCCAGGGAGCCGCTCATTGTTCTGGCCCGGCGGGAGGGCGTGGGTCTTCACGATGAGATTTTGGCTGCCTGCCGTGCTGCGGGCTTTACACCACGCATTGCCTACAGCCCCAGTCTGATGGGCACAGTGCTCAGCTATACAGAAGCCGGGGCAGGGGTGGGTATTGTGACCGACAGTGTGGCTGCCGCGTCCATGTCCCCGGCGCTGCGATATCTCAGTGTCACGCCAGAACGCACCGTGCCCCTGGTCATGGTGTGGAATCCTGATGAGATCCAGCCGCCAGTTCAGGCCTTTCGGGAGCTTGTGCTGGAATGGCTGGAGGCCGGCAGGCTTTGGCTTTGAAGGGTTGGATTGGAGTGGCGACGGCTATTTCCCAGCTCCGTAGCCTGGATATTTCTCCTTGAGCAGTTTGCGAAACTCGGCCGCTTTCTCCGCCTGTCCGGCCTTTTCCAAAGCCTGAGCGGCCTTGTCCATGGCCTCTGGTGTCAGCTCATTGTCGTCAAAGAACTGCGCAGGAAACATGAATTTCCCTGCAGCGGCCTTGTATTTTTCCAAGGCGGCATTGGCATCGCCTTCACTTTCCAGCTTTTTCCCTGCGGCCAGGGCGACATCGCCTTCCAGAATGAGCAGAAGGGCCTGGGGTTTGCCATCTTTCGCGAAGCTCAGGCCTTCCTGGGCGACTTTTTCAGCTTCATCAATCTTGCCCAGGCCAAGCAGGGCACGGCCTTTGGTCATCAGACCTCGCGCTTTGACCGCGCTGTCAGGCGTCACGGCCAGAAAATGATCAATGGCCTTGATACTGGCTTCATAATTTTGGATCTCCAGGAAAGCCATGCCCAGGTAGTTCCACACACGTGGATCTGTGTTTTCAGGGGCTTCCGGAGTCGTGGCCAGGCTGAGATACTTGGTGGAGCGGGCGTAAAGCTTCATGTCATACAGCTTCAAACCCAGCCATGAAACGACATTGGGAGGGACGTTGGCATTGGGGCTGGCCTTGCGATAATCATCAATCGCTGCACTGAGCCCGTCCACATTCTGCTGCGCATAGAGCGCCAGGAGAAGCATCTGGTTGGCGCGGTCCAGATTGTTTTCTTTGTCCGTCTCGATGGCCTTCTTCAGTGCCGGGACAGCCTTGTCCCAGTCTTTCTGATCGAAGTATCCGCGTCCGATGCCATACCACGCCTGGCCTGCGGCCTGGCTGCGAGGGTACTTCTGCACCAGCATTTCAAAGGCGGCAACCATGGCTTTGGCGTCACGCTGCTCCATGGCAATGAGGCCTAACTGCAAGTAAGAAATTTCGGCGGCGTCTGAATTGGTGAACTCTTTGATGACCCGCTGAAAGTCGCCCACCGCCTTTGGCAGGTCCTTGGACTCACGGTAGGCCAGTCCGCGGCGTGCCAGCGCCTTGGGCTTAAATTCATGCGCAGGGTAATCTGCAAGGAACTGGGTAAAGGCGCCAATGGCATCCTGATGCCGCGATGCCTCGGCCAGGGCCCAGGCTTTGTTGAAGAGCGTGCCCGGCTGGAGTTTCTCAGGCAGCCTGTCGGTTTGTACATCGCTGTAGCTGTCGGCCGCCTTGTCATATTCACTCTGCCTGAAGTAAAAGTCCGCCCGGATAAGGCGGGCCAGATTGATAAATTCATGCTGCGGGCGGCTCTGTAGATTCCGCTGGATGAATTCTGTCGCAAAATCACCGATCTGGCGGTCATCCAGCAGATAGAAGCAGTACAGTTTCCAATAGCCGGCTTCAAAGGCCGGGTCACTTCCCGGGTAACCCTGTTCAACCATCAAATAGACTTCGACAGCACGGGCATAGCTCTTTTTCATCCGGTAGGCATTGCCCACCAGCAGCAGCATTTTAGGACGGATGTCACCTTCCGGAAGTACGCCTGAGTTGCGGTGATACTGGTCAATGACAGCATCATAATCACCTTTGGCAAACAGGGCCTGGACGATGCCGACAAGGGCGATGCCCCGGTTCACCGGCGTCGTCTCCGGAATGGTCAGAGCCCGCTCAAACAAGGGGATGGCTTCCTCAGGCTTTCCGGTCTCAGCCTGGAGGACGGCGGCTTTGACACTTGCTTCGGACAGCACTGCATTGTCCTTGCTTTCTTTGAGGAGATCCATGAACAGCGGCAGGGCTTCATTCTTCTTGTCTTCTGCCAGATAGACGGTGCCCAGCATCAAAAGAGCCGCTTCACGGTAGGGATTGTCCGTTTTAACGCCTACAACGGACAGCAAGGCCGCGCTTTGGCGCTTGGGATCATTGAGCATCTGATAGGCCCGGGCCCGGTTATAGGCGGCCGCCAGACGTACTTGTGGAAGCGTGCTTTTGGTTTCACAAAAGGCAAACTGGCGTGCGGACTCCTCAAAATCCCTGGCATTGAAACGCATCGCTCCCAGCCGGTAGGCCGCAGAAGGGGCTCCTTCGGAATTTGGGTAGCGGCTCACCACCTCCAGGTAATAAGTTTCAGCCACCTTGAGCTGGTTTTGCTTCATGTAGCATTCACCCACACGGAAAAGGGCCAGGGGCACTTCTGCACCTGAAGGATAGTTCTGAAGATATTGGCCATAGGATTGGGCGGCGAGACCGTACTCCCCGCGCTCATAGATCATGGTGGCATAGTCAAACAGATCCTGGTCTGGGGACTTGGGTTTTGGCGGGGTGGCTGGCTGGGCCGGCAGCACGGTGGGGTCAACCGGAATGGCCTTGGGAACGGGCCTTTGCTCATCCTCCTCCACAGGAATGGCACGCGGTACCTCCTGGCCGGTGAGCTCCGGTGCAGCGGCCACGCCGATCAGGCAGAAGCAAAGCAGGTGACGGGACAGGTCTTGGCGGCGCATCTCAGTTCTTCGGGGCTTCAGTTTCAGGCTTCTGGGTGGCAAAAGCGATGTTGTAGATGCCAGCTTTCTGGCAGGCATCCAGGACGTTGATCACGTATTGAAAATTGGATACGCGATCCCCCCTGAGAATAACAGCCTGGTCTTTGTACATGGAAGTGATGTTCTTCAGCTTCACCAGCAGCTCATCCTCGGTCAGTTGCTGGCCGTTGACGATGATCTCGCCCCCGGATTTGATGTTGATGATGATTTCACCGACGTTGCGGAACCGCTCATCCTTTTCTTCTTTTTCATCTGCCGCAGGGACGCTGATGTCCATAACCTGCTCATTTTTGGCATAGTGGGAGGTCACGGCGAAGAAAATGACCAGCAGAAACAGCACATCCACCAGCGGTGCCAGCTGCATGGGCGTGGGTTCAATGGAATGCTGTTTGCGGAAATTCATGTCACTGCAGCGGGATGGACAAAAAAGCTTGGTGTCGGAAGTCGTGGCTTTTATTCAGCTGTTTATGCATCTCCCCGTCCGGCCACGGCGCGGGCGGCACGTTTGTATTGAACGGCCAGCAGGGCCATCAGGTGCGTTGTGGCGGCCTCCATCTCGGAGATGAGGCGGTTCACCTTGCCGCGGAAAATGGCATAAAAGATCAGCGCTGGAATGCCAATGACGAGTCCGGATGCCGTGCAGAGAAGGGCTTCAGAAACACCTTGCGCCAGGCCGAGCTGGTTTGAGCCGCCGTATTCAGAGCCGGAGATGGCATGGAAGGTGGTGATCATGCCCAGAGTGGTGCCCAGCAGTCCCAGCATGGGGGCCACAGCGCCAACATCGCCCAGGTAGGCGATGCGGGCCAGCAGCAGGCTTGACTGCCGGTTGCCCTCGGCCTCAGTCACTTCTTTGACCTCTTCAAAACTGGCCGTGGGATTGCGCGTGGCAAAATCCAGCGTCTTGGCCGTGATGCGCGCGATGCACTCATTGCGCCGGTTGCACACAGCCAGCAGGCCCAGGTAGTCCTGCTTGCGGATCAGCGCATCAGCCGAGTTCATGAACGCATCGCTGACCACCGTCCCCTGACGCACCGTGAATGTAAACAGGACGATGAGAAACGCCGTGATCATGGAAAGCACAATCAGCGGGTAAGCCATGACACCGGTGCTTTGAATAAAGCCTTCCAGGGTGAGGGCATTGGCGAAGGGGTTGTTTTCATCTGCTGCTGCCGCAGGTGTCATGACCTGGTCTATCGGAGCTGCGGGGGTTGCCGGGGCAGGGGCCGTAGATTGAGCGTGGGCCAGCGGCGGTAACCATGTCATCACGACGGTCAGGATGGCGAGGGCAAGAAAAGTGGGGCGATACATGGGCAGGCAGACTGTAGGCGCGAGGGTGAAGGATGCAAGAGACGAGGCGAGGACCGCGATAATAGACGTAAGAAGAGACAAAATAATGGCCATTCTGTATGAAAATTGTGTTTTCCTGACAAAACCTTCAATGCGAGAAGGACGATCCGGGCAGAACAAGCGAATGAATGTGGACAGAGGAGGGTTGATCGCTCTCCAAACTTCCTTCATCACGGTTTACCCCCCGCCTTTTTTCATTCGCCATCCAGGTGAAGAAGCATTAAATCACACTTGAATCAGCCCTTAATTTTATGAACGAATCCACCAATCCTGACAACGGTTTCGGCAGCGCACCCAGCATTGATCCCTTCCAGGCCGCCAAGGCAAGCGCCATCAAGGCCGCTGAAGAGCTCCGCAATGCCGCAGCTCAAAAAGCTTCCGACATCCGTACGGCCGCTGAAAGCCGCGCCCAGCAGTTTAAAACCGCCGCTGAGCAAAAGGCTGCAGAACTGAAAACTGACCTCACTGAAAAAGCCGGCGAATTTCGACATTATGCGGATGATGCTGTCGTCCACGCGAAGGAAACACTGGGTGAAGCTCGCGAAAAATGCGAAAATCTCTTTGCCGAGGCTGAAGAACTGGCCCGTGTCAAACCCCGCCAGGCACTCCTGACAGCCTTTGGCGTGGGATTGGTGGTGGGCCTTCTGCTGCGCCGCTAAAATCTCCGCAACTATACTTGAAGTATGATTGACACCAAGGTCTCCCGGGTGAGGTCGCTCTTGCGCACATTGGCCCTCTACGCAGAAGCCCGAGGCCGTCTGCTGCAGATCGAGGCCCAGGAGGCAGGTTCCAAACTCAGCGGAATTGTCATCCTGGTGGTCGTCCTGTGCGGCTGCCTGCTCTTTGGCTGGCTGCTGGCCCTGCCTGCGCTGGTCTGGCTGGTGGCGGATTCCCAAGGCTGGCCATGGTGGCATGTCGCCCTGGGCGGTGCCGGAGTGCATCTGTTCCTGGCCATTGTATTCTTCTTCTTGCTCAAGGTACGGCTGCGGAAACTGCGGGTGTTTGAAGAAACGCTCCGTCAGTTTGAAAAAGACCGCGATCTCATCGGCAATCCCCCCCCCGGCCTATGACACCCAAACAGAAAGTTCTCAACGATTTGGCCCTTGCCCGGACACAGCTCGGGGCGCATTTGCAGCTCGCCAGCGAGGAACTGAATCCCAAAGCGGTCTTCCTGCGCTCCGTGCGCAAGCACCCCTGGGTGTGGATTGGAGCGGCCTCACTGAGCGGACTTTTTCTGGTGCGTTCATTAATGCCGGCACGCGCAGGCAAGTTTGAGCGTGACAACTTGACTGCTTCCGCTACAAAGAGCGGCCTTATTGCGCTTATTTTGTCTCCCATGCTCGCCATGGCGAAACAGACAGCGTGGAAATATGGAAGCCAATATCTTCAATCTTACCTGACCGAACATTTCTCTCGGCACGAGGGTGAACGCCCGCGTGCGTGAACTACCCCCTCTCATGTCCGACCAAGCCGCCGCCCCCCAAGAAGATCTCGTGCCCGTACTGGGCCATGTGGATGATTATCTGCGTTTTTGCATGCAGTATGATGCCTCTGACCTGCATCTCCCTACCGCAGCCCAGCCCATATGGAGACGGTTCGGAAACTTGACTCCCATCTGGGCCAATTCCGCCTCGCTCAGTCCTGAAGACACCCGGCGGCTGGCCTACAGTTTCCTCACGGAGGCGCAGATTCATCAGCTCGAAAACAAAGGCGATGTGGACTTTGCCTACTCGCCCGAGTTTGGTCGCTTCCGCGCGTCTGTCGTCCAGCAGCGTTTGGGCATTGACATCACCTTCCGCATCATCAGCACCAGCATCCGGTCTGTGGAGGAACTGGGGCTTCCTGAAATGGTCCGCACCCTCATCCGCTATCACAACGGCCTGGTGCTCGTCACAGGACCGGTGGGTTGTGGCAAGTCCACCACGCTTGCTGCCCTTGTTGATGAAATCAACAAAGAGCGACAGGACCACATCATCACGCTTGAGGATCCGATCGAATACGTTCTCACCCCCAAAAGCTGCCACGTAAACCAGCGTGAAGTGGGCACCCACACGGATTCCTTTGCATCTGCACTTCGTGGTGCTCTTCGTGAAGATCCGGACGTGATCATGGTGGGGGAAATGCGTGACCTTGAGACCATCTCCTTGGCCATCACGGCGGCGGAAACGGGTCACTTGGTGCTCGGCACCCTCCACACCGGAAACAGTGCGCGAACTCTGGACCGAGTTCTGGACGTCTTCCCCCCAGATCAGCGGGATCAGATCCGCATCATGGTCTCGGAATCCCTGCGCGGCATCATTTCCCAGCAGCTAGTTCCCAAAACAGACGGTAACGGCCGAGCTATGGCCGTGGAACTCCTCGTCAATACACCGGCTGTGTCGGCCTGTATTCGGGATGGCAAAACCTTCATGCTTAATGGCGTCATGCAGACCGGCAAGAATGTCGGAATGATCACGATGGATGATTCGCTCCGCAATCTTTACAGTCAGGGCATCATCAGCCGCGAGGAGTGCGAATCACGCGCCGAAGACAAGCAGCTCATGCGCTCCTTCTTCCAATAATACACTGCGATTGGAATCCACTTGTTTTAACTTCAGCACTTTCTGACCCATCATGTCCATCATTGACAACTACTTCCAGCAACTCATCGAACTGGGAGGTTCTGACCTTCACCTGAGCCAGGGGCAGCCGCCTAAAGTGCGCGTCCACGGCAGCATCAAACCCATTGCCTCCGATCTCCTTACCCAGTCCACCATGGAGACCATGATGCGGGAGATCTGCGAGCCGCGTGCCTGGGAGCGCTACGTTGAAAAAGGCGATCTTGACTTCGCTTATGAGATGGACGCCGAGCACCGCTTCCGCTGCAACTACCTCAAGCAGCAGAACGGCTATGCCGCCGTCTTCCGTATCATTCCCACCAAAATCGCCAGCCTCGAGCAGCTTGGCATCCCACCCGTGGTCAAGGAATTTGGCCACATGCGCAGCGGTCTGGTTCTGGTGACCGGCCCGACGGGTTCTGGCAAATCCACCACGCTGGCCGCCCTGCTGGATTACATCAACACTAATTTCCGCCGCCACATTATCACGGTGGAGGAGCCCATCGAGTTCGTGCACAAGAACAAGCGCAGCATCATCACCCAGCGTGAGGTTCCCATCCAGACGCCTTCGTTCTCTGACGGACTTCGTGCGGCGCTCCGCCAGGATGCGGACATCGTGCTGGTGGGGGAAATGCGCGACCTCGAAACCATCTCTCTCGCCCTGACGGCGGCTGAGACGGGGCTTCTGGTCTTCGGTACCTTGCACACCAACAACGCCCGTAAAACCGTTGACCGTATCATTGACGTCTTTCCGGCCGACCAGCAGAGCCAGGTGCGCACCATGCTCGCCGCTTCCCTGAAGGGCGTCGTGGCCCAGCTTCTCATGAAGAAGGCGGACGGCAAAGGCCGTGTGGCGGTGAATGAAATCATGGTTTCCACCCCAGCTGTCGGTGCCATCATCCGTGAAGGTGCCACCCAGAAGCTTTACGACGTCATCATCGGCGGCAAGGCCCAGGGCATGCAGTTCATGGATGACTCCATCTGGCAGAAACTGCGTGACGGTTACGCCAGCCCGATGGAGGCCTACATGAAGGCCATTGACAAAGGCCGCTTCAAAGCCTTCCTGCCTCCTGAGGACCAGGCCATTGCCAATGCCGGTGGTGAAGCCAAAAAGTAAAAAGCTTAATAATCTGGAGGATTGCGCCATGATGGACGCAATCCTCCAGTAGCTTCAAGTTTCCCGCCCATTCTGCGGGGCAAAGTGCTGGCTGAATGGTAATGGCAATTACCACGCGGCTGAATTTGATAGATTCCCTGGTAAAACAATTCCAAGGCGATCAAGTCCTGGGCCTGCTCGAAGAGTGAGCCTCAATCGGAGGGCAGCAGCGAATCTCACGCAAAGAGCTCTTTGATCACCTTGCCGCCGTTCACCAGCTGTACAGGGCGTCCTGTGCTGGTGTGCAGCGTCTGATGGGGATCAATGCCCAGTTTGGTGTAGAGGGAGACGGCGAAGTCCTCCGGCGAATAGATATTTTCCGCCGCATAGTACCCTTTCGGATCCGTTGCGCCTACGATCTGTCCACCAGGGATGCCGGCACCGGCCATCACCACGCTCATCGCGCCTGGCCAGTGGTCGCGGCCAGCGTCCTTGTTCACCTTGGGTGTGCGACCGAATTCGCCGAGGCAGATGACCAGCGTGCTGTCCAGCATGCCGCGCTGGTCCAGATCCGTGATCAGACCGCTCAGGCCCTGGTCCAGCTTGGCTGCGTAGCTGTCTTTGAAGGTCTTGAAGATGCCACGATGATGGTCCCATCCACCCCAGTAGGCCACGGTGAATGACACGCCCACTTCCGCTAACCGGCGTGCCAGCAGCAGCCGCTGACCGAAGTCATTCTCTCCGTAAAGCTTGCGCGTGGCCTCAGATTCGCTGGCCAGGTCAAAAGCCGCCTGTGCTGTCTCGGAAGTCACCAGCTCCATGCCTTGCTGGTAAAACTGGTCAAAGCCCACGGTCGGATCTTCCGCCGCCTGATGGGTGATGCGCTTCATTTTGTCCAGCGAGGCACGCAGGCTGTTGCGGCTGAGCGCACGCCCTTCGCTGATGTCCTGGGGGATGGCAAGGTCACGGACGCGGAATTTTTTGCTGTTGGGATCTCCGCCAATGATAAACGGCGCGTGCTGCGCACCCAGGAAATTCGGTCCGCCGGAGCGGGATGCATTCGGCAGGCTCATGTAGCCCGGCAGGCCCCCGCGCACCCCACGTTCATGGGAGACCATGGAGCCGAAAGAAGGATGAAAAGAAACAAACGCCCCGCAACCCACAGGCACCGGCGTCGGGGTTCCGGTCATCAGGTAATGATTGCCACCGCCGTGGTTCGGGTCCTTGTGGCAGATGGAGCGGACCACGGTGAATTTGTCAAAGCTCTTGGCCAGCTTCGGCATCGTTTCACAAAAATGCACCCCGGGCACACAGGTGGGGATGGACTTGAACTCCCCCCGGATTTCCTTCGGCGCATCCGGCTTCGGATCAAAAGTCTCGTAGTGGGAGGGGCCTCCGTCCAGCCAGACGAGGATGCAGTTGATCTGGTCCGGGCTCGATTTGCCGCGAGCCTCAGCTGCCTGCGCACGCAGAGCCAGGATGTCGGAAAAAGCCACGCCGCCGATCGCCCCAAAACCCAGTTGGAGGAAATCGCGGCGGCCAACGCCTGCACAGTTGTATCGGGGACCAGAGATCACTGCCTGAACCTACGCCCATCCGCCCGGTTGTCTTGCGCGAGCTTATCGGTGAGTTGAAAAAAAGATGCCCTTGCCCTCTGTGCGGGATGGCGTTTTCTCAGCAGCATGAAGGCCCTGCTTTTCCTGCTTCTTGCCGCCCTGCCCGTCACCGCCGCAGAGACCCTGCACATCTATACTTGGGCGGACTACATCTCCCCGGACATCGTGGAGAAGTTTGAGGAGCAACACCAGTGCCGCGTCGTCATGGATACTTTTGATTCCAACGAGGCCATGTTCGCCAAGCTCAAAGCCGGGGCCGCCGGTTACGATGTCATTTTTCCCACCACCTACATGGTCCAGGTCATGGCGACGGAGGGCATGCTCACCCCGCTGGATGCCGCCAGCCTGCCTAACCTCAAACACGTGGATCCTGCCATCCTGGCCAAGATCGGCAATGCGGAGATGAAACACAGCGTGCCCTACACCGTCGGTTACGCCATCGCCGCCTATCGCAAGGACAAGGTGGCCACCGCCCCTGCCTCCTGGGCCGCCTTTGCCCAGTCTGGCCTGGCCGGACGGATGACCCTGCTGGATGATATGCGGGAGACCATTGGCGCCGCCCTGAAAAGCCGGGGTTACAGCATCAATACCCGCGATGAAACGCAGCTCGCCGAGGCCCAGGAGGTACTTCTCGCCTGGAAAAAGAACATCGCCAAATTCGACAACGAAGGTTACAAGGCCGGCCTCGACTCCGGCGAATTCCTCTTCGTCCATGGCTATAGCGGTGACCTCTTCCAGGTCGCTCAGGAAAACAGCAAAGTCGCCCTCCTCATCCCCCAGGAAGGCGTGACGCTGAGCTGTGATGAAATGGTCATTCCCAAATCCGCCCCCAAGCCTGCCCTCGCCCATGCCTTCATCAACTTTCTGCTCGATCCTGAGATCGCCGCCGAAAACATGGAATGGATGGGCTACCTCTGCCCCAATCCCGAAGCCTTGAAAAATGTCAGCCCGGAATTTCTCCAAAATCCCGCGGTCACCATCCCGGCCGATATCCAGGCCAAATGCGAAGTCATCCAGGATCTCGGCCCCGATCTGGCCAAATACATTCAAGTGTGGGATGCTGTGAAGAAATAGCGTCAGTGTGATCCCAAAGACCCATGAAGCATCGGTCCACTTGTCTGCCGACACGGAACTCCCTCAATCCAGTACTCGCCAACAGCTCAACCCTGAAGATGATGGCCGGAAAGGAATCGGGCCTTGCAGGAGGGCGGCATTGCGGATTGAATGAGCCGAAATGATCTCCAGTCTCATCGCAGGCTCCTTACGTGTGGCCACCGGGGCGCTCGCCCGCTGGCACGGCTGCGGCCCCGAATTGCGCCAGCGGATCTATTTTGCCAACCACACCAGCAACCTGGATGGCCCTCTCCTCTGGGCCAGCCTTCCCACCCCTCTCCGTGTGCGCACCCGCATGGTGGCCGCCCATGACTACTGGAGCGTGGGAAAACTGCGCCCCTGGCTGGCTCAGCGAGTCTTCAATGCTGTGCTCATCGAGCGGAAAAAGCCCACTGCCGAGTGCAACCCTCTCAACACCATGCTGGAGGCCATGGGCGACGACCACTCGCTGATCATCTTCCCCGAAGGCGGCCGCCAGGCAAGCCCGGAGCCGGAACCCTTCAAGGCCGGCCTTTACCACCTGGCCAAACGCCGGCCGGATGTGGAACTGGTGCCCGTGTGGATGGAAAACCTCAACCGCATCCTGCCCAAGGGGGAAATTCTTCCGGCTCCGCTGCTGGGTAGTCTGGTCTTCGGCACCCCCGTGCGCCTGGAAGAGGGGGAGACCAAGGTGGATTTTTTGAATCGAGCACGGGAATCGGTCATCTGCCTGCGCGGAACCTGCGGTTAATACCTTTATGAATCTGGATCACGAACTGGCTTGTTTGATCACCGGGGTGGTGGGCATCCTCATTGTTGCCTCCATCATCACGCGGATTCTTTTAAAACGGGCCCGCAACGATGGTGCGCGCATGACTTTGGAAAATGTGGCCGCCCGTACCCGGGCCTGGTGGGGAATGGTCATCATTTTCACCCTGGCCATTTTGCTTGGGACCACCGGCACCGTCATTCTCTTTGGCCTGCTGTCCTTTATGGCACTGCGGGAATTTATCACGCTGACGCCGACACGCCCCGGCGACCATCGTACGCTGTTTTGGGTGTTCTTTATTATCACGCCGCTGCACTACTGGTACGTGCTGGATGAATGGTATGGCATGTATTCCATTTTCATCCCGGTTTACGCCTTTCTTTTTGTGCCCATGCGCAGCGCCCTGGCGGGGGATTGTGAACACTTTTTGGAAAGGTCGGCCAAAATCCAGTGGGGGCTGCTGATTTGCGTTTACAGCGTCAGTCATGCCCCGGCGCTGCTATCGCTGCAGATCCCCGGTTACCTGGGGGAGAATGCCAAGCTCCTTTTCTGGTTCGTCATCATTGTAGAGATCAGCGACGTGCTGCAATACGTGTGGGGAAAGACCTGTGGAAAGCACAAAGTGGCCCCCAAAGTCAGCCCCAACAAGACATGGGAAGGCCTCATTGGCGGCGGTCTGAGCACCGTGGCCATCGGCACCGCGCTCTGGTGGGTGACGCCCTTTTCTCCGCTGCAAGCGGCCGGCATGACCGTCTTGGTGGTGCTGCTCGGTTTCCTGGGCGGTCTGGTGATGTCTGCCATCAAGCGGGACCGTGGGGTCAAGGACTGGGGCCATGCCATCGCCGGGCATGGCGGCGTGATGGACCGGCTGGATTCGCTAAGTTTTGCCGCCCCCATTTTCTTCCATGTCACCCGCTATGCGCTGACTTGAGGGGGCCATTTAAAACCGATTTTCAAGCGGCTGCATCCTCCACTTGTCCACCCGCCGCAGCCGCTTCATAGAATGCCATGTCCGCAGACGAATACTCCCCCATGACCCCCGCCCAGGTGCGGCAGCTACGCGATGAACTGGATGCGCAGGGGAAGAAACTCGTCTTCACCAACGGCTGTTTTGACCTCCTCCATGCTGGTCATGTGAGGTATTTGAATGAAGCCCGCGAGCTCGGTGATGCCATGGTGGTGGCACTGAATTCCGATGAATCCGTGCGCGAGCTCAAAGGTCCCACCCGGCCTGTGAATCCGGAGCATGACCGGGCCGAGGTCATGGCTGCGCTGCGTGCCGTGGATGCTGTCGTGGTCTTTGGCGACAAACGCGCCACTGGCCTCATCGAAACCATCCGGCCTCACATCTACGCCAAGGGCGGTGACTACACTGTTGAGTCCCTCAATGCCGAAGAACGCGCGGCTCTGGATGCAGCAGGCACGGACATTCGCATCCTGCCCCTGGTGCCGGGCCGCTCCACGACCAAAACAATTCAGCGCATGAACAGTGACGGGGCAGGGGACCGCCTGCGCATCGCCGTGCTCGGTTCTGGCGACGGGTCCAACTTCCGCGCCATTCTCGCAGCCATTTCAGCCGGGACCTTGCAGGCCGATGTCTGCGTGGCGCTTTCGGATCAGGCGGATTCGCGTTTCTTAAAGACCGCCCGTGAAGCTGGCATCCCGGCCATCCATGTGGACGGCGGCCCGAATCCGCGCCGCTTCCATGACGCCGCGCAAAAGGAGATCGCCGAGCACCTGCAGCGTGCCCAGGTGGATGTGGTGGTGCTCATCGGCTTCATGCGCATCTTGAAGGAGCCCACGCTGAGCCTTTTTGCCGACCGGATCGTCAACGTGCATCCCTCCCTGCTGCCCAAATACAAAGGCGCCAACGCCCCCCACCTGGCCATCGAGGCCGGTGATGCGGAGACTGGCTGCACCGTCCACCTCGTCACCGCTGAGATTGATGCTGGCCGCATCCTCGCCCAAGCCCGCGTCCCCATCCTCTCTGGCGATACTCCCCAGACCCTCCACTCCCGCATCAAGGAACAAGAGCACACGCTGCTTCCACGCGTGCTCTCGGAGTGGAAGAAGTGACAAGTCGCGCGAAGCGTCGTGGAGTGCGGTGGAAAGCGCTCAAGCGCAACACCGCTTTTCCCTGAAGGTGCTCCATGGCCTAACGGATTGTGCGACCAAATGATGTCAGGCCGGCAAAGGCCATTCAAGCATCTCCAACGAAAACTAGTCCCTCACCAGTCCCCGCGAAAGCGGTGCCGCCGAGGCAAGAGACTTGCGTCTTGCCTCTCTGCACCGCACTCCATGACGCTTCGCGAAGCTCCATATCTTACAGCTTCGGAGCCGCCGGTTTGATGGGGGCCTGCTGCCCGCTGACCACTCCGCGAACCTTCATTGGACGTTTGTAAATGGCATCGCCACAGGCAATGAACAGCTCGCTGAGGTCTTTGCCACCGAAGCAGACATCCAGTGGCGGCTTCAGGGTGGGGATGATGAAGTTCACCCGGCCCGCCTGGTCGCAAACCTGGATGCCGAGGGAGGTTGCGACGTAGAGACGACCTTCAGTGTCCACGCAGAGGCCTCTCTCTTTGAAAGCTTCTAATCCACCCTCCTTTGTTTCCACCCGTCCTTCATTGCCCGGCCAAGTGTCCAGCCTCGCATACAATTGGGAATGCGAGATGGAGCCCGACTGATCGACTGTGAAGGATGACACCTGAGAAAAAAGACGGTCCGTCGCGTAGAGCGTTGTTTGATCGGGAGATAACGCTAACCGGAAGGCCCGACCGCATATGTTGTGTGAAGGAAGATTGAAAACTTTTGAGATTCCGTGTTGGATCGTCATCAATTGATCCCCTCCTTGGCTGAGGATGAATAGGCCGCCTTTAGCGACGACGAAGTCCGAAATCCAACTCCATGAGTCGCCCCCCGAGATGGCAGTGGTTGCCACAGGAGTATTGGATCGAAGATCGCGAAGTTCTACGAAATTATGATCTGAATCCCCCTGTTTTGTTGCTATTATCATGGTCTCATTCAGAGCTCTTATACCGGATGTCGACCGCTGTGATTCGCTTTGGACTGAACCGCCAGTCGGAAAAAACTCAGTTAGCTTCCATTCGTCAATAGTGAAATCGAGCGCAAACACGTGCCCATCGATAGAAGGAGAAATGTGATAACTTCTGACATGAGTTTGTTCGTCCAATTTTTTCCATCCGTCCAGTGCTGCCTCCACCACCTCATACCCCTTCCACTTCGACTCCCCCTTCGGGTTCGCTTTTACCTCAATGTCCGTCAGCCAGTCCCGCCACAGCCAGCGCAGCACGTCGGGAAAAATCTGGCTGGCATGCTTTTGGTTATGCCCGCCTTCGCCCCAGGCGTGATTGACGTCATAGCCGGCCCAGGTGAGACTGCGTTCCATCATCTGATTGGCCATCCACCAGTCGCCGCAGTAGAGGTTGTTGTCGCCGGTGCCGCTTTGCAGAAAGATGCGCAGCGGCTTGGGCTCAAACTTGCGGACGAGCACGGGGAGCTGGTCGGCACCGTGGATGCCGACATAGGTGCCCACACCGGTGAAGACGCGGCGGAAGCGGTCGGGTCGGTGCCAGGCCACCATGAAGGCGCAGATGCCGCCGCTGCTGTTGCCGGAAATGGCGGCATGGTTGGGATCGCGGCTCAGTTGCAGGCCGTGTTTCTTTTCGATGGCTGGCAGAAACTCATCGATGAGGAAGGTCGAATACGTGTCCGTGATGCTGTCATACTCATAGCTGCGATTGAAGCGGGGCAGGGCATTGTCGTTTGCCGCCGGGACCACACCTGGCTTGATGAAGATGCCGACCAGGGGCGGGATGTCTTTTTTGGCGATGAGGTTATCAAAAACGACGGGGGCTTTATAAATGACGCCATCCTGGAAAACCATGAAGTGGGCAGGCCGGCTCTTGTCGAATCCGGCAGGCAGATAGATCTGATATTCGCGCCCGGTGCCAGGGAAGACGCTGCCCTCGTTAGCTGTGTAGCTGTCCTTGATCAGCGTGCCCTGCGCCACGCCAGGCTGCGGGGTGGAATCCGGCGTGAGCGGAAATTCAGGCTCGGCAGCCAGGAGGCCAAGGCTGAAGAGGCAGGATAGAAAAAGAGAAGTTCTCATAAATGGATGATCCTGAAGAATGAACGAAGGCGGAACAAGCTTTCTGCACGGTGATCATCTGTGATGCCGTTTCGGCATGAAAGTGATGCTGGAATGGAATTATATTATCACTAAGGATGGCGGATAAGGAGCGAATGAAACTTCTCACCGCCACTTTTCTCTTTGGCAGCCTTTGGCTGGCCCTGATCACGGGGATGCATGGCAAGCTCAATTTGAAGTGGTTTGAAACGCGTGCGCCAGGGACCTCTTCCACTGAGAAGTACAAGATCGGTTTTCTGCCCGTGACCTGCCACCTGACCTGCCCGGTGACGGATTTCATTAATAAAGAAACGACCGGGGACGGTCTCTTTGAGCCGGTGCGTTTCAATGGCTGGCCTGAACTCAAAGAAGCCTACCTTTCCGGCTATACCCCCGCCACCTTTATCCTGGCACCCATGGCCATTGCGCTGCGCGAACAGGGGGTGCCGATCAAGATCGTCTATCTGGGACATCGGGATGGCAGTGCTGTCATGGTACATAAAGATTCGAATATTTACCGGATGGAGGATCTGCGTGGCAAGAAAGTGGCCGTGCCCAACCGCTATTCCAACCAGCGCCTGCTGATCTTTCGCGCTCTCAAGCAGGCCGGAATGACAGTCAATGACATCGAACTTGTCGAGATGCCGCCGCCGGATATGCCTGCCGCGTTATACTCCAAAGCGGTGGACGCCATCTCCAGCGGCGAGCCCTTCATGGCCCAGACGGAGCTGGACGGCTATGGACGTGTGCTCTGGCTGACCAAAGATGTCTGGCCGGAGTTCATTTCCTGCGTGCTGGCCGTGCATGAGGACATGATCAAGAACGACCGTGAGGCGGTGCAGAAGCTCGTGGACGGCATCGCCAGCAGCGGCAAGTGGCTGGATGAAAAGATGGATCACCGCATGGATGCAGCCCAGTTCGTTTCCAAAAACTATTACAACCAGCATCCGCGCCTGCTCTCCTTTGTGCTGAGCAAGCCGCCGGACCGCGTGAAATACACCAATCTGGCCCTGCGAAAGGCTGATTTTGAAGAGATCGAGGAACTGGGAAAAGAGGCAGGCATCGTGAATGGCAGCGCCCGTTTTGAAGACTACACGGACGTGTCCTTTGTCCCGGATGAATCTCTTGTTAAACCCTATGTCTTTGAAGGCACCGGCAAGGGCCAGTGATTCCAGCGGACCGTATTTGTAACCTTCTAATCGCATGAACAAATCTCTCCGTGGTACGCTGCTGCCCGTTCTAACCGGTTTCTTCTTCCTCGCACTCTGGCATGTGCTGGTGAAGATATCAGGAAGCGATCTTTTTCCCACGCCTTGGGACGTCGCGAAGGGAATCCAGGAGCTTTTCGACAAGGGCCTGTTGCTCAAATACATCGTAGCCTCGCTCTTCCGCGTGAGCTGGGGGTTCATCCTCGCAGTCGTCGTCGGGGTGCCGCTTGGTCTGGCGTTGGGCTGGTTTCGACCTGCCTATGAAGCGTTGAATCCGATGATTCAGATCATGCGTCCTATCTCGCCCATTGCCTGGATTCCTGTGGCCATTCTCTGGTTCGGCATTGATGACACGGCACCCGTTTTTCTCATCTTCCTGGCCAGTGTGTTTCCCATCACCGTCTCCTCCATGGCGGCGGTTCAAAACATGCAGCTTGTGTATCTGCGCGCAGCCCAGAATTTTGGAGTGCAGGGTTCGCAGCTTTTTCGCCGGGTGATCCTGCCCGCCGCGCTGCCGCAGATCATCACGGGCATTCGCATTGCCCTCGGCATTGCCTGGCTGGTGGTGGTGGCGGCGGAGATGATCGCCGTCAACAGCGGCCTGGGTTATCTCATCATTGATGCGCGCAATGCCGGCAAACGCTACGACCTGGTGGTCGCAGGCATGGTGATGATCGGCCTCATTGGGCTGGTGCTGGATCTGCTGGTGAGGCAGTTGGAAAAATTTGATGAAGTTCGCTGGGGCTATGGACAACGCTAAAACACTTATACAAGTCCGGGATTGCTGGAAGTCCTTCCCAGGCAAATCAGGAGAAATGATCCACGTTCTCGAACGTGTGAACCTGGATGTCCATGAGGGCGAGTTCCTCTGCATTGTCGGGCCTTCCGGTTGCGGCAAATCCACACTGCTAAACATCATTGGCGGATTTTTCAAAGAGACCCAAGGCGAGGTGCTTGTGGATGGTGCACCGGTGGCCGGACCCAATCCCAAGCGCATTTTTGTCTTCCAGGAGAACGGCGTTTTCCCCTGGCTGACCGTGGAGGAGAATGTGGGCTTTGGCCTCATGTCGCGGCCTGAGGCCGAGCGGGAGGAAAGGGTGAAACATTACATTGAAATGGTCGGCCTGAAGGGCTTCGAGAAAGCTTATCCACGGGAGCTTTCCGGCGGCATGCGTCAGCGGGTGGAGATCGCACGTGCCCTCGCGGCCAATGCCGATGTGCTATACATGGACGAGCCTTTTGGAGCACTGGACTTTTTGACGCGTTTGAAGATGCGCGCCGACCTTATACGCATCTGGCAGGCGGAGAAAAAGACCGTGCTGTTTGTCACCCACGACATTGAGGAGGCCGTGCAACTGGCGGACCGGGTGGTGGTCATGAGCCGCCGCCCCGCCACTGTGGCGGAGACGGTGACCGTGGATCTGCCACGTCCCCGTGATCTGGATGCTCCCGGCTACCTCGCCACACGTGACCGGATTTTTGCCATCATGGGCATGGATGTGCACAGTGGCGGTGACTTATCGCATTAAAGCATCACGGTGATGCGTTAATTGAATCACAGTTGCAGGGTTTGCAGGCGTAAACCTCTATGCAACCCCTCTCAAAACGCTCCTCATGAATTCCAATTACGACGTCCTGATCATCGGCGGTGGCCCCGCCGGAGCCAGTGTGGCCACCATCCTGGCTGAGCAAGGCCACCGGGCCCTGGTGATCGAACGCGAAAAATTTCCCCGTTATCATGTCGGTGAATCCTTGATCCCATTCACCTTCGGCCCCCTGGAGCGGCTGGGCATGATCCCGAAGATGAAAAAGAGCCACTTCATGAAGAAGTACAGCGTCAGCTTTGTGCAGCCTGACGGCCGGCGCTCGCAGCCGTTTTATTTCCATACGCGTTATGACAAGGACACCATCGCCCAGACCTGGCAGGTGCTGCGGTCGGAGTTTGACGAAATGCTGCTGAACAATGCCCGTGAAAAAGGCGCAGACGTCCGTGAAGAGACCACTGTGGTGCAGTTGCTGAAAAACGACAGCGGTGCCGTCATCGGTGTCGAGGTGAAAAATAAGGACGGCAGCCTGGAGCAGCTCTATTCGAAGCTGGTCATTGATGCCTCCGGAAAGGAAGCCTTTGCCTCTAGCCGTCAGGGCTGGCGCGTGGGGGATCCGTTTTTAAACAAGGTGGCCATCTGGACTTATTACAAGGGCTCCAAACGGGCGGCGGATCTGGACGAAGGCGCCACCACCATCGCCTTTGTACCGGACAAAGGCTGGTTCTGGCACATCCCCCAGCACAATGACATGGTGAGCGTTGGCATCGTAGCCGAGGGCAAATATCTCACCCGCGATGGCGTGCGCGACCCCGAAAAAATGTTCCAGCGCGAGATCGGTGAAAATCAGTGGATCAAAGACCATCTCTCCACCGGCGAATGCACTGGCCAATACTGGCTGACCAGCGAGTACAGCCGCCATTCCAAATACGGTGCTTCACCCGGCCTGCTGTTGGTGGGGGATGCCTTTGCCTTCCTGGACCCCGTCTTCAGCAGCGGTGTCATGCTGGCGCTGAAGAGCGGCGTACTGGCGGGAGATGCCGTACATGAGGCCCTAAAGGTAGGTGATCTTTCGCCGGAACGTTTCGCCGACTATGGCAAGCAAATCCGCGAAGGAGTGGAGAACATGCGCAAGCTGGTCTATGCCTTCTATGACCCCAACTTCTCCTTCAAGGACGTGGTGATGAAATATCCCGAGGCCGGTGCCGAACTGACCGACTGTCTCTCAGGCGACCTGAACAAGGACTACACGCCGCTCTGGAACCGCATCCGCGAGTTTGTCAAACTGCCGGAAGACCTGCCTTACGGCGTTCCCTTGGCAGCTTGAGGAAGCGCCTTTCTGATCACCAGGACGAGCAGCAAAAAGGCTGCGATGGCCGCCAGCCCAGTGAGGTTTTCCCGCAGCGATGGCGGGAAGATCAACACGTAGCCCGCATCCTTCACCAATGCCGCAAAACTGCTGACGCAGAATGGCATCAAAAACAGGCGGAAGGTGACCCATGGATCCAGGGCAGTCTTTTGTCCGCCTCCGGGCCGGGTGCTGATGATGAGCGCCACGCCAATGATGCCGCTCAGTCCCAGAGATGTCAGCCAGATCCGGGGCAGGGGATCAAAGTGGAAGGCCACATTCACGACATACCAGATGGCATAGCACCAGAGAATGATGCGCCCGGTGGACAGGCCATGAATGTAACGGAGCAAGGGGAGCATTGAGTGCGCAACATTGCTTCATCCATCGTATCGAATCAAGGCACCAGCGGCGGCATTTTCCATTCAGGATCGCCACTGCGTGGCATGATCTTCAGGAAGAAGCTGCGGTGGGCGGGAAGCAGCAATGTCGCGCTCAGATCAGGTGCCGATGCATTGGCACGCGGACTCCAGGCTCCCGTGCTGCCGCTGTGGCGCAGCCAGTAGATCTCATACACAGAAGTTCCTGGATTGTGGTCGCCGGACCAGAGCTGAAGCTGGTCCGAGACGACACTGTTGGCCCCGGCGGTAAAACCCTGGCTTACCGCAAACCGCAACTGCTGCGGGGTGCTGTCCACCGGCCACGGCAGGGCCAGGAGGTTATGAGCCTGGTCCAGAGGACGGACAAAGGCTCCCGTCCTCACATGCCCGGTGAGGGTATAGGTGACACTGCGATCCGCCAGCTTCACCATCACACCGGTGCCAGGTGGAATGATTTTGTCATCCGACGTTGACTGGTTCTCATCCCCGACCACGCGCCATTCATGGTGGGTAGCGGATAGTTGCAGCCAGTGTGTTTCCCATGCCGCCTCTTTGAAAAACAGTACCTGGTCAGCCTGTGGAGATGCAGTTGAGCCTTGAAGCTGATTTTTTGGCAGGACCTGGTTCAAAGTCACATGCGGACGCACCACCACACGAGCTCCGACGATGTCCGCTGGCAGCGTCTTCTTCGTCGAATAATCGGAGGCCAAATCCAGAGTGATAGTCTGTCCGCTGATGCTCTGAATCTCATACCGGTGGCCAGCCAGCGCACCGTCACGTACTTCCAGATAGCAGGGTGCATCGGCCACATGAGCAGGCAGGATGGCCCCCTGCACTTCCACTGCCTGACCGGTAGCCGCTGCGGTGACAAAGCCTGCATACCGGGGTGCATTCACCCAGCTCACCCCCAGCGTTTGGGAGCCCGGCTGCAGCGCCAGCCTCTGCCAGCACTGCGGCGTGCTGGCAGCTGAGATGCCGCTGCTGTGCGTCACCCGCAGCCTCACCATCCCGCGCTCCAATGACTGCCCTGTCAGGTGGCTGATACCCGCCCAGGTAAGCTGCTCTTCATCATTGGCCAGGGCCGTCACTGTGGGCGCAATCGCCAGCGCCTGCCAGGTCATCAGATCGCTGCTGCTTTCCAGTTTAAAGCTCACATCCGTGATGCTTCGCGGCCTGACAAGATGCGCGTCCACACGGCCTTCCGGAGTGGTGGTCAGCCACCAGCCCGCGTCATAGCGTTCGTCGCTGTTGAGCGCGTATTCGATCAGGTCATTCACATCATCCCCGTCAAAGTCACGGTCCTTCGCATTGGAAGACCCCAGATCACTTCCCGGCGGATTGCCCGTGCTGCCTTCACCACCAGAGGCCGGTGGATTGCCGACGATCTGCACATTGTCAAAGGTGGCCGTTCCCAGGATCGCCGCCCTTGCCGAAGTGAGCGCCAGGCCTACATAAAGCGTGGAAGGCATGTTCTCCAGGCTGACCACACTTACCGTCGTCCAGCTCGTGCCATTGGCCGATGCATAGGCCGTAAAAGTGTTCCCCGTCCGCACCAGCCGCACCCAGTTGTTCGGCGTTGTGTTCAAGGCCGGCCCGCCTGCATAGCTCGTCGCCGCATTCGCTGCGGAGCGCCAGACAAACCCGAAGCCGTTGCCCGCATCCATCGGTGTCGTGAAGGCCATTGCATGGCGGGAGCCGCCGGTCAGATTTTCGCGGAACATCACCCCGGCCTTGCCCCAGGGGTTTTGATTGGTCTGGCTGGTCACCCGCGCGCGGATTTCTCCATCGCCCACCAGTTGCGTCGCCGCATAATGGAAGCCGTCTTGCGTAAAGAAGATGTCCTCGCCTGAGCCGCGCAGGGTATAGGTTCCCGATGCCGCATTAAATTGCGTGGAGCCTGCCGCTGCTGCATTGCCGATGTCCTGGCCCTGCAATCCAACCGTTACCGGCGGAATATAGCTAACCACAAGTGTGTTAGAAGCAGTGTTTGGCACCCCGCTGCTGTTCTGCGTCGCTCCCGCAGGCAGGCTGATGCTCACCGCGCCCTCACTTGCCGGAGTAACGGTCAGGCTGTAGGCCGTGCCGCTGCCTGCCAGGTTGGAGGCGCTGCCATTGCTCACGTTAAAGTCTGACAAAGCCAGCCCGGTGACGCTCTGCGTGAACTGCGCCTGCATCGTAAAGGGCGCCGTCTCGATAGAAGAGGCCGACGTCAGTGTCACCCCCGGTGCCACCACGCTCTGTGCGCCCACGACCTGCACATTGTCAAACGTCGCCGTGCTGAGCTGCGTGCGCGAGCCGGAGGTCAGGGCCAGTCCCACATACAGGGAGGAAGGCAGGCTGCTCAGCGTCACCGTATTCACCGTCGTCCATGCCGTACCATTGGCGGAGGCATAAGCAGTCAGCACATTGCCCGTCCGTACCAGGCGCACCCAGTTGTTAGGCGTGGCATTCAAAGCCGGGCCCGCTGCGTAATTCGTCGCCGCATTCGCCGTGGGCCGCCACACTGCACCAAAACCGTTCCCGGCACCGGTTGGTGTCGTAAACATCATCACATGCCGTGACCCGCCGGTCAGGTTTTCCCGGAACATCACCCCCGCTTTCGCCCAGGGATTCTGGTTCGTCTGGCTGGTCACCCGTGCGCGGATTTCACCATCCCCGTTGAGCTGCGTCAGCGCATATTGAAAACCATCCTGGCTGAAGAAAATGTCCTCGCCAGCCCCCTTGAGGGTATAAACTCCTCCATTGTATGTGGTGGAGCCTGCCACCGCCACCTCGCCCACATCCTGCCCTTGCAGCGACACCACAACCGGCGGCGAATAATTGACACTGAGCGTATTCGATGCGGCATTCCCCACCGCCCCCGCATTGACCACGGAGGAGGCCGGCAAGCGCACGGTCACCATGCCGGGTGCCGTGGGTGTCAACGTAATGCCATAGCTGGCCCCGCTGCCTGTCAGTGCCGAAGCCGTCGCATTGGTCACCACAAAATCCGTCAAGGCCAGTCCGCTGATTGCCTGGTTAAACTGCACCTGTACCGTGAACGGCCCTGTCTCGATGCTGGAGGCGGCGCTCAGCGTCACCTCCGGTGGCAGCACCGTCTGGCTGCCGGTGATCTGCACCTGGTCAAACACTGCCGTCGTGCTTTCAAAGCTCTGACCTGACGTTGTCGCCAGGCCGATGAATACCTGCGAAGGCAGCCCGGTCAGCGTCACACTGCTTACTGGTGCCCAGGCATTGCCATCGGCAGAGGCGTAGCCTGTCAGGACATTGCCTGCACGCACCAGGCGCACCCAGTTGTCCGGTACCGGGTTCATGGCCGGTCCTCCGGCATAGGTGGTCGCCGCATTGGCAGCCGTCCGCCACACCATGCCAAAGCCATTTTCTGCCCCTGGCGGCGTGATAAAGGCCGTCGCATGGCGGGAGCCAGCGGTCAGGTTTTCACGGATCATCACCCCGGCCTTGGCCCAGGGATTGGTATTGCCAAAGCTGCGCACCCGCGCACGAATTTCACCATCACCATTCAGTGCCACCTTGGTGAAATGGAAGCCGTCCTCTTCGAAAAAGATGTCCCTGCCTGAAGCCGTCAGCGTGTAGGTGCCAGTGGCTGCATCATACACCGTTCCGCCATTCAGGTTCAGGTCCCCAATGTCCTGCCCCACCAGCACGGGAGCAGCCACCTGATAACTGCGGGTGATGGCATTGGATGCCAGATTGCCCACGCCTGCTGTGTCCTGTGCCACGTTTGCCATTAGGCTGATCGCCACATTTGCCGTCGGTGTCACCGTAAAGCTATACGTGGTCCCGCTGCCCGTCAGAGCACTCGCCGTCCCGCCAGTCACCGTGATGTCCGTCAGCACAAAGCCGCTCACCGCATGGCTGAAAGTCACATTGACCGTAAAGGGGGCCTCCACCGTCGCGGGGGCCGTCGTGGCAAGTTCCACCGTCACCGGCAGCGGGGCGGTGGCCGGGGCATCGTCCAGTTGAAGCAAGTAGGCGGAAAGCTGCCCAAGCTGCGCTTCCGAAAGTGTCGTCCCCTGGTGGGCGCTGACTGCTTCTGCCAGCGTCGCGGCTGAGCCATCATGCAGATACGGAGCCGTGGCCCACAGCCCTCTCAGGGTCGGCACGTCAAACCCTGTTAATGCCCCGCCTAGGCGCTTGCCGCTGGCAGGCTTGCGCGTCCCAATGTCACGGAAGACATTCAGCGCACTGTTGGTGAAGCCGCTGCCACTGTGGCAGCTCGCACAGTTCTGCTGGCGGAAGATCTTTTCACCGTCCACAGCGGCCGTGGTCAGGCTGCCGTTGCTGTTGCGATGCGGGCTTTTCGGCTCCGCCGTCAGCGATTTTACATACGCCGCCAGTGCATCCAGATCTGCGCTCACACCGGCCTTCGGATCGCCCAGCGGCTGGTTGCGAGTCCCGCTGTTAAACTGCGCATCCGTCATCAGTCCCGTTCCACCCGCCAGGGTGCGGATCTGCCCTTCGAAGTCATGCACCTCGTCGAAGTTGCCGCTCCAGTGCAGCATCCCCTGGTTGCCATGACCGCGCAGCGTGATGGTATTGCGCAGCCCTTCACCAAAGCCCGTGATGTCCCAGGTGCGTCCGTCATGTCCGCCGTCATTATGGCAGCCTGCGCAGGAAATGTATTCCTGCAGCGCCACCCGGCTGTCCAGCGCATCATAAAAAAGCTGCTTTCCGTTTAGCACCTGCGGCGTCAGTTTCTCCGTAGCCGTACTGCTCACCGTCGCCAATGTTGCCGGAAGCTGGACGCCGCCTTGCAGCAGGCCGCCCACATCATGCACCGTCACGCTGCGGTCCATGAAGTTTTGCACAAACAAAGTTTTGCCATCCGGTGAAATAGCCAGCCCCTGCGGAGCCCGACCCACGCTGAAACGCATGAGCTCCACCTTTGACCTCGCATCCACCACCGCCACCGAGCGGCTGCTTTCCAGTGCCACAAAAAGATAACCTCCCCAGGGATCAAAGACCGCCGCGCTTGGGATGCCTGCATTGTCAAAGTCCAGCCGGCTGGCGGTGTCCTCTGCCTGTGTGGCCAGATTGATGCGGCTGGCGATGGCCCGCAGCGTCTGGTCATGGTTCAACCCCACGCCATTGCGCAGCGTACCACGCTTGATGTTATCCTGCTTGGATGGAACCCACGCGGAAAGCCCGTCCGGAGAGATGGCCGTCGCCCCCAGGTAATTCGGGATGCCGCTTGCCGAGGTCGGCGTATCCTCCGCATTGCTATGCTGTAGCAAAATCGTCCGCTCAATGGCCATCGTCGCTCCGGTTACCACAACGACCTCGCCACCCCGACCCGCCGGATTCGGTGTTGCCGTGTTTTCTCCCGGCACCGGCGGTGTGATAAACCGGCTCACATACACCCGCGCACCGTCCGCACTCACCGCCACATGCCGCGCATGCTGGCCCACCGTCTGCGTGCTCACCGTCGCGCCTGTGCCTGGGTTCAGTTTTAAGAGCTGCCCGCTGCCTTCCAAGGCCACATAAGCTGCCGTTCCATTGGGATCAAAAGCCAGGCCGAAGGGCCGCGACCCACGTGGCAGCGTGACTGTCGCCGCCACCGCATAAGAACTGCCGTTGAGGATGGAAATCGTCCCGCTTTCCACATTTGTCACCCACGCTCTTCCATCCGGCGCAATGGCCACGCTGCGCGGAGCCGTGCCCACCGTTGTTTCTGCCAGCTTGGCCCGTGTTACAGCGTCAAAAATCGTCACACTGTCACTGTCCGGATTCACCACCCACACCCGGCCATTGCCCGTGCTGCGCACCTCGAAGGCAATGCTGGTGGAGGCGGACGGTTTCTTCACCGTCAGCGGCGGATGGATGACCTGATAGGCGCTGACCGAGGTCACCACCCCGGTGTTATCCGTCGCTGTCAGCGTCACCAGATAACGGCCTGCTGCAGAGTAAGCATGAGAAACAGTCGCCGCAGGCGCATAGGCGGTCACCGGGCTGCCATCACCAAAGTCCCAGCGGAAGAGCGGGTTGGCTCCGCCAGTGCTGACCGGTGTGAAGGCGACGTTCACTCCCACTGCTGCCGCTGTGGTCAGCAGCGGCTGAAGCGCGAGCGTGCTGTTGATCGTCCAGGCAAAGCTGGTGTTTACCGGTGCAGTGTGACCATCGGTCACAGAGACCGTCGCGGTATAGTTTCCCGCCTGGCTCGGGCTGCCGCTGATCACGCCTGTCTGTGCATGGATCGCGAGTCCTGGCGGCAGGCCGGTAGCGCTAAAAGTCAGTGCATCCTGGTTAATATCCGTCGCGGTGATGGGCAGGCTTACAAGTCCGCCCACGACACCCGATTGCGCTCCCGGACTGGTGATGACGGGTGCCGATGGCAGCGCAAAGGCATTGCTGAAAAAGCTCCAGCTCAGCACCTCATGCGTATTCGTGCTTCCACCCGTGGCTCCAGAAAAGCCCAGCCAGGCGTTGGGGCCGATGAGGGTAGGAAGGTCAATGTTCGGCACCGTCAGCACGGGAGTGGCCGGACGTGTGACCACCACGCCCTGCGCCAGGTAGATGCGCAGACTGTTAGCCGGACCATCATACTCCGCCCAGAGCGTGTGACTGGCCCCGTTTTCCAGGTCAAAGGGCGCATTATATGTGGCCAGATGCGGGGAGACGATGCCGTTGGTCAGCACGCCGATGTGGTTCGCATTGGGGTCTGAGCCGCCCAGATAGGTATCCAGCTCAATGGCCAGACTCTGCATGATCCCTTCATATCCCAGTCCGCCTCCGCCTGCTCCCAGGGCCGTCAACCTGTCATTCTGCATGATAAAGCTCATCCCGTCAGCACCGTCACCGGAGCCGTTCATGCGAAAAACAAATCGCGTCGTAAACGATGTCCCTTCGGAAAGCGGGATGGGGCTTTTCAAAAAGGCCGTACCCGCATGCGTCACTCCATTGGGGGTCAGTTGCAGGATGCTTCCGTTCAGGCTTGCATCCCCATTGAACTGCCAGGTAGCCGTGCTCCCTGTGAAATTGGCGAAGTCGTGGCTTACGTTAGCTGGCGTGATCGTCCAGGAAAAGTCCGCACTCGCGCTGGTTACTCCGTCTGTGACTGTCACACGCGGGGTATAAACGCCTTCCGTGGCCGGTGTTCCGCTGATGATGCCCGTGCTGCTTTGCATTCCCAGTCCTGGTGGCAGGCCGGTGGCGCTGAAGGTCACTGTTCTGTTTCCTGGTCCCACCCCATAGACGGCCAGCACCGTCGGGGCGTTCCTGGCGCTGTACTGGCTGCCGGGATTGGCGATGGTGACCAGGGATGCCGGATCCACCTGGATGATCTCAGCTTCGGAGTAAGCCCCATTGGCTCCGATGCCAAACAGCATCCAGTAGCCAGGTGTCATCACATTCACATTGGCATGACCGGTGACCGTATAAATGCCCGGGGTCGTTTCCGTGAACGGCAGGCTCAGATAGCGCAGGTCCGTATTCATCGAGTGCGTCTGCGATGACATCTTGATGAAACTGAACTTGGTGATCCCAGGTGTCGCGCGGACGGTAAACACTGTCCCGGTGCCGATGTAGGAGGGGGCCTGCTGAATGACAGGCCGTGCTGCAAGGGAGCCGTCCGCAGCATAAAGCATGGGGGGCGTATAAATCTGCGCATCCCGATGGTCAGCGCTGTTTCCGGAAAGCCCGCCGCCGCCGCTCCACACGCGACCGTCAGGCAGCAGCAGCGCCAGTGAGTGATAGTTACGCGGCACGCTCATGTCCGTCACCTCGCGCCATTGCCGGGTTACCGGATTCCAGATTTCCGGAGACAGGATGCTGCCAGTATCGTTAAACTTCAGTCCTGAAGTGTTCCCGCCGATGACCATCACCTCCCCGTTGGGCAGAATGACGGAGTTCGCAAACTGGCGCACATACTTCATGGACGGTGCCGCAGCCACCACCGGGGTGCCGCTGCGGATATCAATGGTGAAGGACAGGTTTGTACTGGTGCCCGTGGAGCTGTCGCTCGGATTCGAATTGGTGTTCAATGAGCCGCCTGCCACCAGGATCCTGCCTTCATCATAAACCGCAAAGCAGCCTTCTTTCGGATAATGTGTCCCCGGCACATCCACGCCGCTGTAGGTCAGGCTGCCATTGCCAGCGGCCGTCACCCAGTTCATCCGCCGCGTCGGCCCGCCATGGAAAAGCCGACCGTCAGGGGCCACCACCATCAGCGGGTGCCAGCGCGTCACGTACCCAGGCTGGCTCACCACCGTTGCCCAGTTGATGCTGCTCAGGCGCTTCCAGCCATCGGCGGCAGTCCACCGTTCCGCCGTGTTTGTTCCGCCGTCGCCAGTCACCGTGAAGACGCTTCCGTCGGTTAAGGCCACACTCGTGTTATACCAGCGGCCGTCATTCATATTGGGCATCGCCGACCACAAGTTCGTCCGCCAGTCAAAGATGCTGCTCAGCCGTACCGTGTTGCGCCCGCCATTGATCACCACCCGCCCGTCCGCCAGCATGACGGACCCGCCGCAGAACATGTCATGCCGGTTGTTATTGATCTCCGTAAACACGCCCGTCGCCGGATTCCATACCGCCGCATAGGTAAACTCCGCCCCCACCGGAAAGGTCGTGCGCTGGTTGGATGAGAACGTCAGCAGCCGTCCGTCAGGCAGCGTCGCCGCCGTCACTGGAATATGCGGGGTCCAGCTGATCACCGGTCCCCAGGTGCCTACCTGGTTTCGTTGCGCTGGGGTTGGCGCGGGTCCCGTCTGAACAACAAACGCAGGAGCCAGCATCTGTGCATCGGCTGAAAGCTGGTCGGATACGCCGTGGTCATCCGCTGCATCAATGCTTGTCCAGAAGGACAAAAACATCAGACAGGCTAATGGGAGCGGTAACGTTTTCATCAGGGGCGTTGGGCAATTTCAGTCTTGGCGGGCGCGGAGATAAATTCCTCGTCCGTGAGTGTTTTCAGAAAGGCCACGAGTGCGTGTTTTTCAGCCTCGGTCAGTTGCAGTCCCGTCTCGGGATGTTTGGCCAGGTTTGGGTCCAGGGTGCTGCTTCGCTTCACGCCCTGGCTGTAGTGCTCCACCACCTCTTCCAGGGTGGAAAAGCGCCCGTCATGCATGTAGGGGGCCGTCACTGCAATGTTGCGCAGGCTGGGCGTTTTGAACTTTCCCCTGTCTGCCGGATCCCCGGTGACGATCATCCTGCCCAGGTCAGCCGGGTTCAGGTCCAGCCCGTTGTTTTTAAACTGGTGGTCGGTGAACAGTGTGCCCCCATGGCAGTGGAAGCAGTCCGCGCCGCGCAGTCCACGTGAAGGGTCAAATTCCGTCACGAAAAGCTGCAGCCCCCGCTTCTCCTCCTCCGTCATCTCCCCGGCCTTCCTTGCTGCTTTGTCAAACCGGGACTCCTGGCTGACAAGGGTTAACAAATATTGCTCCAAGGCTTTGGCAATGCGCTCCGGTGTGATCTCGGATGTCCCAAAGGCTGCGGCAAAGCCATCCTTCTGGTCGGTGATCTTTTCCACCACCCGCTCCAGCGTTTCATTCATCTCGTGCCGGTCCTGGATGGGCATCAGCACCTGCTCGCGCAGGCTTCCTGCCCGCCCGTCCCAAAAGAACGTCTGCTCCCAAGCCAGATTAAATAGCGGCATGGAATGGCGGTTGCCGGTCTGTCCCTCCGCACCCAGACTGAATTTCCGGGGATCGCTGAAAGCGAAACTCCGGTCGTGGCAGCTTGCGCAGGACTGGCTGTTGTTAATGGACAGGCGGGTGTCATGGAAGAGCTTTTCTCCCAGCGTCACCCCTTCCTCCGTCAGAGGATTGTCCGCCGGAAACCTTGCTTGCGGAAACCTGTTGGTGATGGCGACAGGGTAGGGCTGGGTTCCTTGTGGCCGCTCTTCCGCCTTATCGTTCTCTGCCACCGTCTCCGTCTGATAGGTATCGTAGTGCACTGACTTTAGACTGAACGCCTCCGCAAGGTTGGTCTTCAGCAGTGGCACCAGTTCATCGCCATCACGGGAATGCGTGGAAGTGCCGTGAATGTCGAAGTCAATGCCTTTCAGGATTCGCTCCTTATCCAGTTCCAGTTTCAGCGTCATCGGGCCTCCGCCCTGAAATTCCACCGGCACCTCGACCTTCACCACATTTGGCGTCCTCGCCAGATGATAGGCAAAGCCTCCCTGTCCTTCTTTGCCTTGCCCCCATCGGCCTTCAAGGGCCATGAAGACATAGCCGCCCTGCCAGCCCCAATGCAGGCCGCACACGTCGGGATGCAGGTCATGCCCCGGTGGAAGTTGATTTACATCCGCCTCATTCACCGCCGCAGGCAGCCCCACATCAAACCTCACGGCCTGATATTTGCCTGCCGGAACTCCCTCTGCCCGCGCTTTCAGCCTTTTCTTTTCAACGCTGAAAAAGGCCGCCCAGTCCTCGGACTCCAGCCAGCTTCCGTCTGCACGCTTCAGAGCCAGTCCAGAAAGGATAAAATCCAGGCGTTGGATGACCACCTGGTGCTTTGCCACTGCCTTCTGCGATAGTGGCAGAATTTCCAATTCCATGACCTGAGCCTGCACGAATCCACCGCAAAGCAAAAACATGCCTGTAAGGTAATGCTTCCATGGGGCTTTTGCGCGGCCATTCATTGGTGAGTCTCGTTTTTGCAAACGTGCTCAATAGTGAAACGAAGCGCTGTGGATTCTATAAGAAAAATGTAATATTCCTGCAATTCGGCTTGTTTTTAGCCCTTCTAACAGGGCGAAATAACTAATTAAACCCTAATTAGGTGTCAGGATAACAGGAAGACGTGCTTCCTCAGCTCTGACTAACCCTCATTATGAATCCCGGCCAACCGTGCTTCTGTGAGCAACGGCCATTGGCAGATAAAGCCCTCCTCGCCTCTTACTCGGCCGGACTGATCAGTGAAAAAATCACCCTCCTCAGCCCGGATCTCTCCTCCACATCTCGTTGCACCGTGCAGCCCAGCAGGCGCTCCATCATCTCACATTCGATTTCTTCAATCAGCGGATACTGCCTCAGCAACTCAACATGTGGACAATGGTAATCCACGATGCGCAGTCCGCCTGTCCCGCTCATTTCCACCACGGACATGCACCCGTCCGCAGTCCGCAGCCGGGCTAGCACCAGCGCCTTGTTTTCCAGTTCAGTTTCCACGGTGACTTTCTTGGCATATCTCTCCGCTTTGGAGGCGAAAAAAGCATACAGCAGCTTTTCAGGTGCCGTCATGCCAAACAGCCGTTCCGCATGGCTTAGCAGTTCCAGCAGATGCTCTGCACTGGCCGTTGGGAAAAGCGGATCCAGCTTGGAAGTGAGACGGTAAATCTTTTCCGGCCGCCCATGGGGTACCGGATGCCGCCAGGAATCCAGATAGCCTTTCTCCGCCATCGCATCGCAATGCTGCTTGACCCCCATGTAGCTCATTTTCATGACGCCGCACAGTTCCTTCACCGTCATCCCGGGTGACTGCTTTAAATGGAGAATGATCTCCACCACCGGGGTGTGCAGGATGTCGCGCAGAATGGGGAAGATCATGGCCGCCGGAATGAACTCATGCTAAACGGGATAGCCTCTTTGCCAACCAGGCAGTGACAACTTTTTCCAGTCCCGCTCAGCGGCGGCGGCGCATTCCGGCCAGTGCCAGCCCCAACATCAGCAGAGCTGCACGGCCGGGCTCTGGAATGACCACCACAATGCCGTGGCTGGCAAAGAAACTGATGTCCCATGCCAGACCGCTGCTGGAAATGTCCGGGAGATCCAGGTCGAAGAGGTTGTCATCAGCACCGGTCCGGTAGGTGTCTCCCAGATTCTCTGAAAACGAATTCCCCAGGGAAGCACTCCAGTCCAGCAAATTGAAGATCTGCCCTTCTGCCGGGGTGAAACCAGCGGACATGACCTGGATCCTTCCGCCCGTTTCCTGGTTGATGCTGCCGGTGATGACAATCTGGTCATGATTTCCCTGGCCGCTGCCATTGGCCAGCACATAGGCCATGTATTCGGGAGAACCGGGGGCATTGCCGCCAAAAGAATCCAGGCTGGTAAACGACGCTCCTGTGATTTCCAGGCTTGTGATGGACCCGACCTGGAGCGTCAGCCCCTGGGCCATGGAAAGCCTGCCAATCCCTCCTGCCGCCGCCGGGTCACCGGGGCTGAGAGTACCGCCATTGCCGATGGTCGTTGCCCCACCCAGCGTGCCAGTTCCGCCCAGCACCCCCGCCGTCACCGTTACTGCTCCGGTGGCGGCACTTTGATCGCCGTTGATCAACAGGGTGGTGTTGCCGGTCAGGGAGGTCGGACCCGCATAGGTGTTATCCCCGCTTAGCACCACCTGCCCAGCTCCATTTCCTGCCACGGAAAAACCATCCCCCGCTGCATTGCTGCTGATGACACCGGTGAAATAAGTGTTCGCCGTGGTCTGGTTGGTCACGGTTTGAATGCCGTCTTCAAGAATGACATCTCCTGCAAAGGTCAGGTTTCTTGCACCTGTCGCTCCCAAGACCGTCATGTTGGCCAGGAATCGCACATCATTGTGTAGGACGACATCTCCGCTTGTGCTCGCGCGGATGCTTGCCCCACCCATGATGATTGTCCCCGTTCCTAAGGGACCGCTGACGACCGCTCCCGGTGTGCCCACCGAGCTGACCTGCGGGATCACGGCCCCCAGATACAGTCCCGTATCACCAGAAAAGGTATGCTGCTGGTTGGTTACCAGGGTGCCTGTTCCATAAAAAGAAACGCCCGCCGTCCCGATGATCCGTGTCGTCAGCGTAGTATTGCCTGTTGAATTCATCGTGATGATCCCCTCACGGTTTCCGAAATTCAAGACTCCCCCACCCAACGTCAGTCCTGATCCTGACGAGAAAAACACCGCACCACTCTCGACTGTCAGCGTGTTACCTGTCCCGATGGTCGCACCTGAACCGCTGAGAATCAAAGAATTGATCGTCGCGCTCCCGCCTACATTTGTTGGGCTGGTGATATAAACATTGTGCCCTGTGGTGAAGGCATTGTTGGTAAACTCGTCCGCCAGGTTCAGCGGCCGCAGGCCTGTCGCCGGATCATAGGTGACAAAGGTGTTCGCCGTCCCTGTGGCTGTGCCCAGCCCTCCTGCAGTGGCCGTCGCCTCGCCAAGCAGAAACGGAACAATCTTGGTATTCTTGGCTGCCGCATTGATGCCAGTGGAAAGCGCGTCTGTCGTCCCCACAAGCGTCGGTGCCGCAGTCAATAGGATCCGGCTCACGCTCGCCGTGCTGCTGCCGTCCATGCCAAGGTTGATGCCGTTCAGCAGCAGCGTTCCGCCGTTCGCGCTGCGGGTCAGCCCGCTGGCCGTCAGTGCAGCTGTCTGGCTTCCTCCAAACGTCATCGTCATCACGGACCGCTTGGATCCCACCACCAGACTGCCCATCGTTTCACTGGAGTTGGCCAGCTCTGAGCCCCGATAGACAAAAGTGCCTCCTTCAAAAGTGATGCTGGAGGTATCGGCCAGCCGGTTCCCGCTGTTATTGTTCGCGCCCAGGTTATCGAAGGCCAGGGTGCCCCCTTTCAGGACCAGGTTGGCAGAAGCCAGAGACCCGTTCACGCCCAGGGTCGTGACCGCCCCGCCAATCTGCAGCGTCCCCGCGTTTACGGTCGTGCTTCCCGTATAGCTTTGCGGGGCGATAATCGTCTGGATGCCCGCGCCATTTTTAACAAAGGAAAGCCCGCCCGTGCCATCCCGCATCCGCCCGTTCCAAACAAAAGTTCCGGTTGAGCCGCTCACGCTGAAAGTCGTCGGCGTTGCCCCGTTGTTCTCGATGAAAAGAAAGTTGCCGCTCGAATGGTTGGTGGCTGTGTTCAGGCCTCTCAGCGTAAGCAAATGGCCGTTTAAATCCAGCACCATGCTCCTGGTTGCATTGGCTGAGATGACACTGAGCTGGCTGCCCTCATTGATGGCATTGTCCACCCCCATGACCAGCCTGGAACCATCCCCGGCATTGGCGAAAATCTGGGTATCCCCCGTGTAGGTGTTCACATTGTTGAGGATTGTTGTGGAGTTGTTGCCACGGCTGAACAGAATCCCGCGTAAGCTGGTGGCCCCGCTGATCACTCCGGAGACAATCAGCGTCCCACCGGCACCGCCGCCGATACGCGCGTCTGCACTGTTGGAGATGATGTTGCCCGCCCACTCCGCCGTTGCATTTTCCGCCGTTTGCAGCGCGCCGTTGTTGTTCCCGCCCGTGCCGGCGATGGTAATAGTCTCTCCCGTCACCACGATGCCGTCATTAAGGATCGCCCGGCTGCCTGTATTCACCACCGTCCCGGCGCTCGTGCTGCCCAGCGCCCCGTTGCTTGCCACGATCAGCACGCCTGTCGTTGTCGCAATCACTTCTCCCGTCGCCGTGCCATTACCGGAAAGAATCAGAGTGCCCTCGCTCACCGTCGTCGTGCCACTGTGAGCATTGTCACCTGACAGGGTCAGCGTGCCCGTGCCGGTCTTTTCGATGTTCAATGCCGCCGTCACATCCTGCAGGATGCCGCTGTAAGTCGAGCTTCCGCTTTGATTCACCGTCAGCGTACTCGCCACGTTGCCCGTGTTCGTGATGAAGCTTCCCGCTTCGCTTGTCGCCGTCCTCGTCAGGGTGGCGATGGTCTGATTGTAGCCCGCCAGGTCAAAAATGGACGGTTCCGTAGGGCTGTTGGCCGAGTCAATATTTAGCAGCGTTGTTGCTGGCAGCGCATTGGTCGCACCCAAACGCAGAATGCCCCGGATGATCTGCGTCTGGCCGCCATACGTGTTCCCTGTATTGCTCACCACCAGCACACCGGTCTCCTCGCCGGAACCGAAAGCGGACAGCACGAGATTACCACCCGAAATCGGCCCGCTAACTGTCAGCACCCCGCCTGCCGCCGCACCAAACCTGCCACCGGAGCCGATGTTCACCGCTCCTGCCCACGTGCCAGATTCCCCCGCAGCCACGCTCAGCGCCCCTGTAAAAGAAAGCCCAGACCCCGCAATTTCCAACGACTCCCCCGTGATCACCACGCCGTCGCCAAGCTGCAGCTGCGCACCTGAGGTCACCGATGTCGTTCCTACCGTATTCCCCAGTGCCCCATTGCTTCCGGCAATCAGCCGCCCTTCTGCAATGCTCACATTCCCTTCGAATCCGTTCGCCCCGGTCAGCACCAGTGTACCCTCTCCTTGCTTCGTAATCGCGCCCGCTGCGATGGCTTCGGAGATCGTCGCCGTCACCCCGGTCCCCGTCGTGATCACGCTGCCTGCCAGCAGGCTCAGCACGCTGTCGTTGTTTGCATCGGCGACAATATAGCCGGTGCTGTTAAACGTCAGGTTATTGACCGTGAGGTCGCTGGCCACTTCCACCGTCTCCCCGGTGCCGCCAAAGATTGCATTGTTCCCGTTCAGCCACACCGCTCCAGCATCCCAGTTCGGCGTGGTCAGATCCCAGTCATTGTTCACCTCGCCATCCCGCCAGGTCTGGTCCGCCTGGGAATAGGCGGTCTGGTGGCTGCACACTAGCAGCGCTCCCATGGCCAAAAGCAGGAACTTCGGATTCGTGGCGACCGTCGGCAGGAACTTTTTCATGGGGGACGAAAAGCCTAAATTGGCGTCATGGTTACGCCAAGAACAAACAGACTGGTCGTATCACGATAAAGGTTTTTCCCAATTTGGCAATTTTCACTCCTCCCTCAAAACACATAGCTGAATGCAAGGTGCATGCATTCACCTCAGGTTTGTTCCCGGTTCACTTATAGAGACACCCCCCGCTTCCACGGCAAAAAGTCATCCTGCCCCAGCGCCACCGCCTTCGGTACGAACTCCCCGCCCGCCGTCGCCAGGCACAGCTCCAGGAGTTCCTCCCCCATCTCCGCCACGCTTTTCTCCCCGGTGATCACCGGCCCTGAGTCAAAGTCCAGGATGTCGCCCATCCGCTTCATCAGCCGGCTGTTCGTCGCCACCTTCAGTGTCGGGCATACCGGATTCCCCGTTGGCGTCCCCAAACCGGTGGAAAACACCATCAAGTTGCACCCCCCGCCAGCCAGTGCCGTGGTGGATTCCACATCATTCCCCGGTGTGCAATACAGCGTCAGGCCGCCGCGTTTGCGGACCGGCTCCCCATAGTCCAGGACATCCACGATCGGCCCAGTCCCGCCCTTTTTTGCTGCCCCGGCGGATTTCATTGCATCCGTGATCAGCCCGTCCCGGATGTTCCCTGGAGATGGATTCGCATCGAAACCGGACCCACAGGCCTGCGCCCGTCCTTCGTAAGCCCGCATCAGGTGCACAAACCGGTCCGCCAGTTCCTCTGTCACGCAGCGGTCGCACAGGCTCTGCTCCACGCCGCAAAGCTCAGGAAACTCCGCGAGCACCGGTGCTGCCCCCAGTGCCGAGAGCAGGTCCGAGACATGCCCCATCACCGGATTTGCCGAGATCCCCGAAAACCCGTCAGAGCCCCCACATTCCATCCCAACCACCAGGTCCGTCACAGGGCAGGGGACCCGAACTTGCTCCCCGGCCTTCGCCACTCCGTCAAACGTCGTCCGGATCGCCTTCGCCATCATGTCCCTTTCAGACGCACTCTTCTGCTGCTCAAAGACATGCAACGGCTTGTCAAAATTTGGGTGAAAGCGCGCCAGCGACTCCTCCAGCAGGCTCACCTGCGCATGCTGGCAGCCCAGACTCAGCACCGTCACTCCTGCCGTGTTCGGGTGCGCCATGTAGCCTGCCAGCAGATGGCACAGAGCCACCGCATCCTCCCGCGTCCCTCCGCAGCCCAGCCCGTGCTCCAGGAATTTCACCCCGCTGACATTCGGGAACAGCGGACTTGGTTGGGCCATTTCATCCAAGCCCGGCCCGTCCATCTCCGCCCCCCTTTTTCCTTGGCGAAATCCGTCGGCCAGATGCTGGGCATAGCGCTCATAGGCCGTGCTCTGCCCATACCCCAGCGCCCTTGTGAGCGCCTCGCGCATGAAACCCAGATTGCGGTTCTCACAGAACACCAGCGGGATGACCAGCCAGTAGTTCGCCGTCCCGGCCGGACCCTGGCTGCGCCGGTATCCTTGGAAGGTTCGCCCCTGCCAGCGGCTTACCTCGGGGGGCGTCCACACCAGGCTCTGCCGCTTGCCGGAAAACGACGCCGCTTCATGCTTCAAATTGTGGGTATGCACCCGCCCGCCTGCCGGGATGGCCTGCATCGCCCGTCCCACCGTCACTCCATACATCGTCACCAAGTCCCCCACATGAAAATCCCGAGCAGCGAACTTGTGCTTGGCCGCAATTGCTTCCCTCAAAGTCCACTTTTGGCCCTCCAGGCAGACCTCCGCTCCCGCCGGGAAATCTTGGAGCACAACGATCAGATCATCAGCGGGATGGACGCGGAGAAGCATTTGCAGTAAGTTGGGGTGAGTTTGTCAGTTCCCAGTCTGAATCACGTATTTGACGTGTTCCAGGTTTTTACTCGAAATATCGTCCCCTTTCTTCCGCTCCCATGTCCTATCATGAACGTGATTACATGCGTGCAGGCCCGCCTTCTTTTGGCGACTGGCTGCGCGGCTGGACGGCGTTCCGCGCGATCTTCGTTTTAAACGTTGCCGTTTTTATTTTTCAGTGGGTCTTTCAACTGGCCTGGCTGCAAGATGCCCTCACTGGAGAGCCCATCCGTCCGCTCGGCAGCGTCAGCGTGGATGAGCTTAGCGCCGGCCATTTCTGGACGCCCTTCACTTTCATGTTTGTGCACAGCGGCTGGGGCACTTTTTTGGGAAACATGGTCCTTCTCTGGTTTTCCGGCCGCTGGGTGCAGGACCTCTATGGCGGGAAAAACTTTCTCTGGATCTACCTTATCTCCGGCCTCGTCGGCGCCTCTCTTGAAATGGCCGTCTCCGCCTACGTCCTGCACACCACCGCCGCCCCTCTCATGGGTGCCTCCGCCTCAGTTGTCGGTCTGCTCCTGGCCTACTCCGTCGCGATGCCGGAGGAAGAGCTGCCCCTCATCTCCATTACTCTCTGGACGGTGGTAAGGCTCCTGCTGGCGGTGAATTTCATCCTCGCCATCCTCACCCTTACTGTTCACCTGCCTGAATGGCTGCCTCTTGGCAACACTTCCTATTTTGCCCAGCTTGGCGGCGGTCTGGCCGGCTGGTACTTCGCCCGTTCCCTCGGTTATGGCGGCGTGCCCGTGCATCTTCTGCGCACCCCGCCGCCGACCGGCTCCAGCCTGCGCCGCCGTCCTGAAATGGCCCGCGCCCGCCGTCCACGCAGTCCCTCTGTGGACGTGGACATGGAAGCCGTCCGCCGTGAAAATCCTCAAAACGATCCCCTCGTCAGCCTCATGAAGGACGAGATTGATCCCATTCTCGACAAGATCAACGACCAAGGCATCGCCAGCCTGACTGACGACGAACGCCGCACTCTCGAGCGCGCCAGCCGCCGCCTCAAGTAGCCCCAAAAGTGCCCCGCACTTAGCGCCGCGAAGCGCATGTCATCGCCGAACGATCGGACACAGAACTCATATAAACCTACCACCTCCCGTAACCCCCTCATCTCAGCCTGCTTCCAGTATTATTCTGACCCTCATTATTCTGCCATCCCCATCTCCCTGTCTTGAATGGCATGACTACCATTTGTTCTCGAAGCGTGGCACCTCGCCATAGACCAAATAACGATACAGCAGTTTCAGGCTGAACAGAATCATTGGCATCACCACAAAAATGCCCAAAAAAATCGCCAGGCCCCACAGCCAGTTCTTCACCCGGTCACCCAGCGTCAATGGTTCATCAGAGACATACATCCGCTCATCGTAAGCCCTTAGGTGTTCGGCATGAAATTCATCAAAGGAGGCATATGCTTTTAACGGTGGACGCAACAGGTTTCCCTTGTCCGTCTTCCGGAACTGCCCGCTCACACAGTCCACCGCATACGGGCAGGCGTCAGCTTCATCCCCCATGTAAACCCAGTGCGCTGGCCAGGGCGGCAGTCCTTCAAACCCCGCCCGGTAATCACGGGTGGCCTTGATGATGCCATACGCATCCCGCATGGCGGTGACATCGTCCACCACCCCGTGCTCCTCTTCGTCCTCATCATTCTTTGCCAGATGCGCACGGTAGTCCGCAGGCAGGCATACCCCCAGCGCCGTCTCGATTTTGGCAATGTCTTCTTCAGTCACAACGTGAGTCTCCTTACTTCTTGATACCCCGCAGGTGCTCATCAAACCACTCCGCAAACAGCTGGTAATCCGGCTGCCGGTCCGGCCATCCATGGCCCAGCCCCTGCTTCACCACCAGCTTCGCCGTCACGCCTGCATCCGTTGCCCGTTTCACAAAAATCTCCGCCTGCTGCAGCGGCACGATCTCGTCCTTGTCCCCATGAATGATCAACGTCGGCGGCAGCTTCTCCGTCACATGATAAATCGGTGAGATCTCTTTCCCCAGCCGCTCCCGGCCCTCCGCCGTCTCAGCTTCAGGACCAAAGGCCGCCTTCAGCCGTTCCAGCGTCCCCACGCCTACCGCACATTCTCCCGCTTTGCCATAGTTCAGGAAATCCGTCGGCGGATACAGACAGGCGATTGCCTGCACCGCACTGTTCTGCCGGTCCACCGGATCTTTCGCCGTCGGATCTCCCGGTCCGCCCTGCACTCCCATGGTCAGGGAAAGATGTCCGCCTGCACTGCCGCCGCTGATGCCAAACTTGTCCGCATCCAGCCCCCACTTTTCCGCATTCTGCCGGATGTATCTCACCGCCCGGTGAATGTCCTGGGTGATCTCCGGGATGATGAACTTTGGCTGGCATGCATGCCGCACCGAAAACACCGTATAACCCCGCTCCAAAAACGGAATATAATAGTCTGGCGTATTTGGGGAGTAGTTTGAGACCCACCCTCCGCTCACCATGTAGATGATGGCGCATCCGTTCGGCTTCTCGGGCTGGATCACGTCCATTGTCAGGGCAAAACCTAGCTTCCTCCCATACACCACATCCCCCGTTTTGGTATGCGGCGGCAGATCCAGGGAAAACCCGCTCAGGCAGCTCAACAGCAGAACACTCGCAATCAGATAGAATTTCATCGCCATTAAACGCGGGGAGTGCACCTGATCCTCCTGCCTTCATGGATTCTTCAAAAAATACTTCGCCAGTCCGGAAGTCCTAAAATTTCTGGTCACCCCCTGTTACCAGTAATATCCCGTCCTCTCCGTCGTCTATGTCTTCACAACCCATGAGACTCGCCGCCCTCGCCCTGTTCCTGTCCACCTCCTGCGCCCTCGCGGAGGTCAAATTACCCGCCATCATTTCTGATCACATGGTCGTCCAGTCCGGCACCGAAGTTCCCATTTGGGGCTGGGCCGATGCCGGCGAAGAAGTCAGCGTCACCCTGGCCGACCAGACCGCCACTACCAAGACTTCTCCTGATGGCAAATGGCAGGTGAAGCTCGGCCAGTTGAAGTCCTCGCCCGAAGCCCAGACTCTCACCGTCAAAGGCAGCAACACCCTCACCGTCCAGGACGTCCTCATTGGTGAAGTCTGGCTAGGCTCCGGCCAGTCCAACATGGGCATGACCGTCAGCAGCAGCGAAAACTATGAAGAGGAACAGAAGCTCGCCAATCTTCCCCAAGTCCGCATGTTCACCGTCGAGCGTGCTTCCATGACCACTCCGCAAAAGGACTGCAAAGGTACCTGGCAGGTCTCCAGTGCCGAAACCGTCGGCCGTTTTTCCGCCGCCGCCTACTTCTTCGGCCGGGAAATCCACAAGGTCCTCAAGCAGCCCGTCGGCCTCATCAATTCCTCCTGGGGAGGAACCGCCATTGAGGCCTGGACCAGCATGCCCGCCCAGTCCAAGCTGCCTGAATACAAGACCATATCCGCAAGCTGGGAAGAGGCCAAAAAACAGCCCTGGGATGCCGCCAAAGAAAAGGCAAAAGACGAGGCCGCCATGGCCAAATGGAAAACCGAGGTTGCCGCCGCCAAGGCCGCCAAAAAAACCGCTCCGCGCGCCCCTCTTGCCACCGTCGAGCCGCGCCTTCACCAGAACCATCCTGCCAACCTCTACAATGGCATGATCGCCCCCATCATCCCTTATGCCATTCGCGGTACCATCTGGTATCAGGGCGAGCACAATTCCGGTAAGACCTATGTGGATCTCTACAGCCTCCAGTTAAAAACACTCATCCAAGACTGGCGCACCCGCTGGGGTTACGATTTCCCCTTCGCCTGGGTTCAGCTCCCTGACTACAGGGCTCCTCAGCTATCCCCTGAGGTGATCCAGACCTGGCCAATCATCCGCGAGCAGATGCTCAAAACCCTCTCCGTGCCCAAGACCGGCATGGCTGTCACCCTCGGTCTGGGCGATGAAAAAGACATCCACCCCAAGAAAAAACAGGAAGTCGGCCGCCGGCTTTCCCTATGGGCGCTCGGCACCGTTTACGACCAGAAAGTCCCCGCCACCTCCGGCCCGGTTCTCAAAAGCCACGAGATCAAAGGCAAGACCGTCACCCTGACCTTTGACCATGCCAATGGCGGCCTGAAATCCAAGGATGGCAGCGATGAACTCAAAGGCTTTGCCATCGCAGGCGAGGACCGCCGTTTCGTCTGGGCACGTGCCCACATCGCCGGAAACAAAGTCCTCGTCGATGCCGCCAGTGTGGCCAATCCCGTCGCCGTTCGTTATGCCTGGGCGGACAATCCCGTCTGGTCCTTGCAAAACGGTGCCGGTCTGCCCGCCAGCCCCTTCCGCACCGATGACTGGAAAACCGAGCTGAAGCTCCCCGCCATCTTTGGCGATCACATGGTCGTCCAGGCCAATGCCCCGGTGTCCGTCTGGGGATGGGCTCCTTATGGAGAGGAAATCACCGTCACCCTCGGCACCGAAACCGCCACCGCGAAAGCCGCCTCCAATGGCACCTGGAGCACCCGCTTGAAGGCCCAGCCTGCTTCTGACAAACCTCAAGAGCTCATCGTCAAAGGCAGCAAAACCCTCACCTTCAAAGATGTCCTCATTGGCGAGGTCTGGCTCGCTTCCGGCCAGTCCAACATGGCCTTTAAATTCAACCGGGGAGAATACCCGCCAGCCGAAACCGCCGCTGCCAACCTCCCGCAGGTTCGCATGTTCACGGTGAAGCAGCACAGCACCCGCGTCCCCCAAGATGACTGTGAAGGTGAGTGGATCGTCGCCACGCCAGAAACCGTACAGAACTTCTCCGCCGTCGCCTGGTTCTTTGGCCGCGATCTCCATCTCAAACTGAAGACGCCCGTTGGCATGATCAATTCCTCCTGGGGCGGCACCGACATCGCCGCCTGGACCAGCGAAGATGCCCAGGCCAAAGTCCCCGCCCTCAAAGCCGGTCTGGATAAATGGGCCAAGGACGCCGCCGAATTCGATCCCGTTAAAACCAAAGCTGACAATGCGAAACGTGCCACCGCCTGGAAGGGCGCAGTGGAGCGCATCAAAGCCAAAGGCGGCAAGGAATTCCCCCGCGCCCCGCGTCCCCAGGTCGCTCCTCTCACCAGCCAAAATCATCCTGCCAATCTCTACAATGGCATGATTCAACCCCTCATCCCTTATTCCATCCGCGGGGCCATCTGGTACCAGGGGGAGCATAACTGCTCCACGGAAGAAAAAGCCAGCCTCTATGCCACCCAGCTTCCCTTGATGATCAGCGACTGGCGCGCCAAATGGCGCAACAACTTCGCCTTCGGCACTGTGCAGTTGCCTAACTATGAGCAGGAGGCCTACCGCCCCCTCGTCCGTGAAGCCATGCTGAAAAGCCTCAGCGTGCCGAATACCGGCATGGCCGTCACCATTGATGTCGGCGAGGCCAAGGATAACCATCCCAAGGACAAAAAGACCGTTGGTGAGCGCCTCTCCCTCTGGGCTCAGGCACGTGTTTACCGGCAGAAGCTCCCCGCCTATTCCGGCCCCACCGTCCGCAGCCATGAAGTGAAAAACGGAACCGTCCAGATCCGCTTCGACAACGCCACCGGCGGCCTCAAAATCAAAGGCGATACACCTCAAGGTTTTGTCATCGCCGGAGCCGACAAGCAGTGGAAGCCCGCCCAGGTGAAGATCAACAGCAACCTCATGGTCTTCTCCCATCCGGACATCAAGGAACCTGTCGCCGTCCGCTACGCTTGGTCCGCCAATCCCGCCGCCAGCCTCTTTAATGGCGAAGGTCTGCCCGCCTCCCCCTTCCGCACCGATGACTGGAAAATGACCGAGCCTGCTCCCCTTCAATGAGCCGCTTCATTCTCGCAGCGCTTCTCGCGACCTCCATCTCGGCCGCAGACTTCCATCTGGAGCACAGCACCGTGCAGACCAGTTCAGGCCCCCTGAACTGGTCCCAGTCCCGTGCCGCCCTTATCCCTGGAGATCCCGCCCGTGTCATCGTCACCACTCAGGAGATCGAAAAGCTCGGCTCCCACGGCTTTCGCAACGTCTATGTCACCGAGACCGTGGACGGGGCCAAAACCTGGTCTCCGCCGAAGGAAATTATCAGCCTCCGCCGCCAGCGCATGCCGGAAGGGCATGACTTCGTCATGGGCGATATCTGCCCCCAGTTTCATGCCAAAACCGGTGTCGTTCTCGCCCATGGCAAGACCTTTGGGTTCGAAGGCGGCATCAAAGAAAACCGGGGTTTCGAGCGAGTCTCCTACGCCGTCTATTCCCCCAAGACCGATGCCTGGAGCGGCCTGAACCTTTTGGAACTCCCGGAAAAAGACCACGAAGGTCTCACCATCCTGGAACCCAATTCAGGCTGCCATCAGCGCTTCGATCTGCCCAATGGCGAGATCCTTCTGCCCATCCGGTATCGCAAAAATCCCAAGAGCCGCCAATACACCACCATCGTCGCCCGCTGCACCTTTGATGGCAAAACTCTGACCTATAAGGAGCACGGTTCCGAACTCACCTTCAAAGGCCGGCGCGGTTTATACGAACCGTCCGTCATGGGGTATCAGGGCCGCTATTTTCTCACCATGCGGGCGGATGAGAGCGCTTTCGTGTCCGTCAGTGATGACGGCCTCAACTATACCCCGCCAGCCGAATGGACCTTCGATGACGGCCAGGTGCTGGGCAGCTATAACGCCCAGCAGCACTGGGTCGCCCATAGTGACGACCTATACCTCGTTTATACCCGAAAAGGGGCCAATAACGACCACGTCTTCCGCCACCGCGCCCCCTTGTTTATCGCCAAGGTGGATCGCAAGCGCCTCTGCATCCTCCGCGCCACCGAGCAGGTCCTCATGCCCGAAACCGGCCTCGACCTGGCGGGTGGTTTCGGTGTGCTCGATTACAGCCCAGAAGAAACCTGGATCATCAGCACCGAAATGGGCTTTCCCGAGGAACGCAAAAGCGAGTCCAACCGCATCATCCTCGCTAAAATCCTCTGGTCAAAGCCTAACCAACTTTTCAAATGACACCCTCCCAGCTTGGTGCCGCTCTTCACGATGGGCAGCCCGTATTCGGCACCCTCATTGTCTCTCCCTCCCCCCGCTGGCCGGATACGGTCCGGGGTTGCGGGCTGGACTTTGTCTTCATAGATACCGAGCACATCGCGCTGGATCGCGAGCAGCTTTCCTGGATGTGCCAGACTTATCTGGCCATGGGCCTGCCGCCGCTGGTGCGCATTCCCTCGCCCGATCCTTATGCCGCCACCATGGTTCTGGATGGCGGGGCCGCTGGTATCATCGCGCCTTATGTCGAATCCGCTGCCCAGGTCCAGGCCCTGCGTGGAGCCGTCAAAGTCCGCCCCCTCAAAGGCCGCAGGCTGGATACCATCCTTGCCGGTGGCACCTGCGAGCCGGAGCTGCAATCCTACATGGCCGCTGGTGCGCAGAACCGCCTGCTCATCATCAATATCGAGAGCGTCCCCGCCATTGCCGCGCTGGATGAAATCCTTGCTGTCCCCGGGATAGATGCAGTGCTCATCGGCCCGCACGACCTGACTTGCAGCCTCGGCGTGCCTGAGCAATACGACCACCCCGATTTCCTCGCCGCCTGCGAGACCATCTTCACCAAAGCTCGCGCTGCTGGCATCGGGGCCGGTATCCACTTCTGGGGCAGTGTCGAGCAGCATGCCCGCTTCCTCAAACTCGGTGCCACGATGCTCATCCATAGTGCCGATATCAGCCTTTTTCAAAAGCACCTGCGTCTGGAACTCGCCGCCGTCAAAAACCTTGCTGGCCTCGCTACTGCCTCCGCCTCCGTCGAAACCGTCACCATCTGACTCCTATGTTTAAAGCCCTCCTCCTTTTCTCCCTCCTCGCGTTATCCGCTCACGCTGCCACTCCCTTCCTGGAGCAAACTGATGTCTTCGAAGGTGGCAAAGGAGCCTCCTTGTATCGCATTCCGGGCATCGTCGTCACCGGCAAGGGCACCGTCCTTGCCTACTGCGAAGCACGTCTCAACGACAGCAAGGACTGGGGCGAGATCGAAGTGCATCTCCGCCGCAGCACTGATGGCGGCAAGACCTGGGAGGCCGCCCAGCACATCGCCCATCATGGAGAGCGTGCCGAAGGCAACCCTCGGAAAAAGGAAGGCGGTGACAAGGAGCAGACCGTCAACAACCCCGTCGCCATCGTGGATGAAAACGGCACGATTCATTTCCTCTACTGCCTCAATTACGCCCGGTGTTTTTACATGAGCAGCGGCGATGACGGACTGACCTTCAGCAAGCCGCGCGAGATCACCGCCGCCTTCGAGGGCTTCAAACCCCATTGTCCCTGGAACGTCCTCGCCACCGGCCCCGGTCACGGCATTCAGATCAAAAGCGGCCGCCTCGTCGTCCCTGTCTGGCTCGCTTACGGCTCCAAGCCCGGCGACCATGCCCCCTCCGTCGCCGCCACGATCTACAGCGACGACCACGGCCAGACCTGGAAGTCCGGCGACATCGCTGCACCTAATGAAGGCGACTTCACCAATCCTAATGAAACCACGCTAGCCATGCTCTCCGATGGCCGGGTGATGCTCAATACCCGCAGCGTTTCCAAGGCCAGCCGCCGCCTCATCACCATCAGTGCCGACGGTGCCACCGGCTGGAGCAAACCCCGCTTTGACGATGCCCTCTGGGAGCCCATCTGTATGGGCAGCCTCACGGCCCTGCCACAAAAACCCGGCACCCTCGTTTTCGCCAATCCGCATTCCCGCAAGCTCGATGAAAACGGCCAGCCTGTACCGGGCGGACGCGGCCTTCGTGAGAACCTCTCCATCAAACTCAGCCGCGATGACGGCCAGACCTGGATCGCCAACAAGACTCTCGAAGCCGGCAAGAGCGCCTATTCCGACCTCACCGTTCTTCCCGACGGCACCCTCCTCTGCTTCTACGAACGCGACAGCCGCCTCACCGTGGCCCGCTTCAACGAAGCTTGGATCGAGGCTGCCGAATAAGCTCACTCAATCGTTATCCCCACATCCTTCGCCCGGATCACCGGGATAGGCCGATATAAAAACTCCAGGTCATCAAAGTGCCACCACTCCCCCGGGAGGGCCTTGAATCCAGCCTCAGTCATCGCCTCATTCAGCAATGCCAGATTACGCCGGATCTCCGGATCACTCGGCTGCTGATTGCTGGCGGCTTTATGCAGGTCCTCATCAAAGTAAGTGGGCATCTGCTGTTCGTTGCCGTTCTTATCCACCAGTGTCACATCCACGGAGACCCCGCCGCAATGCCGTGACCAGCCGTGTGCCGGGTCCAGGAACATACCTGTCGCAGCGCCTTTGCCATATAGCTTCGCATGCGCTTCCGGTGGCCGCCAGGCATCCCAGACCCGCAGCCCATAGCCCTGGGACCGCAGCCGCCGCTGGGCCTTCTTCAACTTCTTGGCCGTCGAAGCCCGCAGCATACACGGCATGTCCGGCGGGTATAAGGGACGGCCCGTCACGTTCTGCGCCGTCTTATACCGCAGGTCCACGGAGAGGCCGGGGATGGTCCGCTGAATATCCACCAGCCCCTTCTTTTCAGCCGGTGCGGAGCACGAGCAGAGAAGCGCAGCAAGGAGTATAAGCCGGGGCAGGGAAGACATTATGCTTTTTTTGCTTCCTATAGGGCGGATGGCAAGGCAAGTTTCCGGCACTTCATCCCCCATGCTGCGTTATCAGATCCTCAATGCCCTGCTGCACTTTCTGTTCTTCTTCATCGGAGCGGGCATTGGGTCGTTCCTGAATGTGGTGATCTACCGGGTGCCCCGGAACCTGTCCGTCAACAATCCGCGCCGGTCTTTCTGCCCAAGCTGCAACTACCCCATCCCCTGGTATCACAACGTGCCCATCCTGAGCTGGCTGCTGCTGCGCGGCAGGTGCGCCAACTGCAAGACCTCCATCTCTCCTCGCTACCTCGGGGTGGAGCTATTTACGGGCCTGATGTTCTTTGCCGTGCTCATGCAGTTTGGCGGCGACTGGATGTACATCGCCCAATGGGGACCGCAGGTGCTCTGCCTGTGGGTGTTCATGAGCCTGCTCATCGCCGGGACCTTCATTGACATTGAGCACTTCCTGCTACCTGCGGAGATCACCCGCAATGGCACCATTGCAGGTGTGCTGGCCTCGCTTTGGGTGCCGTCTTTGCAGGGGGAGGACCTCTGGTGGCGGGCGGGGCTGATGTCTCTGGCCAGTGCAGCGGTCGGCTTCGGCGGGCTGCGCCTGGTGGTAGAACTGGGCAAGCTGGCCTTTGGCCGTAAGAAGCTGACTTTTGACAAACCGGAGGCCTGGAGCGTAACCCAGCCAGATGAAAACGAGCCGCCCATTGTCACTGTCGGGGATGACAAGATCGAGTGGGTGGACCTGTTCGGGATGCAGCGGCCTACGGACCGTCTGGTCATCAACTGCCCCTCTGTGCGTGTTAACGACCAGACCTACGGCGATGTGACCGTGGAGCTATTCATGGAAACCATGAAGTTGCGGGATGCGACGGGGAAGGTGGATGACTACAATCTGGAGAACGTCACCACCCTGCAAGGAACGGCCACCGGGGTCATGATCCCACGCGAGGCCATGGGCCTGGGCGATGTGCACTTCATGATGATGATCGGCGCCTTTGTCGGATGGAAGGCTGTGCTGTTCACCATCTTTGCCGGATCCATCCTGGGTACACTGGTGGCAGGATTTACCCGGCTCACGGGCCGTGCCCAGTGGGGTGCCAAGCTGCCCTTTGGACCCTATCTGGCTGCCGGGGCTGCGCTGTGGATCTTTTACGGACCGCAGGCTATGGCCTGGTACCTTTCCAAGGTCACTGGGCGGACAGAGTTTTAATTCGAAGTTACTGGGAAGGGGAAAAACGGTCAGGAGTTATAGAAATTATTGATTTAACTTCCCTCAATGTTAAATTTTTCACAATGATAGAAACTTTCACAGCGAAGAGACTCCTTTTTGTCCTAGGCACCCGGCCTGAAATGATCAAAGTGGCTCCGCTGATACGGGAAGCCCGACGTCAGGGGGCAGAAGCCATTCTGGTGAACAGCGGCCAGCATGCCGATTTGCTGACCCCGCTGTTTGATCTCTTTGATGTACATCCGGCCCACGACCTTGAGGCCATGGTGGCAGGGCAGCCGCTGAACCGGCTTTTGTCACGAGTCATTGACCGGCTGGACCCGGTGCTGGAACAAGTGCAGCCGGATTATGTCCTGGTGCAGGGGGATACGGCCACGGCGCTGGGTGGTGCCCAGGCGGCGTTTCATCGCAAGATCCCCGTGGGGCACATTGAGGCGGGTTTGCGCTCAGGCAATCCGTTGAGCCCGTTTCCTGAAGAGATGAACCGGCGTCTGGTCTCCCAGATTGCCACGCTGCACTTTGCCGCCACGGAGCGAAACCGGGCGGCTTTGCTCGCAGAAGGCATCGCGGATTCGCAGATTTCCGTCACGGGTAATTCGGTGGTGGATGCGCTGCACTATACGCTGGCGAATACCCGGCCCGGTGAGGTGATTGAGAAGCTGAGGGAACAGATTGCCGGACGACAGGTGGTGCTGCTGACAACTCACCGGCGGGAGAATTTTGGCGATACCATGCGTACGCATTTGCGGCTGTTGCGCCGGTTTGCGGAAGCGCACCCGGAGCTCTGTGTGGTCTTTCCGGTGCATCCGAATCCGGCAGTGAAGGAAGCTGCGGAGCTGGAGCTGGGCGGTTGTGACCAGATCATCATCACGACTCCGATGGGGTATGCGGACTTCGTGCATCTGCTTTCCGATTCGTGGCTGATCGTGAGTGATTCCGGCGGCATTCAGGAAGAGGCGGCCTCTCTGGGGAAACCGATCTTGGTGCTCCGCGAGAATACTGAACGGCCTGAAGGGGTGGACGTGGGCGTGGCCAGGCTTGTGGGTGAGCGTGCCAGTGACCTGGAATCTCTGCTCAATGAAGCCGTGGCGGATACCGCCTGGTTTGACCATGCGGCGAAAGCCGAAAAGGTCTTTGGTGACGGCCAGGCCTCCCAACGAATCATCTCCCGTCTTCTGCTTCCACCCTAGACCCTGCCATTGATGCCGCTTTCCGCCAACGTCTCACTCGATCTCGACAACCAATGGGCTTATATGAAGACCCAAGGGCTGGACGGGTGGCAGAGCTTCCCAAGTTACCTGGACCGGGTGACTCCGCGCATTCTGGATACGATGAAACGGGCCGGGTTGAGAATCACGGTCTTCGTGGTGGGCAAGGATGCGGAGTTGGAAAAGAACCGCGCGGCCTTGCAGAGTCTGGCCAATGCCGGGCATGAGCTGGCCAATCACAGCCACATGCATGAACCCTGGCTGCATCTTTACAGCCAGGAGGAATTGCTGGCGGATTTTGAGCAGGCGGAATCCGCGATCCTGGCAGCAACCGGGCAGCGGCCGCAGGGCTTTCGCGGGCCGGGTTTCAGCACCTCCCAGGCGGTGAGGGACATGCTCATTGATCGTGGTTATCTGTATGATGCCAGCCTGTTCCCGACTGTCATGGGGCCGGTGGCACGGGCGTATTTTTTCATGACCTCCAAGCTGCCGCCGGAGGAAAAGGCCAAACGTAAAGGCCTGTACGGCAGCATTTTCAGCGCCTTTTCTCCGCTGACGCCGTATCAAATCCAGCCAGGTCTTTTGGAAATGCCGGTAACGACGATGCCGCTGCTGCGCACGCCGGTTCATCTCAGCTACCTGCTGTTTCTGGCGCAGTATTCAATGCCGCTGGCACGCATGTATTGGGACATGGCGGTAGCCTTGTGCCGGCTGACCCAAGTATCTCCCTCTCTGCTGCTCCATCCGACGGATTTTCTGGATGCAAGCGATGTGCCGGAACTGGGTTTTTTCCCGGCGATGCGGGTGCCTGCAGAGAAAAAAATCGAACTGGTGCGCCATACCCTCAGCAGCCTGCGCCGTCATTGGGGAACGGCGACGATGGGGCAGACCGCCCAGAGTTTGACACAGCCTTTGGAACCAGAGTCTTCCGAAACCGCCTTTGAAACGCAACATCTCGAACCGAACCGCTCATGAAAAAGATCGAATCCGTGGCCGTCGTCCTGCCGGCATTTAATGAAGAAAAGGACCTGCCTGCACTTCTGGCGAGGATACAAGAAACACTGACCGCCCAGCCGTTTCGTTATGAAGTGATTGTGGTGGATGACGGTTCCAGTGACCGGACGGCAGAGATCGCGACAGAAGCGGCCAGAGGGATGCCCCTGACTCTGATCAAGCATGAGGTGAACAAGGGGCTGGGCATGGGCATCCAGACCGGGCTTTCAGCGGCGATGAAAGTGGCGGATGCCGTGGTGGTGATGGACTCCGACAATACTCATGATCCCATCTATGTGATGGACATGGTGAAGGAAATGGAGACAAAGGATGTGCAACTGGTCATCGCTTCAAGATATCAGCCGGGCAGCGTGATTGTGGGCCTGTCCGCGTTTCGCAAATTTCTGAGCCTGGGCTGTTTTTTACTGATGAAGACCATCGTGCCTTTTCGGAATGTGAGGGATTATTCGACGGGTTTCCGGCTTTATGACAGCAACCTGCTGAAGCGCATGGCGCAGGTCTATGGTGAGAACAAGCTGGTTGAAGAAAGCGGCTTCGTCTGCATGCTGGAAGTGATGCTGAAACTCCGTGCCATCGGGGCCAAGGCGACGGAGGTTCCTTACACGCTGCGGTATGACCTCAAGGCCGGGGTAAGCAAGCTGAAGATATGGAGGACGCTGAAACGATACCTGATCGTGGTGGGGCGCTATCGCTCGGCGAAACCGGGGGTGGCAGTGGCAGGCCTGGTGACTTCCCAGGCATGAATGATGGACTAAGTTGACTTATGCATTCAGAGCAGAACCGGCTTCCACATGTCTTAATTTTAGGGGCAGGCATCAGCGGACTGGTCTGTGCCCTGCGACTGGCAGAGAAAGGGCATCCGGTGACGCTTGTGGAAGGCTCAGACCAGCTCGGCGGGCTGGGTACGTTTTTTCAGCATGATGACCGGATGTTTGAGAAGTTTTATCATTGCATGCTGCCCAGTGACGGGCCGCTGCTGGGTGTTCTGGATTCGTTGGGGCTCACCCCAGAGATCTATTGGCGGCCCAGCTCGTTTGCTTATGCAAGTGAAGGCAAAGTCTATCCCTTGAATACACCGGTGGACCTGCTGCGCTTTGCGCCGCTACCGTTTGTGGACCGGATCCGGGTGGGCATCACAGGTGCCTGGGGCCGTGTGTGCTCGGACAAAGGGCTGGATGAGATGACGACAGCTCAATGGCTCCAGGGGCTTTCGGGAAAGCGGGCTTTCTCCACCTTCTGGCAGCCGATGCTGGAAGCCAAGTTTGGGGACCGTTTTCAGGATGTGCCAGCGCTGTGGTTCTGGACACGCTTCAACCGCGAAAAGGGCGAGAGCAAGGGGGAGGTGAAGGGCTACATCCGAGGGGGTTACAAACGCATCACCGATGTCTTTGCCACGCGCTTGCGTGAGCTGGGGGTGACGCTGCGGATGAATGAAAAGATCGAAAAGATTGACCTGGATGCCGGGGGAAATCCCTTTGTGCAAACGGATGCCGGAGAACTGAGAGCGGACCAGTTGCTGATCACGCTGCCCTGGCCGACTCTGACGAAGGTGGCTACGGATGCATTTAAAGAGAAGGCTCATGTGCCGGACTGGGGCATTGATTTCCAGGGGGTGATCAATCATGTGCTGTTTCTGAAACGTCCGCTGACCAAACATTACTGGCTGGCCACCCCGGCGGCGGAGCATCCCTTTGACGGCGTGGTGGAAACCTCCACGCTGACGGATGAGGCGGACCGGGGGCAGGGGAGGCATGTGGTCTATCTGACCAAGTATGTGCACCGGACCGATGCGCGGTTTACCCAGCCGGAGGCGGAAATCAAGAGCACCTGGTTTGCGGCGTTGCAGAAGATCTTCCCGGATTTAAAGGCGGATGAGCTGGAGGCGGACTACGTCTTCCGGGCTCCTTTTGTGGAGCCGGTCTATACCCGCGGCTTCATGAAAAAGCGGCCGCCAGAGCGGCTGATTCCCGGCAAGGTGAGCCTGGCGACGACGGCGCAGGTCTATCCAGTCGTGACTTCATGGAACGGCAGCGTGATCCAGGCGGAAAAAACCTTGGCGGTGATGTAAAGAAGGAATGAAGCAGGCAATTCCGAGGCGAAGCGTATTTCTATGACTTGCCCCGGCGCATCTCCCGCGTTCAATAGGGGGACATTCTCTCCCGATGCATATTGCCGACATTCTTGCCCAGCAGCGCCCAACGCTTTCTTTTGAGTTTTTCCCTCCGAAAACGGCGGAGGCTTCGGAGGCGCTGTATCAGACGATTGGTGAACTGGAGGCCTATAAGCCTTCATTCGTGAGTGTGACGTATGGGGCCGGTGGCTCGACGCGGGAACTGACGCATGACCTGGTAGTGCGCATCAAAAAGACCACGACGCTGGATCCGGTGCCACATCTGACCTGCGTGTGCCACAGTGAGGCGGACATTGCCTCCATTTTGGAGCGGTATGCGGAGGCGGGGGTGAGCAACATCCTGGCGCTGGGGGGAGATCCGCCACGGAACCTGGAAGGGTATGACCGGAAGAAAGATGCTTTTCAGCAGGCGGCGGATCTGGTGCGGTTCATCAAGAAGTTCAACGACAGCGGTGCTCATCCAGACCAGCGCGGCTTTGGAATCGGTGTAGCGGGATTTCCTGAGGGCCACCCGACGACTCCTAACCGAATGTTAGAGATGGATCACCTGAAAGCCAAAGTGGATGCGGGTGCGGACTACATCTGCACGCAGCTCTTTTTCGACAATCACGACTTTTTTGATTTCCGTGACCGGTGCAAACTGGCGGGCATCAACATCCCGATCATTGCCGGCATCATGCCCATCACGAGTGCGAGCGGGATGCGGCGCATGGCGGAGCTGGCGGCTGGAGCGCGCTACCCGGCCAAGCTGATGCGCGCCATCCAGCGTTGCGGCGGGGATGAAGAGGCCGTGCAGCGGGTGGGAGTCCACTATGCTACGGAGCAGTGCCGCGACCTGCTGGAGCATGGTGTAGATGGCATTCATTTTTACACCCTGAACAAATCCCAGGCCACGCGCGAGATCTACGCCAGCCTGGGAATCCGTGATTCTTCAGCCGTGCGTCCCTCATGAGTGATACCTCCCCATTAATCATTGCCATCGAAGGTGGTGGAACCAAGTTTGTCTGCGGCATCGGCACCGGGCCGCATCATATCATTGATACGGCGCGGATCAGCACGACGACCCCTCAGGAAACCCTGGAAAACATCAGCCACTGGATCTCGAAGATGAAGGTGACGCACGGTCCGATTGCGGCGATCGGCATCGGCACCTTTGGGCCAGTGGATCTGAACCGCGACAGCGACACTTATGGCTTCATCACCACGACACCGAAACCTCACTGGCAGCAGACGGATGTGATGTCGTTTTTCAAGCACCGCTTCAAGGTTCCAGTGGGATTCGACACGGATGTGAATGCAGCCGTTCTGGCGGAATATCTGTGGGGCGCGGGCCAGGGGAAGGATCCGCTGGTTTACATCACCGTGGGCACCGGCGTGGGTGGCGGGGTTTTGATCAACGGGCAGCTTTTACACGGGCTGCTGCATCCGGAGGTCGGGCATTTAATCGTGCCGCCGCCGCATAACAGCCAGGCCATTCAGCGGGAGGGGCAGTGCCCGTTTCATAAAAGCTGTGTCGAGGGGTATGTCAGCGGTCCGTCCATTGCGAAACGCTGGGGAGTGAAGGCGGATGCGCTGCCGCCGGATCATCCAGCCTGGGAGGAAGTGGCGGATGTGATGGGGTATGCACTAATGAATCTGACGCTGTCACTTTCGCCCAAGAGGATCATCCTCGGTGGGGGAGTGATGCAGCAGCCGCACCTGATCCCGCTGGTGCAGGGAAAGCTGATGCAGCACATGAACGGGTATCTTTCGGTACCTGAGCTGGGTCATGACATTGAGAAGTTTGTGGTGACACCGGGACTGGGCACGAGATCCGGCTTGCTCGGTGCGCTGGCTTTGGGCCGGATGGCGTTGGATGGCAATGAGTGATTTTAGCTTGCTAAAAAGCAAAAGGTGATGGGCCGGTAACGTAGCTGCTGGGTGACTCCTTCAGCCTCTGTGCATCTACTGCGAAGACTGGTTATTTCGACCGGCATGGTGGGGCTGTGCGCGGGCGCTGAAGATGTGGACTATCTGCGGGACATCAAGCCGTTGCTGCAGGAGCGCTGCTATGCCTGCCATGGCGGGCTGAAGCAAAAGGCTGGGCTTAGGGTGGATACGGTGGCGTTGATGAAACAGGGCGGCGATGGGGGCAATGCCATCGCGGGGGATCATGCGCTGATTTTGCAACGGGTGATGACGGCGGATCTGGATGAGAGGATGCCGCCGGAAGGCGAAGGGGCGGCTTTTAATGGGGAGCAGATCGCTTTGCTGAAGGCCTGGATCGCGGCCGGAGCACCGGGGCCGACCGATGAAAAGCCGGAGGCGGATCCGCAGGAGCACTGGGCGTATCATGTGCCGAAGGCGAGCGGCAAGACGCTGGATGAACTGCTGGCAGCCCGGCTGGATGAACGGAAGCTGACGGCCCAGCCGGAAGCTGCGCCAGAGGCGTGGCTGCGCAGGGTGTATCTGGACCTCATCGGCCTGCTGCCGACGACGGAGCAGCTGCAGTCCTTCCTGGCGGAGATGAAGGCGGCTGCGGCGGGCAAGGAAGTGCAGGGAAGGGTGGTGGAGCGGCTGCTGGCATCGCCCCAATACGGGGAGCGCTGGGGGAGGCATTTCATGGACATCTGGCGCTACAGCGACTGGTATGGTCTGGGGTCGCAACTGCGCTACAGCCAGAAGCATCTGTGGCACTGGCGGGACTGGATCATCGAATCCCTGAATGCGGACAAGGGCTACGATGAGATGATCGTGCAGATGCTGGCGGCAGATGAACTTGCCCCGGAAGACCGTAACAACCTGCGGGCGACGGGTTTCCTGGCGCGCAGCTATTACCTCTTCAACCGCACGACATGGCTGGATGAAACGGTGGAGCACACCAGCCGGGCATTTCTTGGCCTAACCATGCAGTGTGTCAAATGTCACGATCACAAGTATGATCCGGTGAGCCATGCGGAGTACTACCAGATGCGGGCGATTTTTGAGCCGTTGCATGTGCGGCTGGACCCTTGGCCGGGCGAGACGGACTTTGAGAAAAACGGGCTGCCGCGTGTTTTTGACCTGCATCTGGACCGGCCCACTTACCGGCATATCCGGGGGGATGATAAAAATGAGGACAAGTCCAAGTCGCATCCACCGGGCGTGCCGAAGATCCTGGGCGGTGAGGTCTATGAGGCGGTGTCGCTGAAGCTGCCGGCATCCTCGGTGCGGCCTGTGCTACTGCCCTTTTCTTTGAGTGATCATCTGGCGGTTGCGGAGCGTGCGCTGGTGGCGGCCCGCACGGCTCTGGCCAAGTCCAAAGCGGAAGACAAAGCGCTGGTGGAAAAAGCGCTGGAGGCAGCACAGGCGCGGCCTGACATGCTGAGGGCTGTGCATGCAGCGGAGGCGGCTCCGGGGGACAAGGCTCTGGCTGCCCAAGCGGCTGCTGCCGATGCGCGGTATCAACTGGCCCTGGCGGAGGTAAACTTTCTCAAGGCGCAAAAGGATCCGGCTTTGACTGACAAGGATGCGAAGAAGAAAGCGGCGGCTAACAAGAAGCTCGTCACGGCAAAAGAGGCTCTCAAAAGTGCGGCGGAAAAGGTGACCAAACCGGGCGAAGTTTATTCACCTTTGCTGGCCAGCCTGAAGGCAAAGGAAGGCCCGGATGATCCAAACAATGCGCAGGTGCAGGTGTATCCTGAAACCAGCACGGGACGACGGCTGGCTTTGGCCCGATGGATCGCCAGTGAGAAACATCCGCTGACGGCGCGGGTGATGGTGAACCATGTGTGGCTGCGCCACTTCGGCACGGGGCTGGTGGCGGATGTGAGCGACTTTGGACGGCGCAGCGGCACGCCTTTGCACCAGGACATTCTGGATACGCTGGCGGTGCGGTTTATGGAAAGCGGATGGAGCTTGAAACAGCTTCATCGGGAGATGGTGCTGTCGGAGCTGTATGCGCGCAGTTCCTCCAATGCCGGTGCGGATGCGGCTACGCTGGAGGCGGACCCGGACAATGCCTGCTACTGGCGGATGAACCCGCGGAGGATGGAATCGCAGGTGGTGCGTGACAGCCTGCTGCATCTGGCGGGGCGGCTGGACCTGACTCTTGGCGGGCCGACGCTGGACCCAGTGAAGATGGAGAGCAGCGCAAGGAGGTCGCTTTACTTCAACCACACCGCGCAGCAGGAGCACCGGTTTTTGGCGATGTTTGACAATGCCAACGTGCTGGACTGCTACCGGCGGGAGGAAAGCGTGGTGCCACAGCAGGCGCTGGCGCTGAGCAACAGCCAGCTTTCCTATGAATGTGCGCAGACGCTTTTGAAGGGGCTGGGTTCACTGGATGATGAATCTTTTGTTAGGCGATCTTTTCTGGTCGTCCTGGGGCGGGAGGCGCTGCCAGCGGAGCTGGATATCTGCCTGGAAACCCTGGGATCGCTGAAGCGTGAGCTGTTCCTCCAAGCGCTTTTTAATCACAACGACTTCGTCACTCTGCGATGAACACGGACCTTTCATTTGAACTTCGGCAGGTGCAGACCCGGCGTCGGTTTCTGGGCCAGCTTGGCACCGGGCTGGGTGGCGTGGCTTTGCAGGCGCTACTTGCACGCGAGGCAGCGGCAGCGGGAACATGGAGCCCGCCGGACGGGCTGCCCATGCATGCGCCAAAGGCGAAACGGGTGATCTGGCTTTTTATGCGCGGCGGGGTGAGCCACATGGAGAGCTTTGACCCGAAACCGATGCTGAACCGCTACGCGGGCAAAAGCATTGATGAGACACCTTTTAAAGAAGTGCTGGATCCTGAAAAGCAGAAAAATGTGCGGGTGGTGGTGGTGAATGATGCCAATGGCCAGCAGCGCAATGTGATCTATCCGCTGCAAACGGGCTATAAACGCTATGGCCAGTGCGGGGTGGAGATCAGCGACTGGTTCCCCCATATTGGATCTTGTGCTGACGAGATCGCCTTTGTGCGCAGCATGTGGACGACGGATAACAATCACGGTGCGCAGGTGCAGTTTGCCAGCGGGCGGCATATGCTGGAGCCGCGCGTGCCGACGCTGGGGGCCTGGGTCAATTATGGCCTGGGCAGCATGACGGATGATCTGCCGTCTTTTGTGAACATGGGGCCGCGTTATTTTGACACACGCGACGGGCATTATCTTGGTCCTGCCTTTGATGCGGTGAACCTGAAGGTGGACCCGAAGAATCCGCTTTCTTTTGCCAAACCGGAAGCGGGTACGGGGCACAGCGAGCAGGCCGCGCAGTTTGAAATGATCCACCGGCTGAACCGGCTCACGGCGGAGCAATACCCTGGCGACCGCATACTGCTGGCGCGGATGAAAAGCTACGATCTGGCCTACCGCATGCAGACGGCGGTGCCGGAAACGCTGGATCTGGATACGGAGAGCGAGGAGACGAAGCGGATGTACGGGCTGGATCAAAAGGAGACGGAGCCCTTTGCCCGGCAACTGCTGGTAGCGCGCCGCCTGGCGGAGCGCGGGGTGCGGTTCATCCAGCTCCAGCATGGGGACGGGGCGGCCGGAGCCTGGGATTCACACTCCGGTTTGCAGAAGAACCACTCACGCCTGGCCGGTGAGGTGGACAAGCCCATTTCCGGGCTGCTGAAGGACCTGAAACAGCGGGGCATGCTGGAGGAGACGCTGGTGGTCTTTGCCACGGAATTTGGCCGTACTCCCGGCAGCCAGGGCAGCGACGGGCGGGACCACCATCCCTTTGCCTTTAGCATCTGGATGGCCGGTGGTGGCATCAAAGGCGGCACCATTCATGGTGCTTCGGACGAACTGGGCTTTCATGCGACGGAGCACCCGCATTATGTCACCGACGTGCATGCGACGATCCTGCATTTGTTAGGCCTGAATCCACATCGTCTGGAGGTGCCTGGACGGAAGCGCCTGGAGCGGGATTTTGGCAAGGTGATCCGCGAGATCATCGTGTGAGGATCTCTTCGACAGAATTTGAAGTCCGAATCTGTCTCCGCCTGCCTTGGCGTATTTTGAGCAAGGGTTGGCCACTTTTGACTCCAAGACAGGGACAGGTGGCAAAGGGTGCGGGAAATCGTAATATCGGTTAACAACGTTCGTATGTTATCACGATGACTTTAGTACGCCTCCATGTCACATTAAGTTTGATCGCCCTGCATGGCAGCCTTTTTGGGGCTGGCAATGGCAAGGTCGCCTTCAACCAGGATATCCGCCCGATCCTGGCAGATGCCTGTTTTCACTGCCATGGGCCTGACCCGGGCACGCGGAAGGCCGGTCTGCGGCTGGATACGGAAGAGGGTTTTTTTACGGCCAAGGAAGGCGAGACGCCAACTGTGCTGAAGGGAAAGCCGGAGGAAAGTCCGCTGTATCAGCGGTTGCTGTCCAAGGATGAGGATGAGATCATGCCGCCGCCTGAGTCGCACAAGGAGCTGAAGCCGGAGCAGATCGCCAAGATCAAAGCCTGGATCGAGGAGGGGGCACCCTGGCAGCCGCATTGGTCGCTGATGAAACCTGAGCGGGCACCGGAGCCGGAGGTCAAAAACAGCGCATGGGCGAAGACGCCAGTGGACCGTTTTGTACTGGCGAAACTGGAGACTGCCGGGCTGGAACCTGCCCCTGAGGCGGAAGCTGCGGCTTTGATCCGCCGGGTGAGCCTGGACGTGACCGGGCTGCCGCCGTCACCAGAGCTGGTGCAGCGTTATCTTCAAAAGGCGGAGGGCCAGAAGCTGCCGGATGCGGCCTACAATGAGCTGGTGGATGAGCTTCTGAAGTCGCCGCAGTATGGTGAGCATCGCGCGCGCTACTGGCTGGATGCGGCGCGGTATGCGGACACTCACGGACTGCACTTTGACAAGCCGCGCGAGATGTATCCGTATCGCGACTGGGTGGTGAAGTCGTTCAACCGGAACCAGCCCTTTGATGAGTTCACAGTTGAGCAGATCGCCGGGGACCTCCTGCCGAAACCGTCGGTGGACCAGCTTATCGCAACGGGCTTCCAGCGCTGCAACATCACCACGAATGAAGGCGGGACCATTGATGAAGAGAACCTGGCCAACTATGCGGCGGACCGTGTGCAGACTTTGGGCTGGGTTTACATGGGGCTGACGACGAACTGCTCGCAGTGCCATGACCACAAGTTTGATCCGATATCGCAGAAGGATTATTACTCGATGGCGGCCTTCTTCCGCAATACGACGCAGAAACCAAAGGACGGTAACGTGAAAGATGGCAATGGACCTGTGCTTGTACTGCCCAGCGAGAAGGATCTTCCGCGCTGGAAGGCGCTGCCGGGGGAGATCGCAGCGACAAAAACGAAGATGGAAGAGAACCGCAATCTGGCCGTAGGCGAGTTTGAGCAATGGCTGACCACCGCGAGACCTGAGGATCTGGATCGGGATGTGGCAGCGAAGGGAATGGTGGCGCATGTGCCGCTGACAGAAGGTGAGGGCAGCGAGGTGGCGGTGATTGGCGGAGCCACGAAGACTTTTAAAGCCAAGGGCGAAGTGACTTGGAAGCCGGATGGCAAGATCGGCCCTACCCCTGTGATGAAGGCCAACAGCACCTTCGAGATCGGGGACGCGGGCGATTTTGAAAAGGACGAGGCCTTCAGCTATGGTGGCTGGGTGCGTGCAAGCAGCGTGGGCGTGGGCAAGGGCGGCGGCATCATTGCACGGATGGATGTGAAGGGGGCCTATCGCGGCTGGGACCTTCTCCAGAACGATCGGAACTACTCTGTCCACATCGTCAGCAACTGGCCCAAGGATGCGCTGAAAGTGAGTACACGCAAACCGACCGTCCGGCCTGGCGTGTGGCAGCATGTCTATGTGACCTATGACGGCAAGGGCAAGGCGCAAGGGGTGAAGATCTATGTGGATGGAGTCGCCCAAGAGCTGAATATCGAAAACAACACGCTTAAAGGCAGCATCCGGACCCCGATGCCGACACGCATCGGCCAGCGAGGCAACGGCGGAGTATTCAACGACGGTTCCGTGCAGGATGTGCGCATCTATGAGCGCCAGCTCGCGGCGGTGGAGATCCAGACCCTTTCCAAAGTGGGGCCGCTGAAGCTGATGCTGGCAGCACCCAAGATTGGAGCCAAGCAGAAAGAACTGTTGTTTCAGCACTATCTGGTGACCCGCCATGCGGGCTATCAGATGGCTAACAAACTGTCTGGCAAGCTGGAGGCGGAGCTGGCAGCCATCAAGGACCGCAGTCCCATCACTCACATCCAGGAGGAAAAAATGGACACGCAGCCGATGGCCAACATCCTGATGCGCGGCGTGTATGACCAGCTTGGTGAAGAGGTGGAGGCTGCCCCGCCCGTGGCGCTGGGCTCACTGCCGGAAGGCGCGCCCAAGAACCGCCTGGGGTTGGCCCAATGGCTGGTGGACGAGGCCAATCCGCTGACGGCCCGCGTTACGGTGAACCGCATGTGGCAGGAGCTTTTCGGACGTGGCATTGTGGTCACCAGCGAGGATTTTGGGATCATGGGCAGCCCGCCCACGCACCCAGAACTGCTGGACTGGCTGGCGGTGGAATTTCGTGAAAGCGGCTGGGATGTGAAGCGCTTTTACAAGCTGCTGCTGACCTCCGCCGCTTATCGTCAGGCGGCCATCATTACCCAGGAGAAAATTGACAAGGACCGTGACAATGCGCTGCTCAGCCGCGGTCCGCGATTCCGCATGGATGCGGAGATGATCCGCGATTACGCCCTGGCGGCCAGCGGATCGCTTTCTCCCAAGATGGGCGGTCCGGGAACGCTTCCTTACCAGCCGGAAAACGTCTGGGAAGTGGTGGGTATGGGCACCGAGAAGTATGTGCAGGACCAGGGGGAAAACCTCTACCGCCGGACGCTGTACAACTTCTGGAAACGCATGGCCCCGCCCGCCAACATGGATGTCTTTAACGCTCCAAGCCGCGAAGTGAGCTGTGTGCGCCGTGACCGCACCAACACGCCTCTCCAGGCGCTGGTGGTAATGAACGATCCGCAATTCATCGAGGCTTCCCGCAACCTGGCCCAGCAGGCAATGAAGGCCGGAAGTGAGGATGAACAAAGGCTGGCTGCCATTTCCCAGCGCCTTCTTTGCCGTCCTTTGAAGCCCCAGGAAACCACCATCCTGCAGGCCAGCTTGAAGGATCTGCGCGCCCATTATCAGGCCGTCCCCGAAGATGCCACAGCCCTCATCAGTGTGGGTGAAACCCAACCCGACGCCAAGCTCCCTCCCGCTGAACTCGCGGCCTGGACCATGGTCTCCAGCCAGGTGATGAACCTGGATGAAGTCCTCAACAAGTAACTTCTAATTTTCTACGATCATGAGCATCCTCAACGAATGGAACACCTTTGAAACCCGGCGGCAGTTTTTCTCGCGTGGGAAGAATGCACTGGGGGCGGCGGCTCTAACCTCTTTGTTAGGCGAGGGGATGACGGGTTCGGCCAAGGCGGCGATTGGCAGTGTGGCACCGCATTGGGCACCGAAGGCGAAGCGGGTCATTTACCTGCACATGGTCGGCGGGCCTTCGCAGATGGACTTGTTTGATTACAAGCCGGTGATGAAGCAATGGTATGACAAGGACCTGCCGGAAAGCATCCGCAAAGGGCAGCGCCTGACCACGATGACCAGTGGACAGGCGCGGTTTCCCATTGCGCCGTCGGTTTATAATTTTGCGCAGTATGGGAAGTGCGGCATGTGGATGAATTCGGATCTGCTGCCGAACCTCTCCAAAAATGCGGATGACATCTGCTGGATGCGCTCACTGCATACAGAGGCCATCAATCATGAGCCCGCCATCTGCGCCATGCAAACGGGCAACCAGATCACCGGGCGTCCCTGCCTGGGTTCCTGGGCCTCGTATGGTCTGGGGTCGGTCAATGCAAACCTGCCCAATTTTGTGGTGCTCATTGCCACGCCGACGAACCGTGAGCAGGAGCAGGCCATCTCTTCACGTCTGTGGTCCAGCGGCTATCTGCCGGGTGAGCATGCGGGGGTGTCATTCCGCAGCAAGGGGGACCCCATCCTCTTCATCAACAATCCTCCCGGGGTGCCCAACAGTGTGCGCAAGCGGACCATCGAAGGTCTGAATGCGCTGAATGAGCTGAACTACCAGCAGGTGGGCGATCCTGAGACGCATACTCGCATCCAGCAGTATGAGATGGCCTTCCGCATGCAGGCCAGCGTGCCAGAGCTGACGGACATCACCAAGGAGCCTGACCACATCTTCAAGATGTATGGTGAAGAAGCGAAGAAGCCGGGCACCTTTGCCAACGGGGTGCTGATGGCGCGGCGTCTGGCGGAGCGGGGAGTGCGCTTCACGCAGATTTACCTCAACAACTGGGATCATCACCGCAATGTGACCGGGCGTATGCCCAGCCAGTGCAAGGACATTGACCAGCCCTGCCATGCCTTGATTGAAGACCTTAAACAGCGTGGCATGTTCGAAGATACGCTCATTATCTGGGGCGGCGAGTTCGGGCGCACCATCTATAGCCAGGGCGGCCTGACCCAGGACAACTATGGCCGTGACCATCACCCGCGCTGCTTCACCATGTGGATGGCCGGTGGCGGCTCAAAGGGCGGGGCGATCTATGGCGAGACGGATGATTTTAGCTACAACATCGTCAAAGATCCCCTGCATATCCGCGACTTCCACGCGACGGTTCTGCATCTGCTGGGCTATAACAGCGACCGCTTCACCTATAAGTTCCAGGGGCTGGACCAGAAGCTGACCGGCGTTGAAGCGGCGAAGGTGGTCAAAGAGCTGATTGCCTGACATGAGGTAGGGAGGCGGTTTAGCCCCCACTGTGCTCCGACACCACCGGTCGTGCGGTTCCGCATCCGGCGGTTGAGTGATGAGCTGGTTTTCATGCTTTCTTCTGATAACGTTGGATGATCTCGCGCATGAAGACCAGGCTTCGCTGGCGGAAACAGCGAGATGAGGTCGTTATCGTGTTCTCTGTATGCAGGCTCACAGAGCTCCTTCACGACCGTGGGGTTTGGCGCGGCCTGTCCCGCGGCCCGGCGTGTTCCGCACGCCTCCCCGGTGGACGGCTGCGGGCGCTTCCTCCCGCCTTGCTGCGTCTGCTTCCTCCCCCACAGCATGACCACCAGGGCAGTGAATGACCAGTGGTGGCATGGTATGGGATACATCCAGCCTCTTTTACCTTGGCAGCACCTGCAGCCACTGCATGGAGCAGATGAAAACCGGGCAACTGCCTGCCTTTCCTATTTATTGCAATCCGGGGTTGGAGATGTTCAAGAGCTTCCGCGCCTACGATGACTTTGAAGAGGAGCCGCTGCACGCTGCTGTTCTGGTGGATGCCCAGGGAAGGCTGCGCTGGTGGGATGTCAGTTGGGAACCGTTTTCAGACACCGGTTTTCTGCTGGAGGAATCACAGCGCTTGTTAAGCTTGGAGTGATGATTTCCGGCGGACCATTTATTGTACTAATGTGTCGCTTACGCGGGTGCCCGTGCCGCATGGCATGAGCAATGCTTAGCATAAACATATCCCCCCGTTGCTGGTCTTTAAGATGAAAAGCGGCTGTAAATGCCGATGGAAGTCCACTGCCTGTTGCTGACCGGGAAGGGTTCTTTCCATGAAATCTCCTTTTCGCTCTGTTTTTTACGAGACTGCCTTCCTGTTCTTATCGGCAGTCTGCATTTTCATTTCTGGCACCACCTCCCTGAAAGCCCAGATACTGACCTGGGATGCCAAACCGCTGCAGGCAGGACTTCAGAACGGCTCCGGTGCCTGGAACACCTCTTCCAATTTGTGGATGAACGCGGAGAGTCAAAATGTGCTTTGGAGCAATTCACCACTGGTGACCGCCCAGTTTGGCACCACACCGTCGGTCAATCCCAGCGTCGTCACGCTTGCGCAGAATGTTCAGTTAAAAGGCATTAGCTTTCTGTCCCTGGGTACAGCAGCACCTGCGGCAGGCTTTCAGTATGTGCTGGAAGGGGCCGCTGCGGGCACCGTCATTGATTTTGGTGACAACGGTCTCATCCAGGTGGAGAACTTTGCCTCTGGCGGTTCCTCCAACTTTATTGAATTTCGCAACACCCTGGTCTTTAAAGGGAACAATCTGACCATTCAAAAAAGCTCAGGGACAGATACGCAGTTCATGAACATCCGCACGGTGTCCAATCCCGATCTCACGGGCAATCTGACCATCGGAGCCTATATCTATGCCGCTTTCTATTCGGCGGATGCCTTTTCTGGACTGGACCGGCTGACCGTACTTAACAATGGCAACCTTGTCCTGTCTGCTGCGGGCAATTACAGCGTCCCGATTACTGCCACCGGCTACACCAGCAGCTACTCCGCCATCCGGGTGACGGCCAGTGATGTCATCCTTTCCGGCGGACTTACGCTGGCCGGAGATGCGGGCATCTACATGCACTCCAGCAATACCGGCATGCTCATCAATGCACCCATCACGGAGTCCGTCCCCGGCTCTGGCTTGCACCGCTTTGCACTGACGAAAAACAATGGCACACTCACCCTGGCGGCTGCCAATACTTATACTGGCAAAACTACTTTGGGACGCACCAGCTCCTCCAATGCAGGTGGTATTACCATTCTTGACTTTGCCGCGACCGGCGCACCGCAGGATAACATCCTCTACAATGGGGTGGCCACCCCTGGGGGGCTGGAGCTCCTTGGCAGCAACATTGGTAGCACCTCCCTGGTGCTGAATGGCAAGGCCGGAGCCATCAACTCTCAAGCTATGGGGGATGTGACCGCCCGTCAGACACGCTCTGTCGTCACCATGGTCTCCGGTGATGGCGGCACGATGAATCTGAGCCTCGGAAACATCAGCCGCGTCGCCAACGGCATGATCGCTTTTAACGCACCTGCCCAGGGGCAGATCACCAGCAGCATGGCAGATGCGGTGCTTGGCCCATGGGCCACCTTTAAATCGGGTGGCGGCGTGCAGAGCTGGGCCCAGCTTTCAGGTGGTGTGCTCACGGGATTTAGCGGTTCCACTCCTCATGTCACCGGCGTTTCTCCTGCGAGCGATGTGACCAGCCATCTGGCCATAGACGGCAGTTCCACCGGTCATGTGGTGCAAACGGACCCGCTTGCCTATCTGGCCACAGTGAGCATGAGCGATACGGTTCTTGACCGCGCCTTTCATGTTGGGGATGGCAATACGCTCCGGCTCGGTATGAACGGCGGTGTGCAAATCACCTCCAACTCAAAGAGCCTCACCATTGGGGAGGCCGGCGTCACCAGCTACCTCTCAGCAGGCGGCGCTGCGGCAGGTGCCAGCCAGCTCATTCTGACCAACAACTCTTCCACTTCTCTTTTAACCATTCATTCCGGCATCATCAACAATGCTGGCGGCGGTGCGGTGAATGTTCTTGTCAACGGCACGGCGGATTCCATCACCGTGCTCACCGCATCCGGCACACAAACCGGCGGGGCGATCCTTGCCAGCGGGGCGCTGGAACTGCGCAATGGAACCGCCCTGGGCACCGCAGGTACGGTGAATGTTCTTGAAGACGGAGCCCTGCGTTTTGCCGGAGGCATCACCTTCAGCCGCCCGGTGACGCTTTCTGGTCTGGGCGTTGCGGGTACGCTTTCAGAAGGCAGGCTCCGGAATGTGAGCGGAGATAATACGACGACGGGGCTTGTCACCCTCCTTTCTCCAACCAACATCTTTTCCGAGTCCGGCACTTTGACGATCAAGTCTGCCTCGGCCACGGCCAATGCTATCACGGGCACCTTTGCCCTGGGGATCACCGGCCCCGGCCATGTGACGGTTGACGGGCGCATTGCAACTTCCTCAGGTGTGATGACCAAGACCGGCACCGGTACCCTGACCCTGGCGGGCGACAACACTTTCACCAGTGCATTTACCATCAGCGGTGGAGTGGTGCATATCTCTCATGCCAATGCCTTGGGCACCACAGCGGGAGGGACCACAATCAATGCCAACTCCGCTCTTGAACTCAGCGGCGGGATCACACTTGCGGCCGAAGCTGTTTCCCTCGTGAGCACTGGCGTGGCCAATACCGGGGGCATCCGCAACATCAGCGGCGACAATACCCTCACCGGCCTGGTGACCTTGAATGCCACCACCACCCGGATCCACTCCGACACCGGCCTGTTGACCTTTCAGCCTGCTGGCGCCAGTTCCATCGCTCACGTCAGTTCGAGTTCCCGCACTCTCGCACTCGGCGGGGCAGGGGACATCGCCATACGGGGAGCCCTCACCCGCACGAGCACGGGGGCTTACACCATTCTCAAAGAAGGCAATGGCACCCTTACCCTGGCCGCGCCAGTGACCAATACCATCACCACCCTGTCGGGAGGCAACGTGCATCTGGACTTCAGTGCGCCGCTCAGCCCGGCGGAAAACATCCTTCACCATGGCGTCACTGCCCCCGGCACCTTAACGATCAACGGTACCCGCATGCTCATCACCGGCAAGAGCGGTGCCAGCAACGGCCAGACCTTTGGCGCAACAACGGTCACGGGGACCGGTTACATGACAGTTGCGCAGAACGGGGCCGCCGGAGTAAGCATAGCCTTTGGTGCCCTGACCCGCAGCACCGGCGGTGCCCTCGGCATCACCCTCCCCGCCGCCGGGAGTGTCACCACCACTGGCGGTGCGGACAATGCTCTCATCACCAACACCGTCGGCATACCCTTTATGTGGTCGCTGAATCCGGTGGCTGGGGATGAGTGGCTCGGCACGGCGGAGCTCGCGGGCGGCGTGCGCCAGATCGTTCCCCTTTCCATGCTCCCATCCGGCGGCTACACACCGTCTGATGCGAACTCCCTTTCCGGGAATGCTGACATCACCCTTGGAGAGACGACCACCACCCTGTCGGGAAACACCGCCATTACCACGCTTCGGTTCGCCCAGCCACAGGCGACGCTCATCACCCAGAGTGCAAACACCTTGTTAAACCTGTCCGGCATCCTTGTCTCCAGCACGGTGGGGCCCCATGTGCAGACGATCTCCGTGTTTCAGCTTCAGGCCCACCCAGCTGCTTCTGGAAATGACCTGCCCATCATCCAGAACAACACGGCTGCCCCCTTGATCATTTCTTCTTCCATCCGCAACCAGGCCACCTCGGGACAGTCCACTGCCTTGATCAAATCAGGCCCAGGTACGCTGGTGCTCACTGGGGCCAATGGTTACAGCGGCAGCACCCGTGTTCAGGAGGGCATCCTGCATTTCCAGTCTGGTTCCATCAGCGGCAGCACAGAGTTTATCCTCGGTTCCGGCAGCAATAGCGGCAAGATCGTGCTGGGCCATGAATCAACTGCCTTCAACGCCACCATGGACTGGCTCCAGGTCGTCGGCACTGGCATGGACAACCGCATCGTTGGCGGGGCATCCGTCATCTCTTTGCTGACCGTGGACAATCCCACGACCAACAACAACTTCCGCACAGGCTTTCTCGGCGGTCCTGGCGTCAACGAGAACAACCTGGCCCTGTCGGTTTACGATGTTACCACCACCACACCCCCTGGTTTGCCAACCGTCATGTTTCTTCCTTTGGGACCAGCCAATACTTATGGCGGACGCACCCAGATCCGCAATGCCACAGTGGAAGTATCTGTGCTGGCTGACCAGGGGCTGGCCAGTTCCTTGGGCACTGGCAATGCCGATGGGGTCATCGAAATGGGCAGCGGCGGAAGCAGCTCCATCCCTAATATCCTGGCAGTGCTGCGGTATGTAGGCAATGAGGTTTCCACCACTGACCGCCCGCTGAACATTGCCAATTCCGTAGCCTCGGTCGTGTCCATCACCACGGTTCTTGAGAACAACGGCACCGGCTCCCTCAAGTTCACCACACCGTTCACCTCCACCGGCACCAATGTCACCGCTTCCCGCACATTCCGCCTTTCAGGCACCCATGCTGGTGACAGCCAGATCGTTGGCATTGGTGACAATGGTGCGGCCCCCACTGTTTTGGAAAAAACGGGTCCTGGTGCCTGGACCCTCGCCGGAGCCAGCACCTACAGCGGTGGCACCACGGTCTCTGAAGGCACCCTCCTGGTCAGCAACCTCACTGGCTCAGCCACTGGTGCCGGCCCGGTGACTCTGCTGCCCGGCACCACCTTTGGCGGCAGCGGGCGCATTGAGCTGGCGGCAGACCGCAGCATTACCGTCGGCGGGCGCCTGCAGATCGGCCTGGATTACCCCGGTGTGATACCCACTGCCAGCAGTCTCACCATCATCACCTCCGGCGCAGGCATGCTTTCATTCACAGCGGACTCCGTTTTGCTCTTGGATCTCATATCCGGAGCAGGGGCAGGCGACAACTCGGCCTCACTCACATCGGCAGACCGGGCTGTGCTGCAAGGTGCCGTCGAATTCGGTTCCAATGTGACGCTGCGAGTTTCCAATTCCACAGGCATGACCACCTGGGCAGTGAATGACCAGTGGCAGCTCTTTGACTGGGCAGGCCTTTCAGGTCCTGTTACAGGCAGCATCAGCAACTATGAACTGCCGTCACTGCCTGCCGATCTGATGTGGGATACCTCCAGCCTCTTCACTAGCGGGGTGCTCAGCATTTCCCTGGTGCCCGAGCCGTCGCGCTGTTTCTTAGTCCTTGTGGGAACACTGTTTTGCTTGGTGCGCAGGGGCCGCAGCAGGAAGGAGAATGCCTGAATTTTCCAGTCGGTTCGCCGCAGTTTCAGTTCTTCGTAACTTTCATCGAGAATAACATTTTTGAAAGTTCATCCGCAGATTCTGTGCAGGTCGTAATTGACTGAGGAAAGGCGGTGCGCCACGTAGTAAGGGTCCTTTTTGGATCTCCGGCGCTGCCTGCCACGCCCCGTTCATGAAAAATATTCCCGCCAGCGCCTCCGCACCTGTCTTCCCGTTCGAACTTGTTCGTGCCGATCTCGAGATCGTCGAAAAAGCCATTCGAGATCAGTCCCGTGCCTTTGATCCCGCAGTGGAAGGTTATGTCAGTTACGTCTGCCAGGCCGCGGGCAAGCGCATCCGCCCCGCACTGGCTCTCATGGCTGGCGGAGCCACCGGTGGAAAAACCGCTGACCACACCCGTCTTTCCGTCATTTTGGAGATGGTCCACATTGCCTCCCTGGTCCACGATGACATCATGGATGGAGCCGCCACCCGACGTGGCCTGCCCACCGCAGCGGCCAAGTGGGGCAGCGCCCTCAGTGTCCTGCTTGGGGATGCCATCTTCGCCTACGCCCTGGAACTGGCCACGGAGTTTGAAGACGCCAAAGTCTGCCGCAGCATTGCCAAAGCCTCCCGCGACGTCTGCAGCGGCGAGATCCTGCAAACCCAGCGCCGGTTCGACCTCAATCTCTCCGTGCCAGACTACCTGCGCATGATCGAGATGAAGACCGCCGCCCTCTTCGCCGCCGCCGCCGGACTCGGTGCCCGCCTCAACGGCGTATCCGAGCAGGTGGAGCATGCCCTCTATAATTACGGCATGAAGCTGGGCACCGTCTATCAGATCTATGACGACTGCCTGGACCTGGTCGGCGATGAAAAGAAAGTCGGCAAGACCCTCCGTACTGATCTCATCAAAGGCAAGCTCACCCTGCCCATTCTGTATTTGCTGATGGATGCCACCGATGCCCAGAAGCAGAAGCTCAATAAAATGCTGCTCAAAGGCGAGCCCATGGACACCTCTATCCTGGCCGGCATTGCCGACTACGAAGGCGCGATTGAGCGGGCCGTCAGCTTTGCCCAGGACATGCTCAACGACGCGCGGGCAGAACTCATCTGCCTGGCGGATTCAGACTATAAAAGGGCCTTTGAAGAAATCGCTGACTACCTGCACGCCTTGCTGGACAACTGTCGCGCCTCAGCCTGACCGTCTGGCTTCAAAGCCCTTTCTCCCACAGCCAGTTGCTGGATGCAGGCGGCACCTCGCAGGTCAGGCCGAACTGCTTCACCGCGCGGTCCTCCAGGTGGTGCATGGCTTCACCCACGTCATCCGTCCAGCAGATCAGATCCAGGTCCTCCGGGCTGATGGTGCCTTTGGCGACCATGCTGTCAATCATGGCCCGCAGTTCGGTCCAGAACTCCGTGCCCATGAATACCATGGGAAAATTGCGCACCTTTTTGGTCTGGATCAGCGTCAGTGCTTCAAACGCTTCATCCAGCGTACCGAAGCCGCCGGGCATGATCACAAAACCGTAGCTGTATTTCATCAGCAGCACCTTGCGGACAAAGAAATACTTCATCGTCACCCAGCGGTCCAGATACGGATTGTGGCTTTGCTCAAAGGGCAGCTCAATGTTGCAGCCCACGCTGCGCCCGCCCACATCCTTGGCACCGCGGTTGGCCGCCTCCATGATGCCAGGGCCGCCACCCGTCATGACGGTAAAGCCTGCTTTTACGATGGCCGCACCCATTTCACGCGCCTTTTGATAGTGCGGATGCTCCTCTGTAAATCTGGCAGAGCCAAACACCGTGATGCAAGGGCCCACGAAGTGCAGTCCGCGAAAACCGCGCAGAAAATCCGCCATAATTGTGAACAGACGCTTCAGCTCGCTCAACCGGCGGTTAGGCCCTTGAAGCAACGCACGGTCTTCCAGCTTGTGGCAGAAAGCCTGCTGAATTTGCTTTTCGCTGGGCGGTTGTGCCGGTGGATGCGGGACAGGGGCAGAATGGCTTGAGCGGCCTTCTTTGTCTTGAATGGTGGGAGTTGGCATGGTTGGCATAATCCTTTGACTCCATTGTACCCTAAATCATTTAAAATATCCGGTCTCTCCCTTCATAAAAGATGTCGGGAGCGCTTGTCCGGCGCACACAAAACCATCCTTCAGTAGCACAGAGAATGTGATTTTCTCCGGCGACCGGCGTTATGTTAAAATGTTACGCCCTCTGCTGCTGCTCGCTTTTTCGGTCACCTGTGTCCTGGCCCAGACCAATGTCATGTCTCTCGGCGTCATTGGTGACGGAGAGGTCGATGACACGGCTGCCATCCAAAAAGCTGTGGATGAAAAGGGCAGCCTTCTCTTTCCCAAGGGCACTTACAGGCTCACGAAGACCGTCACCGTGGATCTCTCTAAAACAGGGCTCGCCAGCCTGTCAGGGGATGGCACTGCACGTTTCATCATGACAGGTGCCGGGCCTGCTTTCAGGATCATCGGACACCATGAAGGTTCGGCGGCTCCTACGACATTGAAGCCAGGCATTTGGGATCAGGAGCGCACCCCCATGCTCAGCGGATTTGAAATTTTTGGTGCCCATCCTGAAGCGGACGGCATCGAATCCGGTGGTGCCATGCAGATTACTATTCACCGCATCATCATCAGCAAATGCCGTCACGCGATCCATCTCACCCCTCGCAACCGCAACGTCCTTATCAGCGACTGCCACCTCTATGACAACATGGGCATCGGTGTCTTTCTGGACAATGTGAACCTGCACCAGACTAACATCATCGGCAGCCATATCAGCTACAATCGGGGCGGGGGAGTGGTCTCACGCGGCGGCAACGTGCGCAACCTGCACATCGGCACCTGCGACATCGAGAGCAACCACCACGCCGATTCACCCCCCTCCGCCAACATTGAGCTAAACTCCGATGGCGGTTCTATTGGCGAGGTGGCCATCACCGGCTGCACCATCCAGCATTCCAGCAAGGCAGAGGGCTCCGCCAACATCCGCATTCTCGGCGCTGGCACGGATCCCAACCTGACCGGTCGCCTCGGCCGTCCTCACACCCGTGAAGGCAATGTCACCATCAGCGCCAACGTCTTCAGCGACGTCAAGGTCAACATTGAGGTCAAAGAATCGCGCGGCGTCGTCATCACCGGCAACACTTTCTGGGAAGGCTTTGAGCATGACCTGGTAGCTGAGAACTGCGAGCACCTCATTGTCAGCAGCAACAACTTTGACCGCAATCCTCGTTACCGGGTCAACGGATTCAATAATGCTGAAAACAACGGCATCCTTATCAAAAACTGCACCGACAGCTCCTTCATCGGCAACATTGTCGGTGGCGTGGTCCGCCAGCGTGCCGCGGTGGATATTGTCGGTGGCCGCCGTCTCATGATTTCCAACAACAGCATCCTGGACAGCGACGGTTCTGGTCTGCGTCTGGAGGGTGTGGAGCAGAGCATTGTTAGCGATAACCTCATCCGCGATGACCGTGCCGAAGAGGCCACATCAAAAGAGCCCTCCCTCCTCATCATCGGCGGCAATGACAACCAGATCGGTGCCAACCTGCTCAGCAATGGCAAGCAGGTGAAGTGAGAGAAACAAGGAGGAACACTTGGCTAATGCTTGTCACTTCTGCCCGTAATACGCCCCCGGCCCATGCTTGCGCAGGTGGTGCTTGTCCAGGATATGCTCCGGGATGGAAGCCAGGTCTGGATTCAGTGTCAGGGAGCTTAGAGCCATTTGCGCACACATCTCCAGTGCGATGCTGTTCTTGACGGAATCCATCGCATTTTTGCCAAAGGTGAAGGGCGCATGATGCCGCTGAAGCACCGCCGGCATCTCCAGCGGATTCAGCCTCAGCTCCCGCAGCCGCTCCACAATGGCCACGCCGGTGAAGTGTTCATAATCCTCATCCACTTCATCCTGGTTCAGCGCCCGGACAATGGGCACTGTGCCATAAAAGTGATCCGCATGCGTAGTCCCAAAGCAGGGCAGTTCCCTCCCCGCCTGGGAAAAGACCGTGGCGTACAAGCTGTGGGTATGGGTGATGCCGCCAATCTCTGAAAACTCCCGGTATAAATGCAGATGCGTTTTTGTGTCGGAGGAAGGGCGCAGCTTCCCTTCCACAATGTTCCCCTCCAGATCCATGAGGACGATGTCCTCCGGGGTCAGCGCTCCATAGTCCACCCCGCTGGGCTTGATGCCCCAAAGGCCCGAAGCCCGGTCTATGCCTGAGACATTGCCCCAGGTCAGGCGGACGAGGCCGCTGGGTTCCAGCGCCCGGTTGGCTTCACAAATTTGGTTACGCAATTCAGGCAGCATCATGGTTGGTGGGCAGGCTTCGGCCACACGCGCTGGTTTTTCAACCGGGACAATCCGGCTTTTGCAAGCGTGAACTTCATCTCGACGCTTTCATTCTCCCGTGCTAGGCATCCCGTCCCGAAGGCATTGCCCGGGACATTTATCCCACCCACATGGCCGCAGCTCCCCTGTTGAAAAACCCGTCTCAGATGACCGATGCTGAGATCGCCCAGTTAAAGATGCCTTATGGGCGCATCCTTCAGTATCTGAAACCGTGGATGGGCAGGTTTGTCCTGGGGGTGCTTATCGGAATCGTCGCCGCGTCGTTCAATGGCGTGCTCATCATCGGTGTTTCGCTTATTTTCCAACTCGTGCTGGATGGCGGGGCCAAAACGCTGGGAAAACCCTTGGATCTGCCGGTTTTTGGGGAGATCAACCTCGCTGAAATGTTTGGCATGGCCCCTGACACGCCAGTGGGGCTTGCGGGCGTTATCGCGGCCTGTGCCTGCATTCCTGTGCTGATGTTTCTGAACGGTTTTTTAGAATATCTGAACAAGTATTGCCTGGCCTGGGTGGGCACTAAAATGCTCTTCCACATCCGCAGTGATGTCTTCCGCAGCGTGCTTCGCCAGTCTCCGGCGTTTTTCAGCCACACCAAAGCGGGCGAGCTCATGCAGACTGTCTTTAACCAGTCGCGCGTGGCACAGACGAATGCGGTTCAGCTTGTGCAACTGCTGACCAACCGTCCGCTGACAATCATTGTGATCCTCTTTGTTCTGTTCTCCAAAGACTGGTTTTTTACGCTGATGTCCCTGGTGGTCTTTCCCCTCTGCCTCGCCCCCATCATCGCCATCGGCCGGAAGGTGCGGAAATCAGGCTCAGGAGAGGAAAAATCGGTGGGCAAGATGATGACCACCATGCATGAATCCTTCACGGGCATACGCCTTGTGAAAGGTTATGCGCGGGAGGAATATGAGGTGGAGAGGTTTGACCGGGCCAATGCCACCATGTGCCGGAACATGATGCGTTGGACACAGGCGACGGAGCTTATCGGCCCCATCGTCGAGGCCGTTGCCTCCATCGGGATCGCTGCAGGCCTGGTCTATTTTTGGGTGCAGCAGCGGCCTGCCAGCGACCTCATCATCCTGGTCATGGCCCTGACCAAAATCTACCCGCCTGCCAAGGAGTTGAGCAAGGTGAACCTGCTCATGCAGAAGACCGTCTATGCCGTGAACAAGGTGGTGCATTTGCTTGAGCGCCCGGCGGACATTCAGGATGCTCCCGGGGCACCAGATCTTCCGCGCATCAAAGGTGGTGTCACATTTGAAAATATCTCCTTTGCCTACAGCGATCTGGATGGCAGGAAGCTGGACCGTGCCGCCATTAATCATGTGAATTTGGATCTTGCCCCAGGCCGTTTTTACGCCCTCGTCGGCCCCAGCGGGGCAGGGAAGAGCACGCTATTCTCCCTTCTCCTGCGCTTCTATGATCCCGAAACCGGCCGGGTTCTGATGGATGGAACGGATATCCGCACCGTCACCCAGGACAGCGTGCGCACGAACATTGGACTCGTCAGCCAGGACACTTTCCTGTTCCACGATACCATCCGCGAAAACATCCGCTATGGCCGCCTGGATGCCACGGAGGAGGAAATCATCGCCGCCGCCAAAAAGGCTCATGCCCACGAATTCATCCAGCAGGTGCAGGGGGGCTACAATGCCATCGTTGGAGACTCCGGCTGCAACCTTTCTGGCGGGCAAAAGCAACGTCTTTCCATCGCCCGCGCCATCCTGCGCAATGCTCCCATCCTCCTCCTGGATGAGGCCACCAGCGCCCTGGATACCGAGACGGAAAAGATCATCCAGGAGGCCATCCACGTCCTTTCGGAGGGGAAAACTGTCATCGCCATCGCCCACCGCCTGTCCACCATCATGGAGGCGGACCAGATCATCGTCATGAAGGATGGCAGCGTCGCCGACATGGGCACGCATGATGAGCTTTTGAGGAACAGCGATCTCTACCAAAAGCTCTATTCCTTGCAGTTTAATGAGTAGTTTCTGCTGAGCCGCAAATTTAACCGTTTTCGGTATGGGCTTGCCAGATCCGCGCAAATGTTAAAAGCTCGCGCCCTCGCATGACTCAACCTGCCGCTTCTCCTGAGATTACCCGCCTGCGGGACCTTTCCTCCCACCAGAAAAAGTCCGGCCTCGCCGCCTGGCTTGGCTGGCTGTTCGACGGCCTGGACATGCACATCTATACCCTGGTGGCCACACCCTTCGTGGCCATCCTACTGATGAGTGATGGCATCGCTGCCTCTCCTGGAGAGGTGGATACCAAGGCCTCCATCATCCAGGCGGCGTTCCTCGTCGGCTGGGCTTTGGGGGGTGGCGTCTTTGGCTGGATCGGAGACCGCATCGGCCGCAGCCGCACCCTGGTTCTTACCATCCTGTTTTATGCAGGTTTTACTGGTCTGTCGTATTTCTGTACTGAGTGGTGGCATCTGCTGATCTGCCGTTTTCTTTCGGCCCTGGGAATCGGCGGCGAGTGGGCAGTGGGTGCCTCCCTGCTTTCGGAAACCTGGCCTAAAAAATGGCGGCCATGGATCGCCGCCACCCTGCAAACCGCCGTCAATCTGGGCGTCCTCCTCGCCTGTCTGGCCGGCTGGCTGCTAAAGGATGATGAAAGCCACCGCACCATCTTCCTTGTCGGCATCCTGCCCGCCTTGCTCACCCTCTGGATACGCAAGGCCGTGCCTGAGACAGAAGAGTGGCAGGAGGCAAAAAAGACAAGCGTCCCACCGCGCATCCGCGAGCTTTTTGGACCTGCCGTCTCAGGTGTCACCTGGCGTGTACTCATCATCTGCGCCGTCTCCCTTACCGCCCACTGGGCTTTCATGTTCTGGCAGCAGAGTCTCATTCGTGCCATGCCAGAGGTCCGAAACCTCACGGCGCCCGAACAGACCCACGCCGTCGTCGTCGCCCTCATGTACATCATGATCGGGTCCATCATTGGCAACTACCTTGCCGGCGCCCTCGCCAAACTCATGGGTTATCGAAAGGCCATTACCCTCATGCTGCTGGCCTATGGCATCACCATGCTCGCCGCCTTTTCACAGACTTGGACGCATGATCAGATGCTGAACTGGTATGCCATAATCGGTCTCTGCCAGGGTGTTTTTGGTCTCTTCACCATGTGCCTGCCGCCGCTCTTCCCCACGCTCCTGCGCACCACCGGGGCTGGCTTCTGCTACAACATCGGTCGCATTGTCGCCGCCGCAGGCACGGTGATGTTCAAGCTTTATGTGCCAGTGGGGGACTACCGCCTGGCACTCTACTACGCGGGTCTCCTTTTCATCCCTGCCGCCGCGATAGCGCTATTGCTGCCTGAGGAAAAACAAGCCGTCAGATGACTGCCTGTTCGTCTCCAGATCGAGAGATATGGAAACTTTTGCGGCAAAAAGGCCCGCCGGTGTCGTTTTGAACATGGAGGTCCTGCCTTGACTCTCCCCCTGCCACCATTGAGCTTTCCCCACGCATGTCTGATTCTGTCGCCCCACCGCCCCCGCCTGAAGCCGGTCCGATTTCCCTGAACAAGAACCCATTGCCCACTTCCGCATCTGCCCCCTCAGTGCCAGATGCTGCCGCCATTGAAAAGGCATCCACCTGGGTCAAACCGCTGCGTGCCGAGATCGCCCGTGTTCTTGTCGGCCAGTCGGCTCTTGTAGACCGTCTGCTGGTGGCTCTGCTCACCAATGGCCATGTGCTTCTCGAAGGCGTGCCCGGCCTCGCGAAAACCCTTGCCGTCCGGACACTTTCCAGCGCCCTTCATGCCGAGTTCAAGCGCATCCAGTTCACCCCCGACCTCCTCCCTGCGGATGTCATCGGCACCATGGTCTATCACCCGCGTGAAGGCACCTTCACGCCCCGTCTGGGTCCCATTTTTGCCAATCTCGTCCTGGCGGATGAAATCAACCGCGCCCCCGCCAAGGTCCAGAGCGCCCTGCTGGAGGCCATGCAGGAGCGGCAGGTCACCATCGGTGACAACACCTACAAGTTGCCGGACCCCTTCATGGTGCTGGCCACTCAGAACCCCATTGACCAGGAAGGCACCTACACCCTCCCCGAAGCCCAGCTTGACCGTTTCCTCTTCAAGGTCCGGGTGGACTATCCAACTCCAGCCGAAGAACGCCAGGTGCTTGATGCCATGGCCACCAGCGCCCCCAAGCTGGAGGTGAACCAGATCACCAAAACCGAAGACATCGTGGCCAGTCGCGGTCTCGTGAATGCCATCTACATGGATGAAAAAATCCGTGATTATATCGTCTCCATCATCCAGGCCACCCGCACTCCGGATGCCTATGCCCCGCACCTGAAGCTTCTCATCCGTTGCGGAGCCTCCCCGCGTGGTACCATCAATCTCGCCCTCGCCGCCAAGGCCCATGCCTTCCTGGCCGGGCGCAACTACGTCACCCCGCAGGACATCAAGGACCTCGGGCCGGACATCCTCCGCCACCGTATCCTGCTCTCTTACGAAGCGGAGGCCGAAGGCGTCAGCAGTGAAGACGTTGTCCGTCAGCTTCTGGACAAGCTTCCAGTGCCGTAAGGAATCGAAATCTGCGGTCCGATTTGAATCTCACTCGAAGCCGCTTTGCGGCTGCCTTGACCCATGCTTGACACCCCTGACAACGACGAACAGCTCACGCGCATCCTGAAACGGGTGCGGCGTATCGAGCTGATCACCCGTGGCATGGTCAAGGAGACCCTGGGTGGCCAATACCATTCCCGCTTTAAAGGGCAGGGGATTGAGTTCGATGACTTCCGTGAGTACCAGGCCGGCGATGACGTCCGCTTTCTGGACTGGAACGTCACCGCCCGCATGGACGAGCCTTTTGTGCGCAAATACATCGAGGAGCGCGAGCTCACCGTCATGCTCGTCGTGGATGTCAGCGGATCGGGTGATTACGGCAGCCAGGAGGACAGCAAACGCGAGCGCGCGGCCGAAGTCGCTGCCGTTTTTGCCTTCAGCGCCGTGCAAAATCAGGACAAAGTCGGCCTCATCCTCGTCAGTGACCGCGTGGAGCATTATCTGCCCGCCCGCAAAGGCAGCGCCCACGCACTCCGCATCCTCCGGGATATCCTCACCATCCGGCCCAAGAGCCGCAAAACCAATCTCACCCCCGCTCTGGATACCGCCCTGGAGCGCATCGCCCACCGCGCTCTCGTGGTCCTCGTCTCGGATTTTCTGACGCCGGACAGCGTCTGGGAAGCCAGCCTCCGTTCCGTCGCTGCCAAGCACGATGTCGTCGCCGCCCACATCAGCGACCCCCGGGAATGGATCCTCCCGGATGCTGGCCGCATCTGCATGGAAGACCCGGAAACCGGGGAGCAGTTCATCGTCAATACATCCCATCCTGAAGTCCGCCGAAAATACGCCCAGGCCATGGGAGACCGGCAGGATGCCCTGACGCGTATGCTGCGCAAAAACGGCGTGGAACGTATAGACGTGCGTCTGGATGATGACTACGCCCCGGCCATGAAGGCCTATTTCCGCTCAAGAAGAAGGAGGAAACGGTGATGTTAAACTTCTTGTTAGCCCAGGCGGCGCCCGAGGGGCCCCCGTTGCAGCCGCTCCCCCATCCCGCGCTGCCGGAGGTCTTCATTCCCCCTGCACCCATTCCCGTTTGGATTTTTATCGTCTGCGGCCTCCTGCTGGTTGCCATGCTGGCGCTTGTCCTGTGGCTGCTGCTGCGCCCCCGCCCACCAGAGGCCATACCGCCCAAACGGCCCTGGGTCACTGCCATGACCGCCCTTCGCGAGCTTTCCCCCTTGGCCCGTTTTCAGCCCCCCGGCCAGACTGCGGGCCAGATTTCGGAGATCCTCCGCCAGTATTTCCTGGTCCGTTACAAGATCCCCGCCCCCTTCCGCACCACGCAGGAGATCTTTCATGGAGACACCATTCCCTCCACCTCCTCCCGCCTGCACAAATACGCCCCCCTCGCGGACCTCTGGGATGGCCTTTCGTTCGCCCCGGTTCCTGCTTCTACGGACGAGGCCGCAGAGCTGCTCGCCCGTGCCATTACTTATCTTGAGGAGGACCGGCCATGAACATCCCCTTGCTTCCAGACATCATCTTTGCCCGTCCAGAGTGGCTCTTTGCCCTGCTGGCGCTGCCGCTGATGATGTGGTGGCGTGGCCGCATCGGCCGCGCACCTGCGGTCACTTTCCCCACCTCCTTCATCCTTCGCGATCTTGGCTTCAAGGCCAAGTCCACCCGTGGCGGCCTCACCTTTGGGCTGGTCCTTCTCAGCCTCGCCTCGGCCGTCATTGCGTTGGCCAGGCCGCAAAAGGTCATCTCCCATGATGAGGACAAGACCGAAGGCATCGCCATCTGCCTCACCGTGGACGTATCCCTTTCCATGCTCATTGAGGACTTTTACATCGGTGGCTCCCCGGTGAACCGCCTCACCGCTGCCAAACGGGTCATGCGTGACTTCATTCGTGGCAGGACCAGCGACCGTGTCGGCATCGTCGCCTTTGCCGGGGCTCCTTATCAGCCCTGCCCCCTGACGCTCGATCACGAATGGCTGGAGTCCAACCTCGACCGCATCCAGACCGGGGTTATGGAAGACGGGACTGCCATCGGTTCCGGCCTTGCCGCCGCCGCCCGCCGTTTGGACAAGGAAACCGTCCCCAGCAAGGTCATCATCCTCCTGACGGACGGGGCCAACAACAGTGGCAAGCTCAGCCCCCAGGATGCCGCCCGCCTCGCAGCCACCTTGGGCCAAAAGATCTACACCATCGCCATCGGCACCCCCGGCGTTCACATGATTCCCCTGCCAAACGGCCGCGTCATCACCAGCGGCAGGCAGGAGTTTGACGAAGGCACCCTCCAGGAAGTCGCCCGCATCGGCAGCGGCAATTTTTACATGGCCCAAGATCTTTCAGCTCTGGAGGACATCTTCGAAACCATCGACCGCCTGGAAAAAACTGAAATCAAACGCCGCAGCATTGTCGAAACCGAGGAACTTTTCTTCTACCCCGCCGCCCTGGCTGCCGCTCTTTTGGGCCTGGCTCTTTTCCTGAGGCTCACGTTGTTAAATTCCGCACCCATGGCGGTCGCCACTTGAGACCATTTCCGGCATGACCTTCGCCCATCCAGCCCTGCTCTATTTTCTGCTTGCCCTGCCACTCCTCGCCGGGCTGCGGTCATGGGCGTCCTTTCGGGCCGGCAAGATCGTCGGTGCGATGACAGCCCCCCGCCTCCGCCGTGATCTGATCGTCGGTATCTCCACCTGGCGGGCTAACCTCATCTTTGCCCTTCAACTCATCGCCCTGGCCTGCTTTATCTTCGCCATGGCCCAGCCTCGCTGGGGTGAGGACAAGATCATTCAGATCGAGTCTGGCCGCAATGTCATCATCGCCATGGACACCTCCCGTTCCATGCTTGCGAACGATGTCTCCCCGGACCGCATCACCCGTGCCCGGCTGGCAGCTCAGGACGTACTTGCTTCCCTGAAAACCGACCGTGTCGGCCTCATCGCCTTTGCCGGCAATGCTTATCTGCAGGCTCCACTGACCACCGATCATGAGGCCATTATCGAGGCCATTCAGTCCCTGGATTTCACCTCCGTTCCACGTGGCGGCAGCGACATCGGCAAGGCCTTGAAGCTGGCCATGGAAACCTTCGAAAAAAATCCAGCCCGCAACCATGGCCTCATCCTCTTCAGCGACGGGGGGGAGCCTGACGCCCAGATCAAAGAATACGCGCAGCAGGCGGCCAAAAAGAACGTCCTTGTTCTCACCGTCGGCGTCGGTACGGAAACAGGTTCCCTGATTCCTGACCCGGATCCTGACCGCGTTGGTGACTACGTCCGGGATCGCGCTGGCAATGTTGTCAAAACCACGCTCCAAGGCAACGTCCTTCAGGAGATCGCCACCGCCACACGAGGCCGGTATCTGAAGCTGGGCTCCCAGCCATTGGCCGTCACCGTGGTGCGGGACCTGCTCTCGGCCCTTCAGGCCCAGACCAACGAAGCCCGGCAACTTGTCAAACCGGTCGAACGTTTTCAGTGGCCGTTGTCTATGGGTGTATTGTTACTTATGATTGCCTGGTCCCTCCGCTCCTCTCCCGCCCGCAGCCGGCTGGCCCCGGCGCTCGCCCTGCTTTGTCTGGGCGCGGGCGAAAGTACAGTTCGTGCTGAACCGGCCGCCGCCCGCTCCGTTTGGGCTTCCATTTTTAATCGCAACCAGGTTCAGCCCCAGGAGGCGGAGGACGCGCTGAAAAATGGCAATCACAAGCTGGCCGCTGATCTGTTCAACCGGCTGATCAAAGAAAATCCACCGGAACACCTTCGCCACCGGTATGCGCAGGCCATGGGCTTCGCCGCACATCAGATTGCCGATTATGACCGTGCCGTTGGTGCCTTCAGCCAGGCTTTGGAATCAGAGGAGCGTCCGGTACAAAAACAGGCGCACCAGGGCATCGCCCACAGCCTCTATGACCAGGGCGACCGGTCCCTGGCCAAGCAGCCCAAATTCACCCTCAAAACCTGGCGGGATTCCGTCAAGCATTTCGACGCTGCCATCAAGCTGGATCCCGCCAATGACAATCTGCGGGAGAACCGCGAGTTCGTGAAAAAGCGCCTGGATGAACTCCAGAAGCAGATGGATCAGCAGGAGCAAAAGGGCGACAAAGGCGAAAAGGGTGACAAGAAAAAAGGCCAGAAGGGCGAAGGCGAAGAAGGTGAGGAAGGGGACGGCGATGGCGAGCAGGACGGCAAAGGCAAAAATGACAAGGACCGCAGCCGCAAGGAAAGCCTGGGCAAACAGGATGGCGAAAAGAAAGAGGAGGAACTGCCCGAAGGCGATCTTCAGGCTGCCAACAAAGGCGAACCTCAGGACCAGGAAGGCCAGCAGGCCGAGGACGCTGGTGATGAAGCCAACGAGGCCACCGGCTTCAGCCGCAACGAGGCCAGGTCTTTCCTCCGCACTTATGCCGATGATCAAAAGAAAGCGCAGATCCTGCGCCCGCGCGACCCGGCGGCCAACGGGAAGGACTGGTAACTGGATACAAAAATGATGGGACCCATGACAAAAATGAACCGCCACACGGCCTTCACCCTCGGGCTTCTGGCTGTCTTCTGGCTTGGCATCGTCAGTGTGGCGCAGGCCGCTACCGTCCGCGCCTATGTGCAGCCGGACCAGGCACGGCCCAACCAGGTTGTCACCTATGTCATTACCGTTCAGGACGGCAGTGTGGAGCGTCTTTCAGAGCTCCGCCTTCCCCTCCAGATCCAGCAGACCACCAATGTATCCACCTCGCAGCAGTTCAGCATCACCAATGGTCGCCAGACCTCTTCCATCCGCCTCTCCTGGGGTCTAATGGCGAGCGAGCCTGGAGACTTCATCATCCCCGCTCAGAACATCAAGGTCAATGGCCAGATGGTGGCGACAAATGAGGTCAAGCTCACTGTCGGCCAGGGCGGTGCCGGCCAGGATGCCTTGGCAGATGCGGACGATACCAACAAGCCCATCCTCCAGCTCGAACTCGGTAAAAAGGAAATCTACCAGGGGGAGGTGATGCCCCTGAACTGCACCCTTTACATCCCCCGTCAGACGTCCCTCCGCCGTCTGGGTCTCATCGAAATCGAAAAGAGTGACTTTGCCATCGCCCGCTTTCCTCAGCAGAGCGACCAGACCACCACTGTCATTGGAGATGTGGGCTACACCGTGCTCACCTTCCGCAGCACGCTTTCCTCCCTTCGCACCGGCGACCTCAAGGTTGGCCCTGCCACTATGGAGATTCTTGTTGAGGTGCCCGTAGAAGGCAATCCCCGGCAGAACATGTTCCCGCCCGGTTTCCCTCAGGGTTTCTTTGGTGTCGCCTCTGAACCCCGCAAGCTGGTGGTCAAAAGCCAGCCGGTCACACTGAAAGTCCTCCCTCTTCCTGAAGAAGGCAGGCCGGAAAACTTCAGCGGTGCCGTCGGAGACTTTGTCCTTAGCGCCAGCGCCAGTCCCACCGAATTGACTGTGGGAGATCCCGTTGCGGTGGAAATGGTCGTGGAAGGCATTGGCAATTTCGATGCGCTCACCCCTCCCGCGCTTACGGCCCCCAGCGGATGGAAATCCTATCCTGCCAAGCGTTACAGCATTGAAGGCCAGCTTGATCAGAGCCAGGTGCCGACCCTGGACCGTAAAATTGGTTATTCCCAGGTTTTCATTCCTGAGGCTGTCCACGACACCCTGCCGCCTTTTGAAATCAATTTCTTCAGCAGCAGCAAAAAGCAGTACGTCACCCTCCGGACCGAGGCCATTCCCCTGGACATGAAGCCTGCCCCTGCCGTCTCCACCAGCGAGGTCACTCCTGGCAGCGTGGGGGAAAGTGTCCCGCCGCCGCTGGTTCCTGATCCCCAGCCAGAAATCACTGACATCATTGTCAATCCTCCTGCCACCCCGCGCTGGCTGCCTCCCACCGGCACTCTGCTGCTGCGCAGCACGACCTATTGGACAGTCCAGGCCATCCCTGCGGGACTCCTTCTGCTGGCCAGTTTCCTTGCCGTTTTAGGGCGACGCCGTCGGGCTCGCATGGCCGGGCGTGCAGGTGAGCTTCGCGCCGCCTGGAGTGCTTTGGATGAGCGCGCGCTGGCCGATGCCGAGTTCCTCCGCCGTGCTGCTCAGTTTATCCATACCGCCAAATCCGGGGATACAGTGCTGGAACCCGAGCTGAAATCCATCCTGGACCGTTATCAGTCCTCCAATTTCACTGCATTCGCGGCAGCGCCCGTCACTCCAGAAGAGCGCCGCCAGATCACCCATACCCTGGGCGGTCTCTTCAGCCGGGCTCTGGCCAAAGTAACCCCTTTGATCCTCATCGCCTTCATGATTTCCGGCAGTCTTCATGCCCAGGCACCCTCCCCGGATGCCGTGTATCAGGAGGCCCTTGCCGAACTGGAAAAGGGCAACTTCGCCCGGGCCCAGTATCATGCGGAATCCCTCACCAAAAAGGATCCTCCGCAGCTCAGTTCAGAAGTCTTTCAAATCATCGGTCACGCCCGTTACCGGCAGGAGGATTTTGGCCGTGCCGTCCTCTGGTATGAGCGCGCCCGGCTGTTTGATCCCCGGTCTCCAGAACTCCGGCAAAACCTCCGCCATCTATACGAAAAGCTCCGTTTTGTCTCCTTTCAGGCGGAATCCCCTCTCAGCCAGTGGAGCCTGTGGCTGTCGCTGAATGAATGGGTCATCCTGGCCACCATCGGTTTCTGGCTGTTTCTTCTGCCCCTCGCCTGGCGTCTTTTGGCCGGGCGTCGTAGCCTTCCATGGGCACTCACCGTCTCTGTCATTGGCCTTCTGATCGCTTTGCCCGCTTCCGCTTTGGCCTCCATTCGCCCATTAGGGCCAGACCGCGTCCGGGACATCTCCGTTGTCACCGTTCCTGAACTCAGTGCCTATACCGCCGCCACGGTCACATCTGGGACGGTGATGGATCTTCCAGCCGGTTCGCAGGTGCGCATTCTGGAGAAACGCGGAGCCTGGAATTATGTCGAAATCCCCAACCGCCCTGAAAATTTACGCGGCTGGGTGGAGAGCGCCGCCATCACCCCACTTTGGATTTGGGATGCGCAGCTTGTTCCGTGATCATTTTTGATCCATTGTGGAATAATGTGGACGCATCAGCGTCCCATTCTCAGAGCTCCTTCCCGTGGGCTTCCTCAAACCAACCTACCCCTGCACCTATGAAATCCATCCTCCTCCTCTCCCTCGTCGCTTTCAGCCTCGGTCTGTCCAGTTGCGCCACCTGCTGCAAAACCAAGTCCGCCTGCTGCGATGACAAGGCAGCCTGCTGCAGCAAGAAGCCCGCAGACGGCAGCAAGTGCGAGTCCTGCGACGCCGGTAAAAAGAAAATGTAGTCATGTCTGGCTGGTCCAGACTGGCCCGTCCCTTTTTCAACTGGCAGCCGTTTAAGACCCATGGAGTTCGAGCATCTTGTGCAGGAGCATTACCAGGGGCTTTACCGCTTCGCGCTGAGCCTTGCCCAGCGTGAGGCGGATGCGGCCGACCTCACCCAGCAGACTTTTTTGCGCTGGGCCACCCGCGGCTTCCAGCTTCGGGACCGGAGCAAGGCCAAGACCTGGCTCTTCACCACCCTTTATCGTGAGTTTCTAACCAGCAACCGCCGCTCCGTCCGCTTTCCTCATGTCGAGCTTGGAGATGCCGAGCCCGAACTGCCTCCCGTCCAGGACAGGACCGCAGAGGACATGGATTCACAGTCCGCCCTGGAGGCACTGAACCAGCTGGATGAAACCTACCGTGCGCCGCTCACGCTCTTTTATCTTCAGCAGCACAGTTATCAGGAAATAGCCGGTATTCTGGAGGTCCCCATCGGCACCGTCATGTCCCGCCTCTCTCGCGGAAAAGCTCAGTTACGCCAAAAACTTTCCGATACCGCTGAACCGGCCCCCTCTGCCGCCACCCCCAAAGTGATTCCTTTCGAACCCCCTCAAACCAGCCGCCATGGATGACGCCGAACTTCATCTCCGCCTGAGCGCCTGCCGTCCCAACGGCCAGGACAATGACGACCCGCTGCTTCGCGAGGCCATGGAAAACCTGCCCCATCGCCCCGCCAGCATGGAATGGTTTGCGCAAGAGCAGGATTTTGACCGCGCCATGTGCAAGTGTCTGGCTGAGGTGCCCGTGCCGGAGAATCTCCGTTCGGAAATTCTCGCAGCAGCCAAACTGAATTCGGCTCTGCCGCGCTGGCAGCGCCTCCCCTGGCTGGCGGCCGCTGCGGCGCTCATGCTCTCCGGTCTGCTCTTCACCATTTATCAGCCTCAGAAGGCCGACCCCACTCTCGCCCAGTTTGAGACAGAGATCGTGGACATCTTTGACGGCATGAAAGACAAGGGCTTCGGCCTGGATCATGTCACTGGTGAAATCGCCAACGTTAGCGCCTGGCTTGGCAGTCAGGGTGCACCCAAGCCTTATGTCGTGCGTCCTTGCACCAAGGAGGCACGTCCCTTCGGCTGCCGCGTGGTGGATTGGCGCGGCCAAAAAGTGGCCATGATCTGCTTTGGCCGTGCTGATCAGGAAGCGCATTTGTTTGTCGTCTTGCGGGAAACGCTACGTGATCTTCCCGACGACCTCTCTCCTCAAAAAGTGGTACGTGTCGAGGGGTACCCCGTGGCCTCCTGGTCCTGCAGCAAGTATGTTTATGTCATGATGGGCGACTCGCCAGAGACCAATCTGGACGAATTCCTCGTCGCCACCTCAGATATCAAATGACATCGGCTGGCGCACTTTCTCGCGCTCCAGCACATCTGCCAGTGTCGTCCGGGTCAGCCATCCGTTCACATCGTCCCGCAGTCCGCCAAAGACCTGGCCCAGACCGCAGCCTCCGGTGATCCCGCACTCGCATTTGCCGCCGGGCTGGTCTGCCAGGGAAGTGCAGGCCAGGGGTTCAAACGGCCCGTCAATAAGCTGGATGATCTCCCCAAGGCTGATCCGCAGCGGTGTCTTCTGAAACTGATATCCGCCTCCCACCCCTCTTTTGCTGCGCAGAAGTCCCCCATTTTTAAGCACCACCAAAATCTGCTCCAGAAACTTTAGCGGGATGTGTTCACGGGTGGCAATGTCCTGGATCGAAAAGGTGGATGTCTCTGGCGATCTTGCCATCGCCAGCAGTGCCCTCATGGCATATTCGGCTTTTTTGGAGAGCTTCATGGCCCATGCGTTAGGAGGGCTTTGATTTTCAGGCAACCGCCAAAGGCAGCATTTACGAAATTTTTTTTGACATTGCACAGTATTTCTGGCCAAACTCACCTTGCTCCTATGAAATGGATTTTATCCCTCATCTCCCTCGCCGTTCTTTCCTCCTGCTCCACAAAGCCTTACATGGTGGGCAGTGTGAATGAAATGTTTTACAAACGCTACCGCACTCCGGGCGCGGGTTACCGGATGGCAGGGGAAGAGCGCCAGTACGATTACACCTGGCAGCAGCACTTCGTCGGCACGGCACGCCAGCCGATCTTCCCGCGCAAAAACAAGCCCCATGTCCACGTTCATCAGGAAGTCTATGCTCCTGTTGGCCAGCCCTATACCAGCGGCAAATAATCAAGGCTTGAGCATTGGTTTTCGAAAGCGGTCTCTGAAAAGAGGCCGCTTTTTTATCGGTGTCGAAATGATTCAATGCCGATCCCGATTCCTGTGCTAAGATTAATTCTTTAACACAGGTGTTAAAACCATCATCCGATGAATGGCGGTATTTGCCATTGGATGAGTGTAAATCGTTAGAAATTTGAAAATAGAAGTTGATTTTCATGGTTTCTCCCGCAACCTCCGCCTCCCCGAAAGTCCGAAATTTATATTTGATCTCATGGCAGTAGCAATCCGTCTCCGTCAAGAAGGCTCCAAAGGCCGTCTGTTTTATCGCGTCGTCGCCGCCGACCAGCGCTTCAAGCGCGATGGTCGCTTCATCGAAATCCTGGGTACCTATGACCCCCAGAAGAAGGGTGAAAACACCAACATTGACATCGAAAAGGTGAACTCCTGGATTTCCAAGGGTGCCCAGCCTTCTGAGACTGTCCGCAGCCTCATCAAGCGCCAGGTCAAGGCACAGGCTAGTAATTGAGCCCTTCTCCTTTTCCGTTGTTGCTCGGGCTGACGGAAACTGTTAATTGCTGTCATGGACGCCCCCGAAGCCCTTCGCGAATTCCTGACCTATGTGGTGGCCAATTTGATTGACCACCCCCAGCAAGCTTCCATCGCCATTGGCCACAACGCCAATGGCGTTTTGGTGTTCCGGGTCCAGCTCGCGCAGGAGGACGTCAAGCACGTCCTGGGTAAAAACGGCATGACCGCCAGCTCCATCCGCTCCCTCCTTTCCACGGCTGCAGAAAAACATGGTATTCGTGTCAGCCTCAAGATCGGTGCCGCCCGGGATCTGGACGACGATGAGACACCGGAGCAGGAACAGCAGCGGGAAGAGGCTGCTGCCGCTGATTGTTGAATCAGCTGCTATCTCGGTCCGGACGCCGGGAAACCCGTCTTCTCCGGTTCACTGACGGGTTGCAGACCGCGCCGTCACATCGTATCCCACGCGCTCCCTTTTCATGCCGCTGATCCTTCACGATACCCTTTCACGCTCGCTGCGTTCCATCGCCCCTCTGGATGGCAAAACCCTGCGCTTTTACTGCTGCGGACCCACCGTTTACGGTCCCGCTCACATCGGCAATTTTCGCACCTTCGTCGCACAGGATGTCTTCCGCCGTGTCATCGAGCAGGGTGGCCTCGCCACCTTGCATGTCCGTAACCTTACCGATGTGGATGACAAAACCATCCGCGATTCCCAGAAGGCCGGCCAGTCCTTAACCGATTTCACCCGCCTCTGGACTGAGAAATTCCACACCGACTGTGCCGCCCTTAACCTGCTGCCTCCGCATGTGGAGCCCAGCGCGGTCGCCCACATTCCCCATCAGATCCGCATGATCCAGACCCTGGTGGATCGTGGTCATGCCTACGCCACCCCGGATGGCAGCGTTTATTTCAAGGTCGCCTCCTTTGCCGACTATGGCCGTCTTTCCCATCTGGAAGACCGCGAGCTCAAACTCGGAGCCTCTTCGTCCGCCAACGCTACTGACAGCGACGAATACACCAAAGACTCCCTGGCCGACTTTGCCCTCTGGAAAGGCAAGAAGCCTGAAGACGGCCCCAACCACTGGCCCAGCCCCTGGGGGGAAGGCCGCCCCGGCTGGCACCTGGAATGCAGCGCCATGTCCCTGGAATACCTGGGCGAGGACTTTGACGTTCACGGCGGCGGCGTGGACCTCATCTTCCCACATCACGAAAACGAAATCGCTCAGAGCTGCTGCGCCACCCACGGCAAATTTGCCCGCCATTGGTTCCACGTCACCCACCTCATGGTGGACGGCGGGAAGATGAGCAAAAGCCTCGGCAACCTCTACACTCTCGAAGACCTCAAAGCCCGTGGTTATACCCCGGCTGAGGTCCGCTACGTCCTCATCAGCGGCCATTATCGCACCCCGCTGAATTTCACCCTTCATTCCCTGGATGCCGCCCGCCAGGCCCTCCAAAAGCTGGCCAAATTTGACAAGGCTGTCCGCGAAGTCGCAAGTATCTCCGCTGACATTACCGGCACGGCACCCGGCCCCTTCGCCCCCGCCTGGGAGACCCTCAACGACGACCTTAACGTTCCTGGTGCGCTCGGAGACATTTTTGCCACCATCAACCGCACCAAAGCAGCTTCCTTGACCAAGGACGAAGCCGTCGCCGCACTGGAAGGCCTCCATTTCCTCCTCCGCGCCCTCGGCCTCCAACTGCCCCCAAGCAGCGATGAAGTCCAAACCGACGTCCCCGCTGACATCACCGCTCTGGCCGAAAAACGCTGGCAGGCCAAACAGGCCAAAGACTGGGCTGCCGCCGACATCCTCCGCAAAGAGCTTGAAGCTGCCGGCTGGATCATCAAAGACAGCAAAGAGGGTTATCAGATCCTTCCCAAATAGGGCCACACGTTCGCGTTAAAGCATTCAAGCTTGCCATAACAAACTTATTCCAAAGGAAGGGCTCTGCTAAAAATTACTGTGACTTCTGCTGGCCTGTGCTTTGAGTCAAAACGTAATCACCTGCGCTTTGAACTCCCACACACACGCCGCTCTCATCATCGTCGGTCATGGTTCGACTCTGAACCCTGATTCCAGCGCTCCCACACATCGCCATGCAGATGAGATCCGGCAGCGCGGTCTCTTTCGCGAAGTGGCCTGCTGCTTTTGGAAGGAAGAGCCTTCCATGCGCGAAGTGTATGAATCCGTGGACAGTGAGGTCATCTACATCGTCCCGAATTTCATCAGCGAAGGCTACTTTTGCCAGCAGGTGCTTCCGCGCGAGCTCCGCCTGGACGGCCCCGTCACGCAGCGGGATGGCCGCACCATCCATTACTGCGACCCTGTAGGCATCCATCCCAACATGACCCGCCTGCTACTGCAGCGTGCGGATGAAGTGGCCCCTGGGGTGCCGCGTTCGGAGACGAGCCTCATCATCGTCGGGCACGGAACCAATCTGAACGACAATTCCACCAAAGCCATCCAGGACCAGGTCCGCCTCATCAGTGAAGGCGGCTATGGTTTCGCTGAAGTCATAGATACTTACATGGAGGAGGCGCCCCTCGTCTCCGACTGGCACACCCTCACCTCAGCGGCCAATGTCGTCGTCGTGCCGTTTTTTATTGCGGATGGGCTGCACAGCTTTCAGGACATCCCTGTGCTCCTGGGCATGGAGTCAGAGCCTGGCAAGGCTCTCAGCCAGATGGAGGTCTTCCGTCACAATCCCATCGCCATGCATGGGCGCAGTCTCTATTACAGCAGCGCTATCGGCACGGAGCCCCTCATGGCTGATGTCATTCTGGACCAGGTGCACGACTTCGACGCCAAGCATGGCATCTCCACTGCGGGCATAGCCCAGCCACCCCCGGATGAATTGAAGACCGCTCTGGCCGCCTGGTTGCTGGCCGGCCGTCAGGTCATCGGCCAGGTGCACATTGCAGAGGTGGGCGGCACCTTCACGCTACGTCACCTGGAGGATGTCTCCCTGCCTGCCGAAGCGCTCACCCTTTATACTTGTCCATCGGATGCCCGTGACATCGCCCGCAACGATGCCGGTGGCGAATTCCGGCCCATCAAGACTGCTCCCACACTCATCCGGGGCTGGCGGTTGCAGTTACCAGATCTGGCCTCCCTTCAGCTTGCGCTGGAATTCTTTTATCCCGCTGCCATCGGCATGGCGCTGGCGCATGAAAATGGCTGCCTTCAGCCTGTTCCGTTGCGTGATTTGTTAGGCCGCCAGACCGGCATGTACCGCTTTGCCAACGGCATCACCGATTCGCAATCGGGCGAGATCATCGGCAGCTTTTGCAAAACAGATACCAATTGCCTCCGCCGTATCGTCTGGCCTCTGGACTCCTCCCAGCCACTGCCCCCGCCTGCCACCGCCAAGCTCGGCCATGAAGCAGGTCAGGTCCCGGGACAGGCCCCCGGCCAGTGCATACCGCTCCTATGCATGGAGGCCTGCAATCACATTGTCTCCACCGCCCGGAAAGTCGCCCGCGAAAACTTCGAATCCAAGGCCACTCCGTGATCAGGCCGATCCCTGCGAGCGAGCACGGCTCATTATGAGGTCATTGCACTTCCCAATACTCCAATGCCCATTCCTTCATGTATCGGACCCGGTTCGGAGTGAACTTGTAAATGATGAGCTCCGGGTTGTTGATATCGCGGAGGTAGGTGCGGAGCAGGGGATTGCTGTTCCAGATGTCTTCGATTAAAGGACGGTCCGTGAGAATTTCTGACGTGGCGGTGATTCGGACCTGATTGTGGTCGTCGTCGGTGTAGCAGAGCTCGGCCTTTGGGTTGGCGGCGAGCTCGGCGGTTTTGCCATAGCGGCGGAGATTGGCGACATAGATGATGAAACCGTCGGTTTTTACAGGAGAGACCGGGCGCACACGGGGCTGGTCGCCATTCATGGTCGCGAGGACGGGGAATTTAGCGGCTTTCATGGTGGCCAGGGCCAAAACAGGGAGATCGGCAGGGTTGATAGGGGCGGGCTGGGGCATGCGGACGCATTATCGCGGGAAGCGGACGGGCGTTGTCAAGCATTAGGCTCAAACAAAAGTTTCGCCTGAAACGTGCTCCAGGGTTGCCCTGGATACCCCATTCGCTAACTCAGACATCCCTTCCAGTTTTCAGATTTCCACTTTCTAACCATGTCTGCTGCCACCGAACTCAAAATCAACATCGCCCACGTCGAACGCGTCGCCAAGGAACTGGGCCTGCGGGCCATTCAGGTAGGAGCCACGGCGCAGCTCTTCGCGGATGGGGCCACCGTGCCCTTCATCGCCCGGTATCGTAAAGAGGCCACAGGCTCCATGGATGAGGTGCAGATTCAAAATGTGAAGGATCGCATGGACCAGCTCGTGGCGCTGGATGACCGCCGGGCGGCCATCGTAAAGTCCCTGGAAGAGCGTAATCTGATGACGGATGTGCTGCGCGCCAAGATTGACAAAGCGGAGACCATGAACTCCCTGGAGGACATCTTTGCCCCCTTCCGCCCCAAGCGCCGCACCCGTGCCACCATTGCCAAGGAAAAGGGGCTGGAGCCGCTGGCGGATTTCATCGAAGCAAATCTTTTCACCCACGGCGTGGACCTGGACGGTGAGGCGGCCAAGTTTGTGAATCCGGATGCGGAAACCGAGGAACTGAAGGTCAAGGACGCCGCCGAGGCCCTCAGCGGTGCCCGCGACATCATCGCCGAGCGCATCAGCGACCACGCAGATGCCCGTGCCGCCCTGCGCAAGCTGTTCAGCGAACAGAGCACCGTCGTCTCCAAGGTCATGTATGGCAAAGAGAAGGAAGAAGATGCGCAGAAGTTCCGCGACTACTTCGACTGGTCCGAGCCGCTGAAATCCATCCCCTCCCACCGCATGCTGGCCATCCGCCGTGGGGAAAAAGAAGGCTTCTTGCTCATGCGCATCAGCCCCCCGGAAGATGCCGGCACGCAGATCCTGACCAACATGTTTGTGAAAGGGGCCAATGCCTGCTCCGACCAGATGAAGCTGGCCTGTGCCGACAGCTACAAGCGTCTGCTCAGCAGCAGCATGGAGACCGAAACCCGCCTGGAATCCAAAAAGAAGGCCGATGGTGAAGCCGTGCGTGTCTTTGCCGACAACTTGCGCGAGCTGCTGCTGGCGGCTCCTCTAGGCCAGAAGCGCGTCCTCGGCATTGACCCCGGCTTCCGCACCGGTTGCAAGGTCGTCGTCCTGGATGCCCAAGGCCAGCTCCTGTTCAATGATGTCATCTATTTGTTAGGCGAGGGCAACAGCCTCATGCAGGCCAAGACGCTTATCCTAAACCTGGTGGAGCGTTACAAAATCGAGGCCTTCGCCATCGGCAACGGCACCGCCAGCCGCGAAACGGAAGCGTTTATCAACAAGATCGGCGTGCCCAAGTCCATCCCCGTCCTCATGGTGAATGAAAGCGGTGCCTCCATTTACAGCGCCAGCGAAGTCGCCCGCGAGGAGTTTCCCAATCACGACATCACCGTGCGCGGCGCGGTGTCCATCGCCCGCCGTCTCATGGATCCGCTGGCCGAGCTGGTGAAGCTGGACCCCAAGTCCATCGGTGTGGGCCAGTATCAGCATGACGTGGATCAAAACCAGCTCAAAGGCAGCCTGGACAACGTCGTCATCAGCGCCGTGAACGGCGTCGGTGTAGAGGTGAATACCGCCAGCAAGCAGCTCCTCAGCTACGTCTCCGGCCTCAACAGCACCCATGCGGGAAACATCGTCGCCTTTCGCAATGAAAACGGCCCGTTCAAGACCCGTAAGGACCTCCTCAAGGTGCCCCGCCTCGGCGACAAAGCCTTCGAGCAGGCCGCCGGATTCCTCCGCATTCGCGGAGCCATCAATCCCCTCGATGCCAGTGCCGTCCACCCGGAGCGTTACCCCCTCGTGGAAAAGATGGCCGCCGATCTTGGCTGCACCGTCGCCGATCTCATGCAGAAGGCCGAGCTGCGCCAGAAGCTGGATTTGAAAAAGTATGTCAGCGAAGACGTCGGTCTGCCGACCCTCCAGGACATCATGAACGAGCTGGCCAAACCCGGCCGCGACCCCCGCAAGCAGTTTGAGATCTTCAACTTTGCCGAAGGGGTCAACGACATGAAGGACCTCACCGTCGGCATGAAGCTGCCCGGTATCGTCACCAACGTCACTGCCTTTGGTGCCTTCGTGGACATTGGCGTGCATCAGGACGGCCTTGTCCACGTCAGCCAGCTCAGTGATACTTTTGTACGCGATGCCGCCGAAGTCGTGAAGGTCGCCCAAAAGGTCATGGTTACCGTCACCGAAGTGGACATCCAGCGCAAGCGCATCGCCCTCAGCATGAAGTCCAAGCCCGACTTCGAGAAAAAGACCGGCTCCGGCGGTCCCCGTCCAGCCGGGCAGGGCGGTGGAGGCCAGGGCGGTGGCAACCGCAGCTTCAGCAGCGGTGGTGGAGGCGGGAATCGCAGCAGCTCTGGCGGAGGTGGCGGCATGGGCAATCCCTTCGGTGGCGGTGGTGGCGACTGGTTCACTGCTGCGAGCCAGAAGGGCAAAAAGTAAAGAAAGTTTTCATCACTCTCCGAGTGATGGGACCCAAAGATCACTGTACGCCCACAATGCTCTATTGCATCATAAAATATTATGGTCCAACCTCCATCCAAAAGCCGCTATACCGGTAACGATCCCTCAGCGCATTCCCATCCACTTTCTCGCTCCCACGCAGCGGATCACCGACATGAAACTGATCTCCATCCCGGCTCAGAAGGGCAATGAAATGTCCTGTACCGCCAAACTTCACGCCTACAATGCATGGCGTGAAGGGCCGGGACATATCGTGAAGGAAATCAGGCATTCCATCGCTCACATGCATCGTCGCTTTCAGGCCACGCCGCCTCACGGCGCGGGCCAGGTACCACACCTCCGTGCCGCCCTGATAGGAATAGGCTTCTTTGGCGATTTCCGCCTCCGTTGCCGCCAGGCCATGCTTGCGCAGCAGGCTCGCAGCCGCTGCCGCGCCGCAGGTGGAATAGGTGCTTTGCAGGCACACGTCCCCGCTCCAAAGGTCGCGCAGCGCACCGTCGGGAAAGGGTCCCAGGAAAGGCTTCACAAACGGTACGGATACGAAAGCCGCCACTCCCAGCAGCGCCAGCATCCGGAACACTGCCCCCAGGTCCGCTGCGACGAGTCCGCCTGCCACGCCGATCAACATGAGCAACCCTTCCGTACCCCGCCAGGAGCGGAATTCATAATACCACCCCGGCACTTCCACCAGATGCGCATAGTAAGCCGCAAAACTCGCCCCCGGCACCGCCAGGATCATTGTCAGCAAGATATACCATCCACGCTTTCTCCCTGGCATCCTGCGCCCTGATGCATAGCTGAGTAAGAAAGCCAATATAGCCCCCACGGAACAAATGATTCCCACCCAATTTGGATTCATGACAAAAGAATAAACAGCCGCCGCGATGCATTAAAGATCACATCATCCTCGCTGCACAACACTTTCTGTGGCATCCTGTTGCCATGGCTGACCTTACACCGGACTACCACAGGCGGGACTGCTCACTGCCATTGGGGTGCAAGGACCTTCTGGAGGTGCTGAACCTGCCGCTCGAAAAGCCGCCTGCAGCAGACTTATTAATTCCGGCATCCATTCCCGAAGAAGGTGCTTCAGGCGAAATCCAAGATCATCGAGATTGCCGATGAGATCACTGTAAAAAAACTTGCAGCCCTGCTTGAATGCAGACCTTTTGAGGTGGTTGCCACTTTGATCTCCTTGAAAATATTTGTGCCGAATGCAGACCATCTTCTTCTGTTTGATGTGGCGGCCAAGGTGGCCGGTCTGCATGGCTGCGAGGTGCGTCGTGGAAATTAACCACCCCTTGCTCAATTCCGGCTTTCTTGATTCCTTCATTGATGAACCCCCAGCGGCCCTTCCTTTCTGCCAGCCTGCGGATCAGCGGACTGGTGGACATTCTGTTTTTGATGGCACTTATCGGCATCTGGCTGGGCTTGCTGGGGCATTGGCATTGGCTGTTGGACCTGTTCAGCCACTTCCGCTGGCAGTATGGGGGCATCTGCCTGCTGGGCATCGGGTGGTGCCTGGTCATGAAGCGGGCCCGCTGGGTGCTGGCCATATGCTTCGCTTCATTGCTGATGAACGGGACGGAACTGTATCGCACACGGGGTGATCCCGCTTTCGCGAAAGCTGAAGGCGGGCGGCTGAGGGTGATCAGCCTGAATGTGGAAGTTGGCAATTCTAACAAAAAGCGTGTTTTAGATTATCTGCAGTCCACGCGGGCCGATGTCATCTTTCTGGTAGAGACGAACATGGCCTGGGCACAGGCTTTGGAGCCGCTGAAGGCCACGCACCCCCATCATCACGTGCATCTTCAGTCGGACAATTTTGGCGTAGCCGTTTACAGCCGGGTGCATTTGCTGGAGCCGCAGGTTCTTACCACTTCTGAAACCGCCACCCCCACCCTGTATGCCCGGCTGATCCATGAAGGGCGGGAGATGGTCCTTTTGGGGGTGCATCCGGTGCCTCCCATCGGATCTGAATGGGCAGCCAGCAGGGATGCACAACTTCAGAAATTGGGGGAATATGTTTCAGCTTTGGACTTGCCCGTCTTGCTGATGGGGGATTTGAATGCCACGCCCTGGTCTCATGGCATGACGCTTTTACAGCGGCCATCCGGCCTGGATTATCGCTCACCCGCCGCTTCCAGCCTGCCGACCTGGCAGGCGCGGAATCTTTTTGCTTTACCCATTGATCACGCACTGTGCACTCCACCTCTTGTCATTCCTGGCAGGCGTATTGGTCCAGAGGTGGGGTCAGATCACCGGCCACAGGAGCTGGAAGTGGGGTGGCAGCCATGAGGATGAGCCTTGTTTCATGAATGTTTGAAATGAGTTTGTCTAATTTTTTGGTGTGACAATTCCGTCAGCAGGGGTACCTTTGTCGTACCTTTTACAAAGGTGCATTTTGCCGATGATCGTTGTCGAACTAGCAGGTGCCAGCGGGGTGGGCAAGTCCACCATGTCAGCGTTGGTTGCAGACAGGCTCCAGGAAATCCTGGGGCAGAATTCCGTGGCGGCCTTGCCGGAGAAAAATGTGCCGCGCCGCCGGCGCCGCTGGACGCGGTTAAAACGGTGGGCATGGGTCGCGACAAATCCACGTTCGTTAGTGGCCGCGTGGAGGACCACCCAGGCCCATATTTGCACTGCCAGTTATACTGGCTGGATACGATCTTTTTCAACCATCGGCCTGGCCCGGAAGGCGATGGAGCAGGGAGTTCAGGTGGTGCTGGTGGACCAGGGCATTCTGCGGCTGCCGGTCCTTCCGGAGCATGTGGAAATGCTGCCCAGACAACTGCTGCCGGATCTTGTCCTGCATCTTGTTGCAGAGCCCGAGATCATGGAGAAACGCCGGCTGGAGCGTGGCAAAAAGAAATGTGCGCGATATCAAGGCGAACGCCGTCTTGCGAATGTGCGTAAAACACTTCAGCGACTGGGGAAGGGGATGACGGTGGAGGAACGCCGGAACCTGGTGGCCAAGTATGGCGAAAAATTCTGTGAACCTGCCTTTTCCGAAGAGGAGATCCGGCAACTGGTCGATGATTGGCCTCCTCAAGGACCTGACAGTGCCAAAGCTGAAGCCAATGGGAAGCTCAAGACAGCCCGGTGTCATCCGCAGGTGTGCCAGCATCTCCAGCTCCGTGGAATTCATCTGGAAAAGCTGGATACGACCTGGCTTGATGTTCAGGTGACGGCCGACCTCTGTTCAAGAACGGTGCTGACCGCGATGAAGCGCATGTCGTCTTGAACATGCAGCCCTGCTGGACGATGAAAGGGCCACTTGAAAACGAAGCTGCATCATCCCACCCGGCTCTATCTCATCCGTCATGGAGAGGTGGAGGAGCGTTATCACAATGTCTTTGGCGGCAGCCGCATTGACATGGGTCTTTCTCCCTTGGGGCGGCAGCATGGTGAAGCCGTGGCACGCTGGCTGGCCAATGTCCCCCTGGATGCGATCTATGCCAGCCCCATGCTGCGCGTGCAGCAGACTCTTGCTCCATTGGCAGCGGTACGGCAGCTTGATCCCATCCTTATCCCGAGCCTGCGGGAGGTGGACTTTGGCGACTGGACAGGCTATCGCTGGGAGGGGGTGCAGGAGCACTTTGGCGTGAGCGCCTTTGACTGGCTGGAGATTATCGGCAGTGTCGGCATACCCAATGGCGAGACGGCCACGGAGCTGGCTGACCGGGTGGAGCCTGCCTTATTAAAAATCCTTCAGGACAATCCGCACCGCCAGGTGGCGGTGTTCTGCCACGGCGGCATCATCCGGGTGATCCTGGCGCTCATGCTCGGGCAGCCTTTGAAGCACATGGCGCACTTCAATATTCAATACGGCAGCATCAGTGTCGTGGAGGTGCAGCCTGAAAAGAAGCATGCCTTTGAGATCGAGCTGCTGAACTTCTGCCCGCCGTTTCCGACGGTGCCGGATGCGCCACTCATCAAGGATGACTGATGGTTTTATGCAAACTTAGTTAGGTGATCCATTCCTTGATCACCCGCCCGGCCACATCGGTGAGGCGGAAGTCCCGGCCCTGGAATCGGTGGGTGAGGCGGAGATGGTCAAAGCCGAACTGGTTGAGCAGCGTGGCGTGGAAGTCGTGCATGTCCACCGGGTCGCGCACGATGCTCCAGCCGATTTCGTCCGTTTCGCCATAGATCTGGCCGCCTTTAATGCCGCCGCCGGCCATCAGCATGGTGAAGGCAAAGGGGTGATGGTCACGCCCGGAGACGTCACTGCGGCCATTGCGGTTTTCCCCGAGGGGGGTGCGCCCGAACTCGCTGCCCCAGACAATCATCGTATCCTCCAGCAGGCCCCGCTGTTTCAGGTCCTTCAGCAGCGAGGCAATGGGCTGGTCCGCCATGCCGGCATTGTACGAAAGTTCGTTATCCAGATTGGAGTGGTGGTCCCAGCTTGCATGCATGATGCTGACAAAACGCACACCTCTCTCCACCATCCGGCGTGCGAGCAGGCAGTTGGTGGCAAAGGCTTTGTACTGCCCCGGACCTCCCGCGCGCTGGGCCTTGATGGGCGGGTCTTCGCGGTTCACGCCATACATCTCCAGCGTCTTCGGGTCCTCATCTTTGAGGTCAATTAGCTCGGGCGCGGCGGACTGCATGCGGAAGGCCAGTTCATAGGCCGCGATGCGGCTGGCGATCTCGGGATCGCGAAACTGGTCAAAGCGGCTCTGGTTCAGCTCCATCAGTGTATCGAGTCCCCGGCGCTGCAAAGTCATCGGCAGGCCCGGTGGATTTTTCAGATTCAGCACCGGCTCTCCCTGGTTGCGGAAAAGGACCCCGGCATAAGAACTGGGCAGGAAACCGCTCTGCCACAGGGAAGCCCCGCCGCTGGTCCCGCGGCCTGCGCTGAGCACCACATACCCTGGCAGGTTGCTGCTGCTGCTGCCCAGGCCATAGTTGAGCCAGGAGCCGACCGTGGGCAGGCCAAACTGAGCCCGCCCTGTGTGCAGCACAAGCTGGCCGGGATGGTGGTTAAACTGGTCCGTGTGCAGACTGCGGATCATCAGCCAGTCATCCGCTGTCTTGGCCATGTGTGGAAGCAGGTCGCTGAAATCCATGCCGCTCTGTCCATGCCTGGCAAATTTGCGAGGGCTGCCCATGAGCCTTGCCGTCTCCTTCTTGATGAAGGCAAAGCGGACATTCTTGGTCATGCTCTCCGGCAGCGGCTGGCCGTGGAGTTCGTTGAGCTTCGGTTTAGGATCAAAGAGGTCCATCTGGGAGGGCGCACCCTCCATGAAGATAAAGATGCAGTTCTTGGCCCGTGCCGGGAAGTGGGGGGCACGTGGTGCCAGCGGATCCATGCCTGGCGTGATGCCAGCCGTCGCGGGAGTGATGAGCCCCTCCTGTGTCAGCATTGCTCCCAGCGCCAGCGCCCCAATGCCATTGGCGGAAGTGGTGAGAAACTCACGGCGAGTTTGCAGGATCTGATGCTCGACTGGATGCATGATTGACGCTCTTGGGAAACAAACGTTTCGGGTGGCATAGCTTTTGCATCACTATTGTTTCATTCTTCCTGTTCCTTTTTGGGGCGGAAATGCCCTGAAATAAATTCAGCACACCGTTGACACTCAAGTTACAGTCCCCCTATAGTACCACCCCATGCTAAGGCAAATTATCGGACAACCCACAGAAGGGCAAAAGGAATCAGGCCGCGCTGAGGCCCCCGCACCGGCCTCAATGGCCGACCGTGGCTCCAGCTTCTCCGCGCCAGCTCCTGCTGCACAACCCCAACGCGCCTCAAATTCTTATAACATGACTTCCAGCAAAAACGTTCTTTCGAACGACGTCGAAATCAAAGGTTCCATCAAATTTTCCCACGACCTCATCATTGATGGGAAAATCGAAGGGGAAGTCTCCTCCGACGGCAGCCTGACTGTGGGCGAAAACGCTCTCATCAAGGGCGAAATCAAGACCCGTTCCGTCATCATCTTCGGCAAGGTCGAAGGTAATATTACCGTCGTGGAGCGCTGCGAGCTGAAGAGCAATGCCATCCTGGTCGGTGACATCGAAGCCGGCACACTTTCCATCGAAGAAGGCGCAACGTTCATGGGGGCCTCCAAAGTGGGCCGCAAACCTGAGCCATCCAAGCCAGCCCCTCTGGGGGGCGGTCGTCCTGCACAACCCTAAACTTTAGAACCACCGACGAGTGTTTCGGGGTCTATTCGGCTCTAAAAACGACCGGCCAGGCCCACCGAAGAATCAAATCGAGGTGGTCTGTCCGGCGTGTGGCGCGGCTCAGTATGAGCCGCGTCTTGTAGTCTCCACATTTTGCAAAAAGTGCGGGGTTCATCTGACTGTTGAGCGCAAGAAGGTCACCGCTTCCAGTGTGACGCGCTCAGGCATGGGCATGCCGGATCCCTGGGCGGATGCCAAACCGGCAGCCAAGCCTGAGCCGCCTGTCTCCAGGCCAGCCCCAAAACCGGCTGCCTCGGCTCTCCAGCCCATTTCGGATCCCATTGCGGCTGAGCTTGCCCAGCCTGTCTCGGAGGAGGAAGCGGAAGAGGGAGGATTTGGCGTCTTTCTCAAACAGCAGGGCAAAACCCCGCCGGCTGGCGCACCTGCATCCCCGTCTGAACCGGCCCCACCCGCCCAAGAGGCTGCACCAGATCCTGAATCCGAGGCTGTTTCCAGTGGCGACACGGCGGCTGAACCCGAGGATTCAGAACGGGAAGCGCCTCCGGTCGCGGCTCCATCCTACCGCCGCTCACGGCCTGCTCCGTACCAGGCGAACGCTGCGGAGGCAGCTGCGGGAACTGAAAAACGCGCCCAATCCAACTCCCCGCCGCCGACCGCTGCCCCGGCCCCCATGAGCGCCAGCACGCTTCAGAAGATGAAGAGTGAGGGGATGTACCGGAACCAGTATTTCAAGGATGCCGACTGCTTCGAGTGCGATCACTCGTTCAAAGTCAGCCGTTCCACCCGCTCCACCCAGTGCCCGAACTGCGGAGCCACCATTGCGCTGGAGGATGTGGAGGTGAACATGCCCTCCGGGGATTCCATCAAGACCCGTGGGGATGTGCTTATCCGCAAGCGCGGCCAAGTTTCGGCTGAAAGCATCATCTGCAAAGATCTGCGCTGCCAGGGCATCCTGGAGGCGAATGTCAAAGCCAGCGGTGATGCCATCTTCCGCGCCAATGGCAACATGATCGGCCAGGTGCATTGCCGCCGCCTCATCATCGAAAAAGGCTGCGATGTCGTGTTTATTAACGAGGTCTATGCGGAGGAGGTGGAGATCCATGCCCGTATCACCGGCACGATCATTTCCAGCGGGTCGTTTCTCATTGGCCCCAACGGATGCGTGAATGGAGACATCACTGCACGATCCGTATCCATCGAACCGGGCGGGGAACTGAATGGCGGCATGAACATTGTCCGGAAGTAGGAACCGGAGCAGGGATGCCCTGGCAGCTTATATATCGGCCGGTGGGTCTGGATTAAGCCGTTAATTCGTGGAATTTGGGGTAATTGGACGCTACGCTTGGACACTGTGCCGTTCCCCAGCTACATCAGACAGCGAATGGCTGGCGCCACGCTGCGCATTTGCTCTTTTTCCCATTCTTATGCATTCCACGTCTCCAGCCACTACCAATTTTCATGTGATGGCCAAGCCCATCGGGCCGATCTGCAACCTTGATTGCACTTATTGTTATTACCTGGAAAAAGAGACCTATTTCCCCAAGGGCGAGAACTTTAGGATGTCGCCGGCTGTGCTGGAAGCCTACATCCGGCAGTACATTGAATCGCAAAAAACTGCTGAGGTCACCTTTGCCTGGCAGGGGGGAGAACCCACCCTGCTCGGGGTGGACTACTTCAAACGCGTGGTGGACCTGCAGTGCAAATATGCCGGCGGCCGCAAGATCAACAACACCCTGCAGACCAATGGCACCCTGCTGACCGATGAGTGGTGTGAGTTCTTCCAGAAGCATCAGTTTCTGATCGGACTGAGCATAGACGGTCCGCGCGAATTTCACGATGCGCACCGCAAAGACAAAGGCCAGAAGCCGACCTTCGACCGGGTGATGCGCGGCCTCGAACTGCTAAAGGCTCACAAGGTGGAGTTTAATACATTGACGGTTGTGAGCCACACCAATGCCGGGCATGCGCTGGAGGTGTATGATTTTCTGCGCGAATCCGGTTCTGGTTACATCCAGTTCATCCCGCTTATTGAGCGGCTGCCGACTCCAGGATCGGCTGCAGGACTGGACTATGCGGAACCTCCTGAACCGGGCCAGCCGGAATCGGCTGTCACGGAGTGGAGCGTGGGTCCCGAGCAATACGGGGATTTCCTCATCACGATTTTTGATGCCTGGGTGAGCCGGGATGTGGGCAAGGTTTTCGTCCAGATGTTTGATGTTTCTCTTGGCATCTGGGCCGGGTTTGGCCCTGGGCTGTGCCTGTTTTTACCGGATTGTGGGGAGGCGCTGGCCGTGGAGCACAATGGGGATATTTTTTCCTGTGACCACTTTGTTTATCCGAAATACAAGCTTGGCAACGTGATGAATGAATCCCTGGCCACCATGGTCAACTCGGTTCAGCAGCGGAACTTTGGTGGTAACAAATCGGAGCGTCTGCCCAAATATTGCCGGGAATGCGAAGTGCGTTTTGCCTGTCATGGAGAGTGCCCTAAACACCGGTTCCTTACCACACCGGATGGAGAACCGGGGCTGAATTATCTATGCGGTGGGTACAAAAAGTTTTTCCGCCATGTAGATCCCTATATGCGCCGCATGACTGCTCTCCTGGGGCAGCGCCGCTCGCCCGCAGGCATCATGCAAATGCTGCCCTTAAAGGAGAAAGAAGCCGGATTTCAAGATCGCACTTAATTTGAATTGATGGAAAACCATTTGCTTTAAGATGCTTTTAGTTTCTATATTATAATAATAACGGAAATTATGAATTTGAGACTCGAAAAGCAAGACGCAATGTCCTCGGCAGGTCGGCGAGATTTCCTCAAGATGGTGGGCGGAACCGGCGCAATGATCGCGGCACAGGGGGCGGTTAATTTCTGGCCTAACGAAACGCAGGCGCAGGCCATCAAGCAGCGCCGCAATGTCATTCTCTTCACCACTGACCAGCAGCAGAACCTGCGCTGGTTCCCCGAGGGCTGGCAGGAAGCGAATCTTCCTGGTCTGAACCGGCTGAAAAACACCGGAGTGACCTTTACACGGGCCTATACGAACACGGCCATGTGTACGCCCTCGCGGACGACGATGTTCACGGGCCTGTATCCTGAACAGCACCGGAATTTCGACACCCTTTCCGAAGGCATGTCGCAATCAGAGGCGGAGCATCAGCTAGATCCGACATTGCCAAATATCGCCACCGTGCTCGGCTCGGCAGGATATGATGTGGTTTGGAAGGGCAAATGGCACCTGAGCAAGGGCATGGAACATCCCGACGGTGGGCACCAGGATGATGACATCAGCCGATATGGAATGCAGCAGTGGAATTCACCCGATGCGGGGGGAGACGCCAAGCTGAAAAACTATGGCGGGGGAACGATCAATAACGATGGCCGCTATTTTGACGGTTCAACCTGGCAGGAGCCGACGGGAGATCCTTCCGATCCCGGTTACATATTCTCCCAGGCAGAAGGGCCGATGAACGCGGAATTCGAGCGCGAAAGCGTCATGGCCTTTCTGCGCCACAAGATCAACAATCCTGGGGGCAATCCTTTTTGCCTGATCATCTGCCTGATCAATCCGCACGATGTGCTGGGCTGCCCAGGCGTCTCTGTGGCAAACGGGGGCAATGGCACCTATTTGGAAGGCGGTTATTATGGCCGCGAAGATGGCAGTTCTCCCTGGTCCGAGCAGACGGGTCCCTTGGAAATCGGGCTTCCGCCGACCTACAATGAGTCCCTGCTGGAGAATCACAAGCCGGTCTGCCAGCCCAATTTTCTGGCCTTTTCAGCCGGGCTGGGTCCGGTGCCGACGGATGATCTCAAGCTGAAGTATCTGAACTTCTATGGCAACCTGATGAAGCTCAATGATCAGCGTCTCACGAAGATGCTGGATCTTATTGAAGGGCTTGACGGAACGGTGGATGCCGGGGCGGCGCAGGCGTTGCGCAGGGATTCCTGGATCATCTTCACTTCGGACCATGGTGACATGGCGATGGCTCACGGGGGCTTGCGCCAAAAGTCTTTTGAGTTTTACGAAGAGATGGCGAATGTGCCGCTGGTCTGGTCGAACCCGGTGGATTTTCCAGAGGGGCGTGTGTGTGATGAACTGGTTTCCCATGTGGATTTCATGCCGACACTCAGCGCGGTGGCGGGGCTGAATCCGCGAGCGTTCCCTTTTAAAGGTGTGGATTACAGCTCCCTGCTGAGGAACCCGGATGGCAAGGCTGTGCAGGACGCCATCTTGTTCACCTTTGACGACATCTGGTGCGGCCAGGATGCAGCGGGCAATCCTAACGGCCTGGTCGCTGCGCCGAACCGGCTGCGCGCTCTGGTCGAGAAGGATTTCAAATATGTTTATTACTTCGATGGCGAAGGCAGCGAGAAGCCGCAGGACGAGTTTTATGATCTGCGCTCCAAAGGGGACGGCGGGACGGATACGGACATGGACAACGGCCTGGGAGGCAGCACGGGCAAGGCTGCGGAATACATCAATTATTCGGTGTGGGCGGAGCGCCAGAGGGTGGTGAAACTGGCCACAGGTGAGATCGCGGCGAAGCGGAAGATGATGCAGGCGAAGCTGCAGAGGGTGATGAAAGCCAAACTGGCACCGCTGCGAGCGAGGCCTGCAGTGCCGCCCCAGGATTTCCGCGTGGAGCTTTTCAATTGGGTGAACGACTATCAGCAGCTCGAGAGTGAGTTGCTGATCACTTGGCTGTCCCGCTCTACTAGCCAGTATCAGTTGCAGTATTCCCGCGACCAAAAAAACTGGACTAATGTGGGCGCACCGGTGCCCGGCACCAACGGCCCCATTTTCATCAATCAACCGGTGACCGGCTTCAAGGTGTATTACCGCCTGACCTGGGCTCCTAAACGGCGCACGAAAACGCCTCAACCCGCTTCAACGACCAAGATCTGAATATCATGAGAGGTGCTCCCATCCATTGCAATGATTTGACTGAAAGTTCCGCCCCCGTGCAGATCCCGAGGCGTGAGTTTATGAAACTGGCGGCCAGTGCCGGTTGTGTGCTGCCCGTCCAGGGGGCGCTGGGGGTATGGCCGCCGCCCGAAGAGAAAGGAGCGCGACGGAATCTGATCTTGTTTCTGACGGATCAGGAGCGCGCCACGATGTGGTTCCCGGAAGGGTGGGAAGAGGCCAACCGGCCAGCGCTGACCGAACTGAAGAATACCGGGGTCACTTTCACCAACTCCTTTTCCAACACCTCCATGTGTACGCCGGCGCGTAACACGCTGTTCACGGGGCTTTACCCGGCCCAGCATCTCTGCCCGGATGTTGTTCAGCAGGTCAATATTGGAACGGTTGCCGACAATCAGCTGGATCCGAGTGTGCCGAATCTGGGCACCGTTCTGAAGGAGGCCGGATATGAAGTGGTTTATAAAGGCAAGTGGCATCTCACGGAGGGCACCGTGCTGCCGGATGGGAGCAAGGTGGATGACCGTCCGGCCCGCTGCGGCTTTGATGGCTGGAACGGGCCCGACATCGGCTCAGATTCCAATCCGGAACGCCTGTATGGCGGCGGAAAATACAATCAGGATGCACGAGTGGTGGAAGGGTACGACTGGGCCTACAACGACGGGGCAGGCGGTATCAACCCTGAGTATGAGCAACAGAGCGCGCTGGCCTACCTGCGTGACAAGATCGCCAACCCTGGCACCAAGCCTTTCTGCCTGATCGTCTCTCTGGTGAATCCGCATGACCTCATCGGCTATCCCACCTACAGCGGTGATTATCCAACGGTCACAGACGTTCCGACGTGGGGCTATGACCGCAGCATCCTGTCTGGCGACATCACTGAAAATCCGCCGACGCTGAATGAGAACCTGCTCGCCAACTACAAACCTACGACGCATGCGAAGTATCGGGTGCTCGGGGATTTGCTTCTGGGCCAGCTGGATGAAACGGCGGACGAAAGCGGCAGCGGCAGCTTGAATTATCTGAATTTTTACGCCAACTGTCTGAAGCTGGTTGATGCCGAGTTCAAAAAGATTTTGGATCTGCTTCGAGGAACGGCTCTGCGGGACAATTCCTGGATTGTCTATGCCTCTGACCATGGTGAGCTTGGCCTTTCTCATGGAGGGCTTCGGCAGAAGGGTTTCTGCGTTTATGAAGAGACCATCAAGGTGCCCATGGTCTGGTCCAATCCGGTGGACTTCCAGGCTGGCGGAGCCATCTGCGAAGAGCTGGTGTCCCACGTGGACTTTGTGCCCACGGTCTGCTCGATGCTGGGGATCAACCCCCGGCGTTATCAGTTCAGCGGGGTGGATTACAGCTCACTGATCAAGAACCCGTCAGGACCGGCGGTGCAGGATAGCATTCTGTTCACCTATGATGACATCTATGCGGGGCAGAGTGCGGAGAAGTTTCCTGGTGGCATCGTTTCACCGCCCAACCGGGTGCGGGCGATTCGGGACAAGGAATCGAAGTATGCTTATTACTTTGATGCCGATGGGCATGAGCTGCCGCAGGCGGAGTTTTACGATATGCGCCACAAGGCGGACGGTGGCACGGACACTGACCTGGATCACGGACTGGGCGGCAGCACCGGGCAGCCGGTGGAATACCAGAACCTCTCCCAGTGGGCCGAATTTCAACGGCGGCTGCGCGGACTGCCAGCCCTGGCCACGCCGGACCTGGAGAAGAAACGGCAGCAGATGAAGCAGAAACTGCAACGGGCGCTCAATACCAAACTGCGCCCCCGGCGTGCCAAAGCGGCCATTCCTCCGCAGGATTTTAAAGTGGAGCTGCTGAACTGGACCAACGAGTTCAACCAGTTGGAAAGCGAGCTGCTGCTCACCTGGGTCTCCCGCGAAACGACTCAATATCAGTTGCAGTCTTCCCGGGATCAAAAGACCTGGACCAACGTCAATGATCCCATCACGGGCAACAATGGCCCGCTGATCATCACCCAGCCGGTGACGGGTTTCAAAGTTTACTACCGTCTCACCTGGAGGGCTAATCCAGCTCCGACTGTGATCCCAAAACCTTCCCGCTTAGCCCCGGTCTAACTGAATGTTCACAAATTTAAGCAAGTCTCTTTTCATGAAGCAGTTCATCCTTACCCTCTTGACCGCCCTGGCCTTGTTAACCACGGCGTCCGCCCAAAAATTCCGCACTGCACAGGGCACGACCGGCAGCCAGTATGTTTATGTTCCGGCCAACACCACTGTCATTGTCGCTCCACAGTTTCAGCGTCCCAGCGTTGGAATTTTTAAGGTCACCTCCACAGCCACGTCCGGTTCCACGACCACGCTAGACCTGGCGGGCAAACCGGCCCTGGACAGCTACACCGCACCGCTATTGACGGACCAATACGAGCCGGGGGCAAACACCTATTACGCCATGGTCACGGCGGGTCACTGGGCAGGCTTGTATTTCACGGTCACGGGGAATACGCCGTCTTCGTTGGCCCTTCGCACAGACGGGCTGGTCAGCCGCAAGGGCAGCATACGCACGGTGGAAGTACGGCCCTACTGGAATCTGGAAACGCTTTTTCCCACCTCGGCCGCGACGGTTTCTTTCATCCCGACCACGTCAGCAGACAGCATCAAAACCAAGCTGGTGATTGCCCCCCTCACCTTTGCAGCCAACGAACAGCCGCAACAAGTCGGGGAATCCTACTATTATAGCAGCAGCCTGTCCGCCTGGGTTAACAGCAAGGATCCCCTCACACCTGCCGGAAAGGATCTGGTGGCACCCACCCGTTCTTTATATCTGCAAAGCACCCACGATGGCAGCTACCCGCTGGATGCCATCATTGCTGGCACCGTACTCACCTCCACCCTGCAAATCACCTTTGCAAGCTCTCCCACCGAGATCACGATGAACTGCTTCGCCCTGCCGCGCTCATCTGACTATAAGCTTTCGAAGATGGGCTTCACCAACAAGAATTTCACGCCCAGTCTGAATCATTCTCCGCTGGGGCACAATGATCTTCTGTTGGTTGACAATGGGTTTGGCAAGGTCGGTGCCACCTACTACAGGTATAAGAACAAGTGGTACATGATGGGAAGCTCCCTGGCGGTTGATCCCATCATTCCGGCTGGCAGTGCGTTTGTCGTGAAGAAAGCGATCTCCGTTAAGAAGACGGATGTGATGTACAACCTCAACAACGTCCGTTAATGGAAGGTCACCTGCCGATCTGAAGGGAGAGCCAGATTGATCCCGGCATTCGGGTCAAGGATTTAAGTCACCGGGCCGGTTTTACCTCCCCATTTTCTGCCTGCCCAGGCCCAGAACAGGAGGGGCAGGAGGGCGCTGAGTGCTATTGCCCAGCCGGGGCTGGCATGGCCTAAATGGCCGATGGCGGCAAAGGCGAATCCCAAGGGCAGGGAGCCACAGGCGAGTGCGAGGACAAAGGTGCTCCAACGCATGCGCATCATGCCTGCCAGGCAGGCGACGGCCTCCGGCAGCACCGGGGCCCAGCGGGAAAGGGCCACCAACCAGCCGCCTTTTCGCGCGAAGAGCAGCTCACCCCGCCGCAGGCCCTCTTCACCTGCGATCCACCGGGCAGCCCCCCGGCCAAGCCAGCGGCACAGGCCATAGGCCAGCAGGCCGGATAAAAAGGAGCCGCCTGCGGCGATGAGACCGCCGAGCCACCATCCATACATCCAGCCGAGGGCGGACATGATTACGGTGCTGGGGATGGGCAGGATGATGTCGCTCATGAGCAGGCCCATGCCGGCGGCCCAGGCCCAGTGACCGTAATTCTCCATCCATTGCCGCGCGCCTTCGAGGCTTAGGACGGCATCAAAGTGCTCTCCCCAGAGGATGAATGGCACGATGATGGCGGTCAGCACCATCAGGATCAGGGCCCCAAAGGCTCCTTTGCCATGTTTCAAAGTCATGGGTTACCAAGGCTTGCGTTGCCGGGGGTTGCAAGCTGGAGCTGGCAGGCAGTTTTTTTGCATGTCCAAAGTTTTCCAAAAACCGAGGGGGCGCAGCTTCAAAGATTCCGCATAAATGCGGTACTCCGAACGCCGTTTTGCTGGTTCTGGATTTCCCGATTGATGGGGATCTCACAAAATGGCATGCCACCCTATTTCAATAGAGGCAGCTTCTTCCAAGGGTGAGGCCGGACAGCCGTTATGGAACCCGACTAACAAGTTTACATCACCATGCCGCCGTCTACGGCCAGGACCTGGCCGGTGATGTAGCGTGCTTCGGGGCTGGCCAGGAACAGGGCGGCGGAGGCGATGTCCTCGGCCTGGCCGAAGTCTGCGAGGGGGATTTTTTCCAGCACCGCTGCTTTCAATTTCTCATCCAGGACGCCGGTCATGTCGGTGGCGATGAAGCCGGGGGCGATGACATTGGCGGTGACGCCACGGCCGGCGAATTCGCGGGCGAGGGATTTGGTGAAGCCGATGACGCCGGCCTTGGAGGCGGCGTAGTTGGCCTGGCCGGCGTTGCCGATGAGGCCGATGACGGAGGCCACATTGATGATGCGTGCGCCTTTCTGTTTCAGGATGCTGCGCTGGAAGGCCTTCACCATGTTGAAGGCGCCCTTCAAATTGGTATCCACGACGAAGTCCCAATCATCCTCGCTCATGCGCAGGAGCAGACCGTCCTTCGTCACGCCGGCGTTGTTGACGAGGATGTCCACGTGGTCAAAGTCCGCCAGCACGGTCTTGCCCAGCTCTGCCACAGCGGAACCATTGGCCACATCCACGGCATAGCCTTTGGCGGCACCGGGATACTGGGCATTGATGGCCTCAGCGGCGGCCTGGGAATTGGCCTCGGTGCGGCTGATGACGGCCACTTTGGCGCCCTCGGTGGCGAATTTTTCAGCGATGGCTTTGCCGATGCCACGTCCGGCACCGGTGACGACTGCGACTTTATCTTGGAGTTTACCCATGCCTCATCATGGCCAAGCCCGGCTCCATGGCAAGCGCGTCCTTGCTTCTCAATCAAGGACGGTGCCGACCGCTTCGGCAATACTGATCAAGGCCAAACTCACCAGTTCTCCTGCATTCGCATAATCTACTTCCTTCATTCCTTCCAGCACGTGACCCAGCGTCTTGAGAATGCCGACCCAGGCAAAGAACAAAAACAGCACGGCGAGGAGCAGGAAACCAAGGGCCGCGAGACTGTTTCCCGTATTGAACTGGATGTAGGATCCATACGCCGAGGCCGCAGAAAAGCCTCCCAGCGTCCACCGCAGCAGCGTCGGCATCAATTGCACCTTCACCTCCAGCAGTTCCTCCCGGCTCACTACATGGCCTGCCTTCAGGGAGGCCTTGATGCCTGCTCTCTCAATCTTTGGCAGCAGTTTTTCGGCTTTGGGAGTCATGCCACGCATCTGAAACCTTTTTGATCCGACTGCCAATTCCAAAACACCCTTGTTGTTCCACTCTGTCCTAAAGTCGCATCCTCCATCACATCAGCATTTCCATGTGCTGCCTGGCCCGCTAAAACATCTGTATTCATGAAGACACGCCGCCATTTTCTCGCCGGGCTCACCACTGCTGCCGCTGCCACTTTTACCCAGACCCTGCGCGCGGCACCGGATCCCAAAAAGGATGTCGTCATTGGTCATGGCGACCACCGTTATAAAGTCATCAAGGACTGGGTGACGCCGGGGCAGGGGAGGCATCACCCCATCCTGAACTGTCATGAAATGGTGCAGGTGAAGGATGGCCGTCTCTTCATGGTGGGCGACCATTGGGATAACCAAATGCTGGTTTACAAACCTGACGGCACCATCCTGGAATCCTGGGGCAGCGCCTGGCCGGGCGGGCATGGGCTCAGCCTTAGCCGGGAAAACGGGGAGGAGTTTCTCTTCGTCACGGACAGCGGTCTTTGGAAAAGCGGAGGCAGCGGTTATCGCCAGACGGGACGTGTGGTGAAGATTGACCTCGCTGGCCGGGAGATTTTTAGCCTGAGCCACCCGATGAGCGTGGGGGCCTATGAACCGGACCAGTTTTTCAATCCCACCGAAACTGCCGTCGCCCCCAATGGCGACATTTACGTCGTGGATGGTTATGGGTCCAACTTTGTCCTGCGCTACGACCACAAAGGCAAGTTCATCTCCCGCTTCGGTGGCAAGGAAGGCGTGCCGGAGCAGGAGCGGCTGAATAACGCCCACGGCATCGAGATTGACCGCCGCCAGGGTGATGACAAGGCCACCGTGCTCGTCACTTCCCGCGCGGACCATTGTTTCCGCCGCTTCTCGCTGGAGGGCAAATACATTGAAACCATCGAAGTGCCCGGCTGCAAAGTCTGTCGTCCGGTCATCTCCGGCCAGGAGCTTTATGCCGGTGTCTGCTGGTCCGTAGATCCGGTGCGGAACAAGCTTCCCCAGAATCCCTCCGGCTTCACGGTCATTCTGGATGCAGCAGGCCAGGTTATCAGCGCCCCGGGTGGCACCAATCCGACCTATGAGGAAGGGAAACTCAAGCCGCTTCAGCAGGCCCAGCCCATCATTGACCATGGCCACGATGTTTGCGTCTTGGGAAATGGCGACCTCATCGTCTGCCAGTGGAACGCCTTCCAGACCTATCCGATCAAGCTCGAAAAAGTTTAAGAATCACCGCAACCTTGGCTCGGGGAGACGGCGGGACAGGATTTTTTCCCGCGCGCGTTACTTCATCTTCGGCTTGCATCCGCAAGCGCCCCCGCAACCGCCTTTCTTGCGTCCGCGAACCACACGCAAAAGGAAGATCGCGGCCGTGATGATCACCACCGCAGGGGCTGCCCAGGATTGCCAGTCATTCATCATCTTGAATAATACGTTTGTGAACCGCGGCAGGGGATTAAACTGCCGTCAATACCCCATCGCGCTGCCGATCTGGTAAACCGCCAGCGACAGCAAGTAGGCCGTGCCGGTCATGAAACCGAGCTGGAACCACATCCAGCCCCAGCTTCCGGTTTCCCGTTTCACAATCGCCATGGTGCTCACGCATTGCATGGCAAACACATAAAACACCAGCAGGCTGATGCAGACGAGCGGTGTAAAAACAGGTGTGCCGTCAGGTCTCCGCTCTTCGCGAATCCGGTCCCTCACCGGCATCAGGTCATCATCCTCTTCCGCCTGCACTGCATAGACCACGGACATGGTATTCACAAACACCTCACGGGCTGCAAAACTGCCGATGAGGCCAATGCCGATCTTCCAGTCATAACCCAGCGGCGCAATCGCCGGCTCAATGAAGTGCCCCGCCCGGCCCGCAAAACTCTGCGCCAGATGCTGCGAACTGAGGGAGGCCAGCTCCGTGCGGGCTTTCACCAGCTCAGGATTCTCAGGAATCTCAGTTACCTCGTCGGAATCTTTATCCACCCGTGGCCCCGGTTTGGCCAGGGAGTGATTGATGTTACCGGCCTGATCCTGCTCATCCACGCCGACCGCTTCCTCCATGGCCGCGATCTGCTCCTCCAGCATGGCAGCACGCTCCGTCAGCGCCTCGTTTTTCGGATAGGTTGAGGCTGCCCAGATCAGGATCGAGATCCCGAAAATGATCGTCCCCGCCCGCACCAGGAACACCCGGGCCCGCTGCCACACCAGCAGCAAAATGGATCGCAGCGCCGGCATTTTATACGACGGCATTTCCAAAATCATCGGGGCATTAGCCCCTCGCATGATCCCCTTGTTCAGCACCCAGGCGAAGAAAAAAGCCCCAAAAGTCCCCAAGGCGTATAGCCCCACCATGATCCCTGCCTTGGCCAGATTGGACACCGTATCCGGCATAAACGCGCTGATCAGCAGCACATACACGGGGATACGCGCCGAGCAGCTCGCCAGGGGCGCAATGAGGATGGTGATAAGGCGGTCCTTAGGGCTTTCAATGGTCCTCGCCGCCATCACGCCAGGAATCGCACAGGCATAGGAACTCAGGAAGGGGATAAAAGCCTTCCCGTTCAGCCCAACCACGCTCATCATCCGGTCCAGGATGAAGGCCAGCCGCGCCATGTAACCTGTGTCCTCCATGATCCCGATGAAGAAAAAAAGGATCAAAATCTGCGGCAGGAAGATGACCACCCCGCCTACACCTGCAATCGCCCCCTGGACGATCAGGTCCCTCAAATCCCCCGGCGGCATCATGTCATTCACCCAGCTTCCCAGGTTGCCAAAACCCGTGTCAATCCAGTCCATCGGACCCTCAGCCACCTTGAAGATCAGATAGAAAAGGAACATCAAAAAAGCCAGCACCGTCACGCCGCCAAAAATAGGGTGCAGTAAAAACGCATCCAGCTTTTGAGTCAGCGTCGGCAGTTCCTTATCTGGCCGCTTCAGCACCTGTTGCGTCAGCTTTTCGATCTGCGCATACCGGTCCGCCACCAGTTGGTCCTCCCAGCCGGGGTGCGCCGCATTCAGCGTTTCCCGCCCTTTTTGAATCTGGCCCAGTTGCGCATCGCGGATGCCTGCGTGCAGCGGGTCATGATCGGAAAGCAGGTACAGCGGCTCCAGCAGCGTCGTCTTTTCATGCACCGCCTTGGTCTGCACAAGCCCGGCACGCGTCGTCTCCAGCGCCGCGCGGATGTCCTCCGGCAGCGGGGCGGACTGCCAGCGGGGCAGGGGAAGGTCCTCCCGGCTCATGGCCGCCTTCAGCTCGATGTAGCCGCTCCCGCTCGTCGCCTGCATCGGCACCACCGGCACTCCCAGCTCCTCAGACAGCTTCTTCACGTCAATCTGCCAATCCTTGGACTTGGCGATGTCTATCATGTTCAGCACCAGCACCGTCGGAATTCCCAGCTCCAGCACTTGGGAAAGCAGGTACAGATTGCGCTCCAAATTGGCCGCATCGGCGATGAAAATCACCCGGTCAGGCCGGGGCGTATCCGCTTGACGGCCCAGCAGCACATCTCTCAGCACCGCCTCATCCGGGCTGCGGGCATTCAGGCTGTAGGCCCCCGGCAGGTCGATCAGCCGCAACTTCTTGCCATGCTGGCTATAGCACTCGCCCATCTTCTTTTCGACCGTCACACCAGGGTAGTTGCCCACCTTTTGGCGAAGGCCCGTCAGATGGTTAAAGACGGTGGTCTTTCCGGAGTTGGGATTGCCGACAATGGCCAGCAGGGGCAGTTCAGCGCTCATGCCAGGGTGATGGAAATGTCAGCCGCCTCATGATTACGCATCGCCAGGTGGGATCCGCGCACTGTGACCTCGATGGGCTCGCCCAGCGGCGCGCGCCTGACCATCGTCACCTTGGCACCCGGTGTCAGCCCCAGTTCGCGCAGCCGTGTCAGCCCCGCCCTCCCCGTAGGCATGGATTGAATGATGCCGGACTGACCGACAGGGAGTTTGGAAAGGGTGGAGGTAGCGTGCATGGCCGAAGTGCTATTGAGACGCGCTTGCAGTGGGCGAAGCTAGAGGGCGCGCCAATGTTTGCAACCGATGGCGATTAGATTTTGCAATGGATCTTGTGCAACACCCGCTTCATTCAGCGACAAACTCCACGCCGCAGAGCACCGGAGGCGCTTTGCCTTTGGCTGCTGCCAGCGTGACTTTCAGGTTTGCTCCCATGCTCACCCCGGGGAATTCCTTCACGATCACGCCGCCTGCTTCACCGGCCTCGCGTGCGATGTCAAAATTCTCCAGCACTGTCTTGCCCTGCAGTTTCACACTAAAGACGCGCCCTCCCGCGGCCAGCCCGTCCGGCTCGCTGAAGTGCAGCCTAACTGTGTGTGCTTTCGGCGGATAGTCCACCTTCAGCAGTTCCTCCGGCATCACTGGTGGCGCAGGGATTTCGTTGCCGTCCTTGTCCTTCACCGATTTCACCGGTTTCACCAGCTTCGGCCGCCGCAGGGAGGGCGTGATGACGATTTCGCCCTCTCCCATCAGGCCGGAGGCGGCGATCCACGTCTGCCCCTCGCCCTTCGCCGTCACTTGTGAGCTGTGCCTGCGGAACCATTTCACCCGGTCCACGCCTTCCACTCCCATCTGCGGTGCATTGCCATCCCCCACATGTGGATGCTCCAGCCAGAGTGTCCCCGCAGGATCGCGGCGGTTGCCTGGCGCGCCAAAGTTAATGCCTGCCCGCAGGATTCGGTCGCCCTGCTCGCCATCCAGGCCAAACTGGCTGTAGCTCCACATCTCCATCTCCGGCATGTGAATCAGCGCCAGTGACGTCTGGTTCTGGTAGGAGCAACTGCAGGTTCGTGTGTAGTCCGGCGCATTCAGCACCCCGTTGGCCACCACCAGATTGGAGGTGCAGCCGGACTTGAATCCGCCCAGGCTCGCCGTCCCGCTCATGCTGTCCAGATCATAAAAACCGGCTGATCCGCTTCGATACGTCAGCAGATGTTCGCTGGCGATGATCGTGTTGCAGCCATACGTGCGGTTCAGCCGCCACGGCTCCATTTTGCCTGTGAGCGGATTTTTGACCAAATGATCTTCTCCGGTCAGCAGGTTAAAGGCGCCGCCGGATTTGCTATACGAATTCGCCCCCGTCAGGATGAGTTCATTATGCAGGATACAGGGGCCGGTATATTCCCGCTCAAGGTCCTGCCACCTTACTGCGCCATTTTTTCCGTGGTAGGCGATCATGCCGTCTCCCACTTCTGTGGACAGGCGGTCGCTGGCTTTGGCGCCGGCTTGTAGCAGCAGGTCATGCTCGGCGGAATAGCCCAGCCAGGTGCCAAAGAGATCCTTTTCCTGCTCCCAGAGCGTTTCGCCTGTGCGGGCATCCAGCGCCACAATTCGGTAGTCCTTCGGCAGGTCACGACCGCGGCGTTTGAGCAGGCCTTCGGCATGGGTGGTTAGCTTGTCCAGGCAGTAGATCCGCCCATTGCCTGCTACGATGCCATTGTGCAGAAAACTGTGTTTGGCCTTTACCCGCCAGAGCAGCTTGCCACTATGCCGGTCATAGACCGCCAGGCCTGCGCTGGCGGAGTAATCTTCAATGGGAGCCTGCGTGCGGCTTTTTACGCCGCCCAATTGCAAGCTGAAGTGGGCAAAGTCATCCCCGCCGATAAGCAGGTCTTCCAGCACTCCGATGAAGGCCCATTGCGCCGGATCTCCCTTTTCTTCACGAATCGGGATTTTCTTCATCAGCTCACCTGTGCGTGAATCCAGCATGTGGCATTCCCCGTGCACCGCCACATAGACGGCCTCCTCCGTCGCCGCATAGTTGGTGCCCCGGCCATTCGCCCCGGGAATATGCTTTTGGTTATACGCGGTGCTCAGCGGCGTGTCCTCATAGGTCTCGTTATAATAGATGCCAAAGGTGCCCAGGTCCTTGAAGTCATGCTGCCAGATCACGCGGCCCGTATAAACATCCCGTGCGCTGAAGCTGTGCATCCCCTGGATGTACAGGCGGCCGCCCACCACCTGCTCAGGCGGACCATGGCCATGCCGAGGCAGCACATCCATATTGGAGCTTCCGCCAAACCAGAGTACTCCCAGCGGAGCACGCACACGGCTGTCGTTGGACTTCACCGTATTACCGATGTCCCCATACTGGTGTGTCCAGTCCGCTGCACCTGGCAGCGCCCCTTCACGAATAATAAGCTGCTGACCGTCCACCGCCTCCACCCGCGCCTTTTCCAGTCCGCTCACATCCGGAGCCTTCTCCCCCAGCCACAATAAGATGCCTCCATACGGCCTCACGGAGGCATACGCCGCTTTCAGCATTTCCGGCCGGCTCATCAGCTCAGACATCTCCGGGCTCACCACCACCCCATGCGCGAAATACGGCGGTGCCTGGAAGGACAGCGCATCGCCTGCATGAAAAGTGATCCGCTTGCCCAGCATCCCGCTTTCATCATAGGCCTTGCGCGCCAGTTCCACCTGCTCAGCATCCGGATCCACCACCGTGATCTGCATGTCCGTGGTGCTCAGCAGCGCATTCACCAGCCCTATGCTGCCCAGTCCATAAACCAGACAATGCCCGCCCTCGTCCTGCACCTTTTCCACCAGAGTTTTCGCCAGTTTTTCCGCCTCCGCATCCCTCATATTCATGGACATAGGCTCCACCACCAGCCGCCCGGTTTTCTTTCCCTGGCCATACACCTGGATGCGTCCGTCCAGCGTCACTGCCACGAGCTTGCCGTTCGACGCCAGCAGCCTCTGCACGTTCCCTTCCACCGGCAGCGTCCAGGCCACCCGCGCCTTGTCCTTGTCAGACTTCGGCAGCTCGATGGCCGACAGGGTCTTTTTCCCCGCCGCATACAGATGCCCGCCCGCCTGGATCAGGTCCCCGCTGCCATCCGCCTTCACCTCCCACAGCACCTTCTCGCTGGTGCCCAGTGCCTGCACAACCGGATCGTCTTTCTCCGTCACCTTCGCCGCATACAAGCGGTCTCCTACGATCACCGGTTCATTCATGGTGGACTTCCCTGCGGTGCCAGTTTTTAGATCATAGACCCGCACTCCGCGCTCGCGGGTATGCACATAAAAATACTTCTCTCCGGCCGCCACAAACGAACCTCCGTTGCCCTTGCCGCCGTCGTTCAGGTGAAAGTAGCGCAGTTCCCCCGTGGACAGGTCGAATCCTGCGGGAACGGACCGGCCGCCAGGCACCAGCAGGGTATCTTTCGTGGCCACCAGCGCCCCTTGCGGGGCTACGCCAGCAAAGGCTGCGGCACTGTGCGGCTGTTTGATGAAATCCGCTCCCGTCCCGTCATTCACCCACACCACCTCACCGCTGTTTGCATCCAGCGCATATAAAAACGTCCCCATAAACGGCCAGATGCTCGCTGCAAAATAGACCTTCCCATCCTTGATCACCGGGCCGCCGCGCGCAGGCCAGGCGGAGATCAGCCGCATGTTCCCCAGCGTCTTCATGGCAGAAGGTGCCGCGCTAAAGGACCACACCTTGCTCCCATCCTCCGCCTTCACACAATAGAGGTGCCCATCATCGCTGGTGAAATACACCTTTCCCTCCCAGCACACCGGTGGCAGCCGCACCGGCCCACCCGTGTAAAAAGTCCACACCTTCGCCCCCGTCTCCAGGTCCAGCGCCACCACCTTGTCCCGGTCATTATAGCCGATGAACATCTTCCCGCCCATCACCACCGGTTCAAAGATCCGGTCATACGGCATCAGGTCGTGGTTCAGCGGATCATCCCACACCTGCTCCCTCGGGGACTCCACCCGCTCCCATTGCAGTTCCAGCCCCTCCGGCAGCACCTCATCAGACGCCGCTGTCCGTCCCGCATCATACCGCCACATTGGCCAGTCAGCAGCAAAGCAGGGAAGGGCAGTCAGACAAAGGAAAAGGAAAACGCATTTCATGAAGCCCTAATCAACGCTTCCCAGCCCCAAGTCATTGCAGGGAAGCAAAGACTCTCTGCCCGCGTGACGATGCGAGGGGGAACTACTCCATTCCCAAGTCATAAATCGTAAATCATAAGTCATCAATCCCATCCCCGTTCCCAGATAGAATCCCTCCCCACCTCCCGTTGTCTGCCCCCACTTTCATCATGCGTTTTTCCTTCCTCCTGATCCTCAGTTTGGCCACCAGCCTCCAGGCGGCCGACAAAAAGAAAGAACAGCCCATGACACCCGGCGGCGTCTATCGGGCGAATGACTTGCAGCGCCCTCGGCCCCCCGTCATCACCCCGCCCGGCTTCAGCACCCAGGAAAGAGCCGGTGCCGCCCCCTCCGATGCCATCGTCCTCTTTGACGGCAAGGATCTTTCCCAATGGAAGCGTGAGCCACGCAAAGACTCCCCTCCGGGTGACGAACCTCTCTGGAAGGTCGAAAACGGCTACATGGAAATCACTCCCCGCAGCGGCGGCCTCCGCACCAAGGAAAAATTCCAAGGCGATTACCAGCTTCACATCGAGTGGGCCACACCTGTCGAGGTCGTCGGCAATGGCCAGGGCAGGGGAAACAGCGGCGTCTTCATTGGAGGCTTCCCGGAGATCCAGGTGCTGGATTCCTACCAGAATGACACCTATCCCGATGGCCAGGCTGCCGGTCTGTACAAAAATTATCCTCCCATGGTCAATGCCAGCCGCAAACCGGGCGAATGGCAGACTTACGACATCTTTTTCGAGCGCCCCAAAGACGGTGGCAAGGCCCGCCTGACCGTGATCCACAACGGCGTCGTTGTGCATTACATGCGCGAATTCGAGAGCACCCTCCAGGAGGGCGACCTCTTCCTCCAGGACCACCTGAATCCTGTCCGCTATCGCAACATCTGGCTGCGACCCCTCATTGTGGATTCCGACAAAGCCGGCACCAAAGCCCCCGCCAAACCAGCCGCTTCCGCCCCAGCAAAAAAGAAACAAGTCGCCGCCAAGGTCCCACCAGCTAAAACTCCCGCCGCCAAGGCCCAAATCATTCGTCTCAAAACGATGACCGCCCAGATGAAGTATGACCAGACCGAGTTCACCGTGCGCCCTGGCGAACCCGTGAAACTCATCTTCGAAAATGGCGATGACCTCCCTCATAACATCGTCTTCTGTCAGCCCGGTACCGACACCGCCCTCATGGCCATGAAGCAGATGGAGGACCCCGAGGCCGCCCTCAAGCGCAACTGGGTGCCCGATGACAAAAGCATCTGGCTCCACTCCAAGATGCTCAACCCGCACGAGACCGACACCCTCACCTTCATCGCTCCTGAAAAAAACGGCGACTATCCTTTCGTCTGCACCTTCCCCGGCCACGCCCTCACCATGAACGGCAAGATGAAAGTCCTGCCATTGGGTAAAGGATTGCAGGATCTCAAGTTCGCCCTCTATCTCGGTGCCTGGGACAAGCTGCCCGATTTTTCCAAACTCACCCCACACCGCCAGGGCGTCGTTGAAGACAACCTTGTCCAGATCAAGCTGGACGATTACAAGAACGAGTTCGGTGTCGTCTTCACCGGCAAACTCAATGCACCCCGCAAAGGCAGCTATCGTTTTTACACCGCCGGTGACGACGGCGTCCGCCTCATGATTGATGGCAAGACGGTTGTCGAGCATGACGGCATCCACCCCTCCGATATCAAAGAAGGCAGCACTCAGCTTGAAGCCGGTCCCCATGAGTTCCGTCTCGAATACTTCCAGGCCCAGGGAGACATTGCCGTCTTCGCCGCCTGGAAAGGGGCCAGCTTCGATGTCACCCCGCTTTCCACCTGGCGGCCCAAAGGCTGGGAAAAAGGTGCCAAGGCCAAAAAGGCCAAGGACTTTGACCCCATCCCTCTCATCGTCAAAGACGAGCCCGTCGTGTATCGCAACTTCATCGCCGGTGCGGGTAATCGCGGTATTGCCGTGGGTTATCCCGGCGGCGTCAGCCTCGCCTGGAGCGCCGAGCAGATGAACCTCGCCCTTGTCTGGCGCGGCGCATTTATCGATGCCTCCAAACACTGGAACAGCCGTGGCGGTGGTTACCAGCCACCGCTCGGATACGATGTCCTCAGTCCCGCCTTTGGCCAGCCCTTCGCCATTCTGCCCACACCGGATTCCCCCTGGCCCGCCACTGTGGATCGCGCCCCCGGTTATGCCTGGAAAGGTTACCGCCTGGATGCCCAAAGGTACCCCACCTTCATGTATGAATGGAACGGCCTCAAAGTGGAGGACCGCAGCGTCGCCGCCACTGACAAACTCGTCCGCAAGCTCAAGCTCGACGGCACCGTCCCCAAGAACACCTTCCTCCGCCTTGCCACCGGCAAGATCGAATCCGTGGACGGCACCTTCTGGGTGGATGGCGGCCTGCTCAAACTCGAAGGCCGGAGTTTCGAAAACAAACTCCGCATCACTGCCCCCGGTGCCCGCATCGTCGGAGACAACCTCCTCCTCCCCGTCGCCGGAAACGAAATCACCGTCACCTACTCCTGGCCCCAGTAACGGTTCCAATGAAGAAATTCTTCAAACCTGGCTTCAGTGCCTAACATTTGATCATTCATGAAATCCGTCCTTTTCCTTTCTCTGCTTTCCACACTCGCCCTCCCTCTCTTCTCAGCCGATCCTGTCGAAGCAGACTATTACAAAATAACCACCTTCACCACGCCCACAGAGACCGCCATGGAGGTAGGCTCCATTGAACTTCTTCCGGACGACCGCCTCGCCTTGGGCACCCGACGTGGAGAGATCTGGCTCGTCTCCAATGCCCAGCAGGCAGACCCTGCCAAAGTCGGATATAAGCTCTTCGCTTCCGGCCTTCATGAAGTCCTGGGCCTGGGCTATAAGGACGGCGCTTTATACGCCACCACCCGTTATGAAATTACCCGCATCAAGGATGAAGATGGCGATGGCCGCGCCGATGTCTTTGAAAACTTCAACGATGCCTGGGGCGTCTCCGGTGACTACCACGAATACGCTCTCGGCAGCCGTTTCGACAAAAGCGGCGACCTCTGGGTCACCCTCTGCCTCACCGGTTCCTTCACCAGCAAGGTGCCCTTTCGTGGCTGGGCGCTGCGCGTCAAGCCGGACGGCAGCATGGTTCCCACCGCCAGCGGCATCCGCAGTCCCGGTGGCGTCGGATTCGATGCAGATGGCGAGGTCTATTACGTGGACAACCAGGGGCCCTGGCATGGTTCATCCACGCTTCAGCATCTCGTCCCAGGCTCTTTCCAAGGCCATCCTGGCGGCAACGAATGGTATTCCATCGCCCCGAATATGGGTCCCCGCCCATTGGACCCAGTCAAAGAAGCCTTCCTTGGTGACCGCAAACGTGGTCAGTTTAATCCCGCTGGCGACAATGACCGCATGATCCTGGAGCGCAAGCGCATCAAGGAACTCCTCCCCCCGGCCGTTTACCTCGTTCATGGCAAGATCGGCAACTCGCCCACCTTCATCCTTTGCGATGAAACCCAGGGCAAATTTGGCCCTTTCCAAAACCAGCTTTTCGTCGCCGACCAAAGTCATAGCAACATCAGCCGCGTTTTCCTGGAAACTGTCAATGGCATCAAACAGGGCGTTGTCATTCCCTTCCGGGGCGACTTCTCCAGCGGTCTCATTGGCGGTCGTCTGGATGCCGAGGGCCGCCTTTACACCGGTGGCAGCGACCGTGGCTGGGGTGCCCGTGGCGGCAAACCCTTCTGCTTTGAAAAGCTCGAGTGGACCGGCAAGACGCCTTTCGAAATTCATGAAATGCGCGCCAAGCCCGATGGCTTTGAACTTACCTTCACCCAGCCCGTGGATGCCAAAACCGCAGGCGATGTCGCCAGCTATTCCATGCGCGAGTTCACCTATGCCTATCGCGAAGACTACGGCGGACCCGAAGTGGACGAAATCATCCCCAAGATCACCCGCGCCCAAGTCGCCCCCGATGGCAAATCCGTTTACTTGACCCTCTCGCCCCTCACCCAGGGCCATGTGCATGAGTTGCATCTTGACGGCGTCAAGAACACCCAGGGCCATCCCGTACTGCACCCCGTCGCCTACTACACTCTCAACGAGATCCCCAAGTGAGCCAAGGAGTGGGACTTGCCAAGTCCCTGATAAAGTGACGCAGCCCATACGTTCACAGCGGATCTATGAAGCGTCTCCTCGCCCTCCTCCTCTGCCTCGGCTCCAGCTTATGCGCAGCGGATTCCCGCCCCAATGTGCTGCTGCTCATGGCGGATGACCTCGCCTCCACGCTCAGCTGCTACGGACATTCAGAAGCCCAGACACCGCACCTGGATGATCTGGCCAAAAAAGGCGTGCTCTTTAGCCGCGCCTACTGCCAGTTCCCTCACTGCAATCCCTCCCGCGCCTCCATGATGAGCGGCCTGCGGCCTAACAAAACACGCGTCACTGACAATGCCGACGTCCTCTACGACAATGTTCCCGGCGTGCTCACCCTGCCGCATCATTTCCGCCAGCAGGGCTATGCCACCGCCCGTTCCGGTAAGATCTTCCACCTCGGCATCCCTACCGGCCTGGAGAGCAAGGATGATCCCGAAGCCTGGGACTTCGGCACCCCATTCGAAGACGAGCGTCCCTATCCACCATCTCGTGAATCCATCGTCACGGTCAAGACCGGCAAGAAAAAGGGCATCGGCTGGCAGGAGATTCCGGGCGGTGATGACCAGCTCGTGGACGGAGCCCATACCGCCATCGCCATGGACTGGTTGAAGAAGCGTGATGCTGACAAGCCCTTCTTCCTCGCCGTTGGCTTTCACCGCCCGCACACGCCCTTCGTGGCTCCTGCCAAATATTTCGACCTGTTTCCCGTGGACAGCATCACCCTGCCGGAGGCCCCCGCGAATGATGTGGATGACATCCCCCTGCCTGCCCGTAACGGTTCCGTTCCGGGTTATACGATGACCGCCACCCCTGAGCAGCGCCGCGCCGCCATCCGCGCCTACCTGGCCTGCGTCAGTTATGTGGATGCCCAGGTTGGCCGCCTGATGGCCGACTTGAAAGCACAAGGCCTGCTAGAGAACACCGTCGTCGTCTTCACCAGCGACCACGGCTGGCATCTGGGCGAGCATGAGCTGTGGCATAAACGCAGCCTTTTTGAGGAAAGCGCCGCCGTGCCCCTCATCATCTCCGCCCCTGGCATGAAGGGCAATGGCCAGAGCAGCGGCAGCCTCGCCGAGCTCCTGGATATCTACCCAACCCTCTGCGACCTCACCGGCATCCCCATCCCCTCCCATGTGCAGGGCAAGAGTCTCAAACCCATATTGAATACCCCCTCCACAGCCATCCATGAAGGCGCCTTCACTCAGGCCCGACGCGGCCCCGAGGCCGAGTTCTGGGGCCGCAGCATCCGCACCCTCCGCTGGCGCTGCACCGAATGGGACGAAGGCCGCAACGGCATCGAGCTATACGATCACGACAACGACCCCCGCGAATACACCAACCTCGCCCATGACCCTCAGCATGCAGCCATACTCAAAGAGCTGCGCACCGTGCTTGAGGAGAAATTGCCGCCGATCAAATAATCAGGCTTATACCCATCAAGGCAGCCTCGGAAACTGGCCAAAATCCGGCTTCCGCTTCTCCACAAAGGCATTCTTGCCCTCTTTGGCCTCCTCGCTCATGTAATAGAGCAGCGTCGCATTGCCAGCCAGGTCCAGAAGACCCATCTGGCCGTCGCAATCGGCATTCAGGGAAGCCTTCAGGCAGCGGAGCGCCAGCGGGCTGTGCTCCAGCATCTCGCGGCACCATTTGACCGTCTCTTCCTCCAGTTTCTCCAGCGGCACCACCGTGTTCACCAGTCCCATGTCCAGCGCCTGCTGCGCATCATACTGACGGCACAGGTACCAGATCTCCCGGGCCTTCTTTTGGCCGACAATGCGCGCCAGATAGCTTGAGCCAAGCCCGCCGTCAAAAGAGCCCACCTTGGGACCTGTCTGGCCGAAACGGGCATTGTCCGCCGCAATGGTCAGGTCACACACCACATGCAGCACATGGCCGCCGCCGATGGCGTATCCCGCCACCATCGCCACCACCGGTTTCGGCAGCGTACGGATCTTGCGCTGCACATCCAGAATGTTCAGCCGCGGCACGCCATCATCACCGATGTACCCTGCATCACCCCGCACCTTTTGGTCACCACCGGAGCAGAAGGCCAGCGGCCCTTCACCACAAAGGATGATCACCCCCACCTCCCGGTCCTCATGCAGCAGATCCAGCGCGATGAGCATCTCCTTCACCGTCTGCGGGCGGAACGCATTGCGCACCTCCGGTCGGTTGATCGTGAGCTTGCCGATCCCGTCGGCCGTCTTTTCAAGCTTGATGTCCTGGAATGTCTGGATGGTGTTCCACATAGGGGGAAGGGAAGGTTGGCGATGGTTGGCGCTGCGCGTTTGCCGTGGTTGGCAATGGTTTTCAATCAACTGCAAACCATCACCATCCATCGCAAACAACAGCAAACTTCTCTTTACGCCACGAAGTCCGTAAACAGCTTCAATTCATTCAGTCGTGCCGCCACATCCTCCTTGGTGACCGTCTGCAGCTTATGCGTGCTGAAAGCTTCGCAGGTATAACTGGCGGTGACGCTGCCGTGGACCACGGCGGTCTTCAGATCGGCAAAAGTCGGCTTGGTCTTGCCATTGGCAGAGAGCCAGCCGGCCAGGCCACCGAGGAAGGAATCCCCGGCACCGGTGGGGTCGAAGACGGAGCGCAGCGGGTAGGCAGAGCAGGCGAAGAAATCTCCGGCACCTTCTCCAAAGAGATAACTGCCATGCTCACCGCGTTTGACGACCACAAAGCGCGGGCCCTTGGCCTGGAGGCGGTAGCCGGCTTCGACGAGGTTGGTCGTTCCGGCGAACTCCTTGGCCTCACCCTCATTGATGACCAGCAGGTCAATCTTCTTGAGGACATCATGCAGCCGCTCATTGGCGATGCTGATCCACAGGTCCATCGTGTCGGCCGTGATGAAATCAGCACCCGTGCACTGCTCCAGCGTCTGCATCTGGTTGTCCGGGCTCATGTTGGCCAGCACGGCGATCTTCGCAGCGGCCCCGGCGGTGGAAAGCTTCGGCATCCAATGCTCCAGGACGTTGATGGCCACATTGTGCGTGGTGCGGCTGTTCATGTCATCGTGGTATTCGCCGCTCCAGGTAAAGGAGGCCCCGTCGCTCCGCTCCACGCCGTCCAGGGAGATGCCCTTGCTGCTCAGCAGGTTCAGGTGGGCTTCCGGGAAATCATGGCCGATGATGCCCACGAGGTGAACTTCCGGTGTGAAAATGCTGGCGGCCAGGGCGGCATAGGAAGCGGAGCCGCCGAGCAGGTTCTCCTGGGCATCTTGAGGGGTCTTGACGTTGTCCAGGGCGACGGTTCCGGCGATGATGACAGACATGGGGATAAGTGGGAGTGTGGAATAGTTCTTGCAGCGCAGCATCGGACCTCCGTAGGTACTCAGGCGCAGAAGGGCGGCGGAGTATCCGTTAGCCCACCCCTGTGTCAATGTTCTTCCTCGTCATGCGTTTCTTCATCCTGCTCATCTCCCTGGCCTTGCTGCTGCTGCTGGTGATCGTGCATGGCTGGTTCTATACCGAAAAGCAGCTTCCAGATCTGCACCAGCAGGTGCTGGCCGCATTGGCTAAGCAAGGTGTACGTTCAGCGGCAGCGGATGTGCGCTTTCTGGATCTTCGTATCGCCGGGAATGCGCCGGACCGCGCGGCACTGGAAAAAGCCCGCGCCGCTGTTTTGGCCATCAGACCGTTGCGACTGGTGAAGGATGAACTCAGCATTCCGGCCAGCCTCCGCGCCCGCCTAGCCAATGATATCCTGACTCTGGAAGGCTGGCTTCCTGAAGAACAGAACATCCGTGAGGCTGCCCGGTTGATTCACCTGCTGCGCCCGGACCTGACGGTGACTACAGAAGGCCTCCATGCGGATGCGCAGGTGCGCTGGCCAGAAAGTGAACAGGGGCCTCTGACGGCCGACAGCCGCCTAATGGCACCCATCATCGAAAACCTGAAAGTCGCCGCCTGGCTGGAAATGGTAAAAGATTCTTCCGGGATCAAGTTGGCTGGACTTGTTCCTGCCAATGGCCTGCGTGGGCAGCTTGTTAAGCTCTTGAGTGGAACGGATGCCACAGAACTGAAGGAAAGCGCCCACACACTCCCTTCCGTATTTTCCGATACGGACTCTTTGACTTCCTTTGTACGTGCTTTTTTTACCTCTCCTTCCGCCCGACGGTTTTCAATCAACAAAGAGGGGGAACCGATGATCGAGGCGGCAGCAACGCGGACCCTTGAAAGTGAATGGCTGGCGCTGTTGCGACCCGTTACGGGTGGGAAAAAGGTGATTTCCAAACTGGTGTTCTATCCTTCAGAATATCATTTCCCAGGCTACAAGCCGGAGAGCACGATCCCTGAAACGCAGCTCGAAAATCTGAGGGAGACGCTGTCTGGCCAGAGCATCAGTTTTGACCCAGGCCGTCAGACTTTAAGCGCCCAGGAGCAGGCGAAACTGGCAGCCTTGACGCCTTCGTTACTGACGGCTGGACCGGTCGTCAAGCTGCTCATTGGAAGTCACCCGGATCCTGATGGCAATCCAGAATCTGAGCGGAAGCTGGCCTTGGCGCGAGCGGGCGAAGTGCACTCTTTTCTCGTTGAACAAGGGCTGCCTGCCAGCGATGTGCAGACCGCCGCCTTTGAGCCTGTGCGTGCTGGCACGCCGGGCGCACCTGAAAATCCCCGCACCGTAGAGATCCTGATCCGCTGATATCCGCAATGAAGTTTGATTTTACATCCCTGGAGACTGAACCGCTGTGGTATTTCCTCACGCATAGCACAGCGTTTGTGGCCGGTTTGGGGTGCCTTTTCTTTCTTCTGGGTCTGTGGTTTGGCGGGTTGACCTGGGGACGCTACAAGCGCCAGAACCGCCACTTGCAGGAAGAGACGGACAGCCTGCGCGAGGAGGTGGCCGGGCTGAAACGCAAAATGGCAGAGCAGGCATTGAAGCCAGCCACGCCACCGGTCCAAGAGCTGCTCCCACCCAAGCTGTCTGCCCAGGTGCCGCCATCACCGCCCGCACTTTTTCCAGAGCGGAAAATCGAGGCACCTGCGCCGTTGACCCAACCTGTGGCAGAAACCCCGCCCGTGCCCTTGATCCCCGATCTGCCCGAGTTGCAGATGTCTGACCGGCCGGTCATCAAGGAGGCAGCTTTGTCGCGGATTCAGATGAAACTGGACAGCCTGGCCAAGTCACGTCCGCCTGCGGCTGCACCTGCGACCCCGCCTCCAGAGGATGAGGATGCCGTGGAACCCTTTTCGTTTCTGATGGACGAGGAACCCGAAGAAGAGAAACAACCGGCTCTTCTGAACGAGGACAAAAATGATGAAGAGGGGCAAAACGGACTCGATTTGCTGGGCATTGGCTCGGCATTGGATTTCATCATTGATCCCGATGCCGGGGCCATCCCTGCTCCTGCATCAGCGCCCCCATCCGTGATCCCGGAGAATGATCCCGCGTTGGGCCTGGTTTATAAAGAGCCGCCACCGGATGTGGATGACCTGACCCGGGTGAACGGCATCTCACCAGCATTGCAGAACCGGCTTCATGAAGTGGGGGTCTATCGCTTTCAGCAAATCTCCGCCTGGAATCAGGTCCAGATCAGGGAGTTTTCGCGAAGGCTGGCCTTTAAAGACCGCATCGAAAGAGAGCGCTGGGTCGAGCAAGCCCGGCGCTTGGCCGAAGGCGAACTCGTCTAAGGATCGCGGCCGCCCCCGTCCGCACAACAAAGCAAACGGAGCGCGGACGACCTCGTCCGCATCAACCTCATCGCTCCTTCGAAGACGGCGCATTGAGGAACTTCCGCACCTCATTGAAAAAGCCGTCCGGCGACACCTGATGCGCATGATCCCGCACGCCTTCAAACCAGCTCTGCGTGCTCGGCGTATGACTGTGCGCCACGTTTAAGAGCAGCTCCATCGTGATCGGTACCGGCTGCCCGCTATGGATCGCCGCCGAAAGCGCCAGCTCCGCCGCACGGTCAAACACCCAGCCCATATCGGCCCCGGAAAAACCGGCCGTGGCCTCAACGAGCGCCTCCACATTCAGATTCGAAATCGGCTTGTCCTTCGCCAGTAGCGTGACGATCTGCGCCCGTGCTCCCGCATCCGGCGGCTGCACAAAAATCGCCTGATCAAAACGCCCCGGGCGACGGAAAGCCGGATCCAGCGACCACGGCTGATTCGTCGCACCAATCACCAGCACGCGCTGGTTTTCACGCAGTCCGTCCAGTTCATGGAGAAACTGGTTCACCAGATTGCGCAGCTGGCTTTCGCGCACATTCCGTCGGTCCTGGGCCAGTGAGTCCAGGTCATCAAAAACCAGCACGCACGGCGCATTCGCCCGCGCCGTTTCAAAGATCTGATGCAGGTTCCGCTCCGTGCTGCCGAAGTAAGGATCAAAAATCTCATGCAGCCCCACCGATAGGTAGTTGCAAGGCACCTCGCCAGCCACCGCGCGCAGCACCAGCGTCTTGCCGCAGCCCGGAGGCCCATAGATCAAAATGCCACCGCCCGTGCGCCGCCCATAGGCCTTATACAGGTCCGGGTATTGCAGGGGATAAATGATCTTCAGGCGGATCTCCTCCTTCAGCTCGTCCATCCCGCCCACATCGGCAAAGGTCGTCTCGAAGCGGTTCGGATCACCCGGTGTAAAAAACGTCTCCGGCCGCCAGTCATAGGGCGGCTCATCAAACGGATCATCGTAAAATTCCTGAGACGCATCACCGTCTTCGGCAGCATCACTGCTCGAAGCCGGCGGCTCCGGGGCCGACGGGGCAGGGGACGTCCGCCGCGCATCACGCGCCGTGCGGCCCAGCTCACGCTCCAGCGCCGGATCACTCATCGTGCCGTCAATCTGCGCCGCGCGGTCAAAATGCTCGATCGCCTTGGACCGGTCGTTTTCGCTCAGATGCACCCGGCTCAGCAGCAGGTGGGCAGACGCATTGTCCGGCTCCTGCAAGAGCACCCGCTCAGCCCGCACCGCCGCACCGGAGGCATCACCTTCCATAAACAGCACCCGCGCCACACCTAGCTGCGCGTCCGTGTGGTCAGGGTCAATGGCAAGCACGCGCTCAAAGGCCTCGCGGGCATCTTCAAGGTGCAGAAGCTCCATGCTGGCACGGCCAAAGAGCAGAAGGAGGGAGACATTATCAGGGGACTGCTCAAGAGCGTCGCGGATGGCCTGGAGGGATGACATAAGCCTTGTGAAAGGGGGTGATGGCACACAGATGCAATCAGGGCCAGTTAAAAGCGACAATGCGTTGGATGCGAGAGATTTCTTTGCTCTTTGAGAGGATACGTTCCCGGTTGAAAAGCGGCTCACATCGTCTCTTGATGCCTTCGTCTTTTCTCACACCTCCTTCTCCCGCTGCTCATGCTCTTTGAATGGATCGCCGCCGCCCGCCCGAAAACCCTCGGTGCGGCCATTGCCCCCGTGGTCGTCGGCTCCGTCCTGGGCTGGAAAATCAGCGGCCAATGGAGCACCTGGCTCCTCCTCTGCACGTTGGCGAGCGCCCTCGCCCTGCAAATCGCCACCAACTGGTTCAATGACGTTCTGGACTTCATGAAAGGCGCGGATACCCACGCCCGCCTCGGCCCCCGCCGCATCACCGCCTCCGGCGTCATGTCCCCCCGCGCCGTCTTCACCGCCGCCTGGTTCATGCTCGCCCTTGCCGCCCTCCTTTCCGTCCCCCTCATCCAGGCACGCGGCGTCGCCATCATCGTCATCGGCATTCCTTCCCTCTACTTCTGCTACGGCTACACCGGCGGCCCCATGCCCCTCGCGTATCGCGGCCTGGGCGAGCTTTTTGTCATCCTCTTCTTCGGCTTCGTCGCCGTCACCGGCTCCGCCTTCGTCCAGTCCGGCGAGTGGCTGGAAGGCGGCCTCATCGCCGGTTTCCAGGTTGGCTGCCTCTCCACCGTCCTCATCGCCATCAATAACCTCCGTGACCAGGCCGAAGACCGCAGCACGGGCAAACGCACGTTGGCCGTCCGCTTCGGCATCACCTTCGCCCGGCTGGAGATCACCGCCCTCATCCTTCTCGCCCACCTCGCCGGTCTTTACTGGTGGCAGCATGACTTCCCCCGCGCCTTCACCGTCCCCCTCGCCACCGTCCCCGTCGGCCTCTTCCTCATCCTCCGCATCTGGACCCAGCCCCCCGGCCCGTCATACAACCGCCTCCTCGCTCTCAGCGGCATGCAGTTACTCTTGTTCGCCGCCTTGTTCTGCTGGGGCGTATCCAGGACACACCTCACCCCCTTGTGACCTGTGACCCTGGACCAGCCCATCTACATCCATGAATACCTGCTCCGCAGCGGCGTAGCCTTAAATTCTGCCTCTCACCGCCGCGTCTTCCCCGGTGCCCTGCTCCGCATCGGTTCCGGCTACGGCTGCGTCCATCCCTGGCCGGAATTTGGCGATGCCCCCATTGATGAGCAGCTCCGCCTCCTCGCGCAGGGCATTACCACCCCCGTCACCGCCATGGCCCTCCATTGCGCGTCTGTGGATGGCGCCGCCCGCGAGGCAGGCATCAGCCTCTTTCAGGACCTGGAAATCCCCCGCAGCCATTACTCCTGGAGCTTCGCCCAGGACACCGTCCCCCAATTTGAAAAAGTCCTCGCCGAGGGCTGGCCCGCCATCAAGGCCAAGGGCTACGCCAACTACGGCGAAACCACCCGCTTCCTGGAAAACTGCGCCCGTATTTCCGATGACCCCCGCCTCCGCTTCCGGGTGGATTTTAATGCCTGCCTCAGCATGGACGACTTCCAAAAATTCATCGAGTTCATGCCCGTCCGCGTCTATCGGCAGCTCGATTTCGTCGAAGATCCTTTCCCCTACGACCCCGCCCTCTGGACCGCCTGCCAGGCCAAATGGGGCGTCAGGCTCGCCCTCGACAAAGGCTGGCGCGACGGCAGCACCGGCTTCGATGCCGTCGTCGTCAAGCCCGCCCGTCGCGACTGGCGCACCGTCGCAGACAGGCACCCCGGTAAGCCCCTCGTCCTCACCTCCGCCATGGACCACGGCCTGGGCCAAATGTACGCCGCTTATCAGGCCGCCCTCGCCCGCCAGGAGCACGGCGACCGCATCGGCCTCTGCGGCCTCAGCACCCAGCACCTCTTCGATGCCGACCCCTTCTTCGAGCGCATCCGCGTCACCGGCGGCCACATGACGCCCGATCTCAGCGGCGGCGGCCTCGGCTTTGGCGATGTCCTGGAAAAACTCCCCTGGAGGCCCCTCACATGACCCCTCCCGTGTTTGACGACTGGCACAGCCCCGCCAACCACATCGCGGTGAATCCCTCCCAGCCGGACGCCGCCACCGGCCTCGCCGACTTTCTCACCTCCCAGTCCCTCACCCATCTCTGCCTCTTCCAGACCTCCGGCAGCACCGGCACCCCCAAATGGGTCGCCCTCACCAAAAGTGCGTTCTTGATCTCCGCCCAGGCCGTCAACACCCACTTCGAGGTCACCACTGACGACCACTGGCTCATCGCCCTCCCCCTTCATCACGTCGGCGGCTTCTCCATCCTCGCCCGCGCCCACCTCAGCCACAGCCGCGTCACTCAGACCACCGCCAAATGGCAGCCGCAGGATTTCGCCACCCTGTGTGAAAAAGAGCGCATCACCCTCGTCTCCCTCGTCCCAGCCCAGGTGCACGATCTCGTCCAGGCCCGCATCCCCTGTCCGGACACCCTCCGCGCCGCCATCATCGGCGGCGGTGCCATGTCCCAGTCCCTCGCCGATTCCGCCCTCGCCCTCGGCTGGCGCGTCTTCCAGACCTACGGCATGACCGAGGCCGCCTCCCAGATCGCCACCCAGCCCTACAACCCCTTCGGCCCCGTCTTCGACGTCCAATCCCTCGAAGTCCTCCCCCACTGGCAAGTCAGCACCTCTGACTCCCCTCTGAACTCTTGTCTTGACCCTAGCCTTGACGCTCTTGACCGGCCCCTTGACCCCAATCTTGACAAAGGTTCCCCCCTCATCCTCTCCGGCCCCGCCCTCTCCCCCGGCTACGCCCTCCGCACTGCCGATGGCACCTGGCACTGGGACCCCATCCCCCCCACCGGCCTCGTTACTCGGGATCTCGTCCGCCTTTGGAACCACGGCACCCACCAGTTCCTCCAGTTCACTGGCCGCGATTCCGGCTACATCAAGATCCTCGGCGAGCTCATCCACCTCGCCCCCCTCCAGGAGCAAATCGAGACCCTCGCCCGCCAACAAGGCTGGCCCACCCCCCCCGGCCGGGTGGGGGGGGGGGGGCGGCGTACTTGGTGGTTTTTGTCACGACTCTGGAAGGAGGTGGCAAGTCTGGGGTTCACGCGGGCCGGGGTGTCTCGCCCTGACAGGGCTCTTTGAGTGTGGGTTGGGTTGCCTGG